>DAOTZT010000166.1:0-21063 GCA_034434255.1 Anaerolineales bacterium | reverse complement strand
GGCTATCGCTCCGGCTACCTGCCTGCGCAGCGCCGCGAGATCGAAAAAGGTCTGCGCGACGGGACGGTGCGGACGGTCGTGGCCACCAACGCCCTCGAACTGGGCATTGACATCGGCGGGCTGGAGGCTGCCGTCCTGGTCGGCTACCCGGGGACGGTCGCCAGCGCGCGCCAGCAGGCCGGCCGCGCCGGACGCGGGTCCGCGCCCGCCGCGGCGGTTCTGGTCGCCTCGGCCCATCCGATTGACCAGTACCTCGCCCGCCACCCGGACTACCTGTTTGCTCGCTCGCCGGAGCAGGCGCTCATCAACCCCGACCATCTGCTCATTCTGCTCGAACACCTGCACTGCGCCATGTTTGAACTGCCCTTCCGCCGGGGTGAAACCTTCGGCAACCTGAATGTGGACGAGTTCCTTGACTTCCTGGTTGCCAACCGTGAGGCCCACCGCTCGCAAGACCGTTATTACTGGATGTCCGACTCGTACCCGGCCGCGAATATTTCCCTGCGCTCTGCATCGCCGGAGACCTACGTCCTGCAGACGGCTGACAGCGGGCGGCAAACAGCAGAGGCACAACAGACGATTGGGATCGTGGATGGAGAATCGGCCTTCTGGATGGTGCATCCGGGCGCGGTTTATCTGCACGAGGCACATACTTACCTGGTCGAGCGCCTCGACCTGGAGCAGAAGACGGCTCACCTGCGCCCCTTTGATGGCGATTACTTCACCGAGCCGCTCAAGCAGACGGATATTCAGGTGTTATCGGTTAGCCAGCAGGAGGCGCTTCTGAGCGCGGCCAGCGGGGAAATTACCCACGCCAAAGGCTGGGGCGAGTTACAGGTCACCACCCAGGTCGTCGGTTACCGCAAATTGCGCTGGTACAGCCGCGAAACTCTCGGCGAGGAGCCGCTGGACCTGCCTGCGACGACCCTGCAAACCACCGGCTACTGGCTGTCCATTGCCGACTCTACCGTGGAGCGCCTGAGCGCCGAAGGCTTGTGGACCAATGCCCCTAACGATTACGGCCCCGACTGGCCGCGCCTGCGCGACCTGGTGCGGGCGCGTGACGACTATCGCTGCCAGGTTTGCGGGCGGCCCGAAGAAGGGCGTCAGCACGATGTGCATCACAAAATCCCCTTCCGCATGTTCCGTGATGAACAGGGGCGTATCGTGCGCAAGAAGGCGAATGATCCTGCCAACCTGATCACCCTTTGTCCCGCGTGTCACCGCCAGGCGGAGAAGAACGTGCGCGTCCGCAGCGGGCTGGCCGGGTTGGCCTATGTCCTCGGCAACCTGGCTCCGCTCTTCCTGATGTGCGACCCCGCCGACCTGGGACAGCATCTCGAACCGGTGCAGTCGCAGGCCTTTCCCCAGCCGTCTATCGTTCTCTATGATCTGGTCCCGGCGGGTATTGGCTTCAGCCAGAGCCTGTATGAGATGCACGCCGACCTGCTGGCGCGAGCGCTGGAACTGGTGAGCACCTGTCCCTGCGAGGATGGCTGTCCTTCTTGCGTTGGGCCGGGCGGGGAAAATGGCCTGGGCGGCAAGCAGGAGACGCTGGCAATTCTCAAACTTCTGATAAAATAACTCCCATGTCTTCCCGCACTGTTACGCTTGAACATGCTCTCTACGCACTGGCTCTGGCGATTGCCCTCGGCCTGCGATTTCTTTATCTCGGCGCCCTGCCTCTGACTGATTTTGAGGCAGAAGGGGCGCTGCAAGCCCTGGCCATTGTCGAGGGAGACCATCCCGCCCTCGGCCCGACCCCGGCCTATCTGCACCTGACGGCCATTCTCTTCGCCCTCTTTGGGGCGAGCGACTTTTGGGCGCGCTTTTGGCCGGCGCTGGCGGGCAGCGCGCTGGTTCTGGCTCCCTGGTTTCTTCGCCGCCGGTTGGGGCGGGTGGCGGCACTGGTGCTGGCTTTTGGCTGGGCGCTTGATCCGGGCCTGAACGCCCTCTCCCGCCAGGCAGATGGCCCGATGCTGGCAATTACCTTCCTGATTCTGACCATCGTTTTCTGGTTGGATGGACGCCGTGCCCTGGCCGGCATCTTAGGCGGGCTGACGCTCCTGGCGGGACCGTCGGTCTGGTTCGGCCTGCTCGGGCTGGCACTCGGCTGGGGCTTTTCGCGACTGCTGCCTGCACCGCCTTCCCCGGTGGAAGCAGAGGCCGAGTCTGCAGCCGGGGAAACCGGAGCAGGCTCCCGGTCTGCTCCCGTTCGCCTGGAGTCCCTTCGGCCAGCACTCGGCTGGGGAGCAGGGACGTTCCTGGTCGTGGGCACGCTGTTTCTGTTTTCTCCTCAAGGCCTGGCAGCCTTTGCTGCCTCTTTCGTTGCTTTCTTGCGAGGCTGGGTTATGCTTTCGGATGTCTCGCTGGGACGTCTCTTTCTGGCGCTCCCGGCGTATGAGTTGTTGCCCCTGACCTTTGGGTTGTGGGCCGCCGGGCGTGTTGTTTTTCAGAAGGATGCTGCCAGGAGACCGCTGGCGTTTTGGGCGCTGGGGACGTTCGTGTTGACGGTGATCTATCCGGGGCACCAGGTGTCGGATTGGGGCTGGCTGCTGCTGCCGCTTTGGGCACTGGCAGCGGTGGAAGTGGCTCGCCATTTCGATTTTGAAGGTTACAGCCGATGGGTGGTGGGGGGAACGATGTTTTTTGTTTGGGTGCTGGCGGTGATTACCTGGATGATGATGACCCGCCTGACGACGATTGACCTGACGAATCCGGCGTATCGCTGGCAATGGCTGATTTTGTTGATTTTGCCGCTGGTAGGGGTGATTCTGATTTTGCTCGTTGGCACGGGCTGGTCAGCAGAAGAGGCACGCCTGGGGGCAGTGTGGGGGGTGCTGGTCCCGCTGGTCTTCTTCACGCTTTCGACGGCAACCGGCGCGGCGCAGATTCGCGAGCCGCGCACCGTTGAGTTATGGTATCCCGAGCCGCGTTTGGGGCGGGCGGAACTGTTGCTCAAGGTGGCGAACGAACTTTCGCTGTACAATACCGGCGTGGAGGCTGATTTGCCGCTGACGGTTGTCGGCGTGGACTCGGCGGCGCTGCGCTGGATGTTCCGCGACTGGCAGGTGGACGAGGTGCCGGCCCTGGCCCCTGATCAGACGACCGCGCTGGTGATCACGCCGAGCGGCGTGGATCTGACCCTGACGGCTGATTACCGCGGGGCGCCGTTTGTCTGGCGCGAAAAGGGTGACTGGCAGGCGGCCTCGGTTGCGCTCTGGTACAAGTGGTTTTTGTATCGTCAGATGCCTTTGCAGCAAGAGGATATTGTGCTGTGGGTGCGCTCCGATTTGATGCTGGAGCCGCCGAACTCAAATCTCATTCCCTGATTGGACGATGATCTTATGCCGATTCCAAGCACGATTGCAATTGATGGCCCGGCGGCGTCGGGCAAATCTACGCTCGGACGCAGGTTGGCCGATGCGTTAGGGTATCTTTTCTTCGATACAGGCGTGATGTACCGCGCTGTGACCTGGGCAGCGTTGCAGCGCGGGATCCCGATTTCGGACGAGGCGGCGGTGACGGCGCTGGCCGAGTCGGTGCAGATTGATGTGCGCCCTGCCTCGCGTCAGGATGGCCGCCCCTGTGATGTCTTGCTCGATGGGGTGGACGTCACCTGGGAAACGCGCCGCCCGGAAGTGGACGCGAATGTCTCGCCCGTCTCGGCGTATGCCGGGGTGCGGCGGGCGCTCACCGCGCAGCAGCGGCGCATCGGTCTGCGCGGGCGGGTGGTGATGGTGGGTCGCGATATTGGTACGGTTGTCCTGCCGGAAGCAGAGTTGAAGATTTATCTCGACGCCTCGGCTGAGGAGCGCGCCCGCCGCCGTTACCTGGAATTGATTCAGCGCGGCGAGCAGGCGGATTATGAGCAGGTGCTGGCCGGGGTGCGTCGTCGGGATGAAATTGATTCCGGTCGGGCGGTGGCGCCCTTGCGACCGGCGGAGGATGCGATTATCCTGGATTCAGATAAACTTACTGCTGATGAAGTCTTTGCGCGTGTGGAGGCTTTATGCCGCAAGGAAGACCCTATCGCGTAGCGTGGTGGCGGCGCTGGCTGGCGCGTCCGCTGGTGCGGGTAGTTTTTAGAGCGTTGTTTCATATCCTGGCGAAAATTGAGATTACTGGCCTCGAGAACGTCCCTCGTGGCAGGCCTTACCTGGTGGCCATTAACCATGTTTCGATTTTTGACCCTCCCTTTGCAGGCGTGTTCTGGCCAGAGCAGGTGGAGGTGATGGGGGCGGTGGAAGTGTGGAGCAAGCCGGGGCAAAATATCCTGGCTCGCTTATGGGGTGGGATTCAGGTCCACCGCGGCGAGTATGACCGCGCTTTGTTTGAAACGGTGACCGCGGCTCTGGAGGCGGGTTATCCGATCTTGCTGGCGCCAGAGGGGGGGCGTTCTCACGTGCCGGGACTGCGGCGTGCCAGGCCGGGCATTGCCTACATTGTGGAGAAAACGGGCGTGCCCGTCCTGCCGGTCGGCATTGTGGGGACGACGGATGATTTCTGGCAGAAGGCCAGCCGGCTCAAGCGTCCGCGCCTGGAGATGCACATTGGCCAGCCGCTCCTTCTTCCACCGCTGACGGGGAGCGGTGGCGAGCGGCGTGAGGGGCGCCAGGCCAATGCCGATCTGGTGATGCGTCATATTGCTGGTTTGTTGCCTGAAGAGTATCGTGGGGTCTATGCCGGGAACGCGATTTTCCCCGACTGAGAAACCTGTCAGCGCTGTCTGGCAGCCGTCGCTGGTGCGTTTGCCGCCCCTGACATTGACCCGACGCCTGGCGCGGCGTTTGGTCAAAGTCCTGTGCCGGGGCCTGGTGGCCGTCTGTACCCGCTGTGAAGTGCGCGGTCTGGAGAATTATCCAGCCGACAGGGCGGCGCTGGTGACGATTAATCACCTGGGGGATGCCGATGCGGTCGTTGTGCTGGCCAATCTGCCCGATTTTCCTGAAGCCATTGCCAAGATTGAGTTGCGCGAGATTTTGCCCCTGCGTTGGGTGATGGATGCAATTGGCGTGATTTATATTCACCGTGGCCAACCGGATCGACGGGCGCTGATCAGTGCTTTGCGCGCGTTGCGAGAAGGGCGACGGGTGATTCTTGCGCCAGAAGGGCGTCAGTCGCTGACCGGTGCGCTGGAGCGTGGCACAGAGGGGGCGGCGTTTTTGGCGATTGCATCGGGAGTGCCGGTCGTGCCGGTGGCGCTGACGGGGACGGAGAACTGGCGAATTTATGGAAATCTCAAGCGTTTGCGCCGGACGCGGGTGACCTTGACGGTGGGCAAGCCGTTTTTCTTGCCCAAGCAGGTGCCAGAACCGGCGGCGCTTGCCGCGGGGACGCAGACCATCATGGAGGCATTGGCTGCGCTCCTTCCGGAAGAGTATCGCGGCGTGTATGGGAAAGTCAATTTCGAAAATCCTATGCCTGAAGACGTGACCTGACTGCCTGGTCATGCTATAATGCTCGCATTCAGCCATGATTGCGCCAATTTTGACTTTGTTGCTGAATTTTGCTTATATCAAACCTCTGACCTCCTGGTTGGGGTGGACGGGATGGTTGGTACTTTTGGGGGTCGAGATTGGCCTGGCGTGGCGCTGGCGGCTGATGCAGGAAAGCGGCAAAAGCCGGTGGGGGTTGTTGTTTTTCTTCATCTTGCTTGTACCGTTGACCAATTTGTTTCTCGGCGTGCGTTTGCCGGCAGGGTCGGCTCTGCCAGAGCCGGGAATCCCTTCGGGTCCACACAGCCCGGCCCTGATGTTCTTTGGGGCCTTGCCGTGGATGCTGGCAGGCGGTTTTTTGGGGCCAATTGACGCCCTGATTGTTGGCCTGTTGACCGGGCTGACGCGCAGCGTTTGGGATGCGCATAATCTCTTTTTTGTCCTTGAACCGGCGTTTCTGGCGGTTTTGTTTAGTGGGGCCGTGCGGCAGCGTTATCGCACGTTCTTTTACCGGGCAATGCGTCAGCCGATTGTGGTCGCACCGGTGCTGGCGGCTGTCTATGCTCCGTTGTTCACGCTGGGGGCGTTCTTTTCGGTCTCCGATACTGTCGCGGCGCGGCTTGATTATGCGTTAACGAATGCTGGTCCGGCCATTCTGGTGATGCTGGGGGAATTGGTGGTGGGCGGCCTGTTTGCCCAGGTGCTTGCCATAGCCCTGCCGCGTGCCTGGGGAGAGCAGCGACCGCTGGAGCCGTCGCCGGGAGAACGCAGCCTGCAGGTGCGCATTTTGCTGGGGGTGGGGACGTTTCTGGCCGCGTTGCTCGTTTTGCTCATTTTGGGAAACTGGATCGTGGCTGGCAACGCTGCCCGGCGCATGATTCGAGACCGGCTTTCGAGCACCGCACAGGCTGCTGCCGAAAGTGTGCCGTTTTTCCTGGAAACCGGGCACAATTTGAGCGGGCGGCTGGCCAGCGATCCCCGTCTGTTGTCGGAATCGGGCGAATTGTTGATTGCGGCGCTCGATGAACAAATTCGGGTTGTCCCTTATTTTGATGCGTTATTTGTTCTTGATTTGCAGGGAAATTTGCTGGCCTCTTATCCTTCTGCTTCTCCAGCAGAGTTGGCCCTCATGCCTCAGGAGATGACAGGGGTGATGCTGGCCATGAAAGGCATGGCAACCCAGTTTTACACGATTCCTCCGGCAGCCGGTGGAGAAGCGGCGCGCATCAGTTTTATCACCGCGATTGTGGATGCAGATGGGGTGCCCCAGCGTATTTTGCTGGGACGGAGTGATTTATCGGTTAACCCTCTGACCCAGCCGCTCATCAATAGTTTGCGAGGAATGGCGACTCTTTCGGGGGAGGGGCTGCTGATTGATGGAGAGGGGATCATTCTCTTCAGTTCCAGCCGCGAAAATTTGATGGGCAGTTACGAGGGGGAACAAAACGCTGAGGCGCAGTTCTATGACTTGCCTGCTCCCAACGGGACTCGCCGGCTGGTGTATTATCAGCCTGTGCCGGGGCACCCGTGGGGGATCGTGCTCAGTGTTCCAGCGGAGCAATCGCAGCAGTTGGCGCTCGATATTGCCGCGCCGTTGACGATTCTGGTGCTGGTGTTGGCGCTGATTGCTATGGTTTCGCTACGCCTGACACTGGGAGTGTTGACGCATTCGCTGCAAACTCTGGCAGTGGAGGCAGGTCGAATTGCCCAGGGGCAACTCGACCATCCGTTGCCGGTTGCCGGCGTGGATGAGGTCGGTCAATTGAGCCAGGCATTTGAGCAGATGCGGGCGCGGCTCCATGCCCGCCTGGAGGAACTCAACCAACTTCTGCTGGTCAGCCAGGGGGTGGCCTCGACGCTGGTGATGGGTGAGGCGGTTCAACCGATTCTGGAAGCAGTGCTGGCGATGGGTGCCAGCGCGGTCAGCGTTACGCTGACTCCATTGGGGAGCGATCTGGATGATGATAAATCTCCCTCCTCGCACCGTCTGGGGCCGCAGCGTGAAACGTATGCCTATCTGGATGAGTATATCCTGGCCCTCTTACGCACTCAGAATCGTCTGGTGGTCAATCATTTTGGGCGGGTGCGTTTGCCCGACCTGCCGCCGGATTTGCCGCGGCCGGGGGCGTTGATTGCGGTGGCGATGTATCACGAAAGTCGCTATTACGGTGTTTTGTGGGCCGCGTTTGACCAGCCGCATCCGTTCTCTGAAGAGGATGTACGCTTTTTAACTACCCTGGCAGGACAGGCGGCGCTGGCGGCCGCGAATGCCCGTCTCTATCGCAGCGCTCTGGTCGGACGTCAGCGCCTGGCGGCGATTCTGGCTTCTACGCCGGACCCGGTCCTGGTGACTGACCAGGAGAATCGTCTCATTCTGGCTAATCCGGCGGCCCGGCAGGCGCTTGGGTTCCCGGTCGGTTCGGCGGAAGGTCAGCGCACTGAACGGTTGATCAGCCAGAAAGAATTGCGGGATTTGCTCGAAGCGCTGGGGAGCGGCAAACAGTCGGCGGAAATCGTGCTGGCCGATGGCAAGGTCTATTTTGCAACGGCTTCGGCAGTCATTGCCGATAACAGGCCGGTTGGGCGGGTTTGCGTGATGCGGGACGTGACGCACTTCAAAGAATTGGATGCCCTCAAGTCAGATTTCGTCTCCACGGTGAGCCACGATTTGCGTTCTCCCTTGACGTTGATGCGCGGTTATGCCACCATGCTGGAAATGGTGGGCGAATTGAATGATCAACAGCGCAACTATGTCCAGAAGATTATTGTCGGTGTGGAGAGTATGTCGCGCCTGGTCAACAACTTGCTCGATTTGGGACGCATCGAGGCGGGGGTTGGCTTAGAAGTGGAAAAGGTGGCGGTAGATGACATCGTCAAGGCCGTGGTGAATACTTTGCATTTGCAGGCCGAGCATAAGGAAATCCGCTTGCAGGTAGAGATGGCAGAAGATACGCCGCAAATGCTGGACGCCGACCGGGCGTTATTGCAACAAGCGCTTTACAACCTGGTCGAAAATGCAATCAAGTACACGCCGCAACAAGGATCAGTCACACTACGCGTCAAGCCGCGTGGCAGAATGGTACAGTTTGAAGTTCAGGATACCGGGATTGGTATTGCGCCTGCTGACCAGCCGCGGCTGTTTGAGAAGTTTTTCCGCGGTAGTCAACGCGAGGCGCGTGCCCAGCGCGGTTCTGGGTTGGGCTTGGCTATTGTCCGTTCTATTGTGGAACGCCATGGGGGCAAGATTTGGGTCGAAAGCACCCTGGGGCAGGGGAGCACGTTTTACTTTGTGATTCCCCTGGCACAACCCCACGCAGCGATGAAGAACAAGTAAGTGCGCTCTTCATACCTGGCCGTTGGCTCGTGATACTTTTAGGTGCTGAGCGTGGACATCTGACTGTTGGAGAGGAGTTTGCTCACGGAGCAGGCGGCAGGTACTTGCCGACCAGCAGGTCCAGTTTCTGACGCGTTTCGGGCGGAATCACTGCCGGGTTGGTGATGATGGCCGAGGCGAGAGCCTGGCCGCAGGTGCAGGAGCGTTCTTCGGGCAGGTTTTTCAACAGATGACGGATGGCTTCCTGCGCAGTTTGGGTATTGCGATTGAGAATCTGGATCACCATTTCAACGCTGACCGGTGCTTCGCTGATGTGCCAGACGTCATAATCGGTGACATGGGCCATCACCGCATAGCACATTTCGGCCTCGCGCGCCAGGAATGCCTCGGGGGCGCAGGTCATGCCTACAATGGACATGCCCCAACTGCGGAACGTGTTTGATTCGGCTTTGGTCGAAAAGCGCGGCCCTTCGATGACCAGGAACGTCCCGCCGCGGTGGACGGTTGCGCCTGCGGCGATCAGGGCTTGTTCGACTCCTGCCGAAAGGTCGGGGCAGAAGGGGTCGGCTGTGCCGATGTGGGCCACCAGTCCCTCACCGAAGAAGGAGCGCGCCCGCCCGCGTGTAAAATCGAAGAGTTGGTCTGGAACGACAATATGACCTGGGGCATAATCCTCGCGCAGCGAACCGCAGGCGTTGACGCCGACCACGCGTTCCACTCCCAGCGATTTGAGTGCGTAGAGATTAGCGCGATAGTTCACTTCCCCTGGCATGATATGGTGACCGATGCCGTGCCGCGCAAGAAAGGCCACGCGCCGCCCTTCCAGCAGGCCGGTGACGATGGGGGCAGATGGTTTGCCGAAGGGAGTCTCAATGTCGTATTCGACGGTGTCGCTGAGGCCTGGCATGTTATACAGCCCGGAGCCGCCGATGATTGCCAGAGAAATTTTTTCAGTCGTTTTCATGGGCATCACTCGCAGAGGTGGTTGTTGCAGGGGTATCGCTTCCGATGGTGACCATCAGACTGGTTTCACCGCACCGGATTTCATCTCCTGAGACGATGACAGTGGGGAGGGTGACCTTTTCACCGTTCAGCATGGTGCCGTTTTTTGATTTCAAATCTTCCAGCCACCATTGACCGTGGTGAAAATGAAGTCGGGCGTGATATGCAGAGACGGAGTCGTCGTTGACGTGGCATTCACAGGTTGAGTGGCGGCCGATGACGATTTCGGCGGTATTGAAGTGCTGCATGCGAGGTTCGTGATCTGGTTGGGTGACGGTCAGTAAAATCGAGGGGGCTTTTTTCATTGCCAGCAGCGTGGCTTGTTGTTTAACTTCCCGCCACAGCATCAACAAAGCCCAGCCCAGGAAGACGTACAGCGTCGCTGCCAGCAACGCCCGCAAAATAAAAACAAGCAGCCCACTCATGCAGAGTTCGTTTCGTCCTCAGATTTGAGGATAGCAGTCGGGCGTTCCGCAGAGACAGGGGACTGGGGTTCTGTCATGTCTTCAGAGACGCGGCCGGCGGGGATGTCTTGCCCAAATACCAGGATGACCCCGGCCAGAGAAACAACATCGCCCGGATAGAGCACTGCCTGGCTGACGCGCTTGCCGTTGACGTATGTCCCGCCTGTAGATTCCAGATCGAAGATGATAAAACGACCTTTGACAATGCGCAATTGCGCATGGGAGCGCGACACGCGCGGGTCATCAAGGATGATATGATTGTCCAACCTGCGGCCGATGTTGATGACCGAACGGTTGAGCGGAATAATTTTTGTTCCTCCCAGTACAAAAAATGCATTCTGTGGTATTTCTTCTGTCTCACCTTCCTGTTTTTCAACAGCCGGAATGCTACGCGTTTCGGTGAGAGGCCCGGTCCGGATGGATGCGCTGATGCGAATTTCGCCGGGAGGCAGGTTTGGATCGGCAGCGGTCAGAATTTTGACCTGATTGGTGAACCGAAAGCCTGCTTCTATTCCTGTTTCGTTCAAAGCGTTGGCCAGTTCTTCCAGCAGGCGCGGATTGCGATTCCATGCAACAATTGTGGTGGGATGGGCCGTGATGACAAAGATATTGGGGGCTTTGATCAGACTGCCGCGTTTGACCAGTCCATTGTAGAGGGCCGTTGCCAGCAGATGAGCGATCTGTTTCTCAGGCTTGTAGCCAGGCAAATGCTTGACCAGGTGCTCTTCTACCAGTGACTGCAGACGGGCTTCAATTTCATCAATCGTTTTCATATTGGGGAGTATTATAGAAGCGAGTGATTGATTTTGCAAGCCTGTATGCTGTTATGCAACAAAACCTGGCTGGCGGGTAACGCCCTGCTTCCTTTTGTTAGCCCGCTGTTCTTTTTTTAAACAGGCTTCAAGCAATCGGTTTACCACAATTTGGACAGAATTTTTCCTCACCCTGAAGCACAAAGCCGCAGTGTTGACAGGCTTTTGGCTGGACTTTGCCAAGCGGTGCTCCACAGGCGATACACGTTCCCTCACCGACCGGGTTAGACACGCCACAGTATTCGCATGTCAGCCGTCTCAGGCGCTCTGAAATCATCTTGCTGGCCCCTTTTGCCTGCGCAGTGCGCTCTACGACCTCCCAGATTTTTTCAGTCAATTGCAGATTGGTGATGTCCTGAGCAATATCGTCTAACCGTCCAAGCAAATTCATGGGGTTCATCAGGGCAGCGATTACCGTTTTCCCTAAACTCGCTGCTACACCGAGCCATTCTTGTTCTCCAATCTGGACCAGCACGCCGTCGGTGTGAGTTTTCAGAGTAATCGTGAGCGCTGTTTTGCCGCCCGATTGGGCATATTCTGCTGTGGCTACCTGCACGATGAGGTCGTTCTGCTTTCCGAACACCTGTGTGCGTAAGTTGCCCTGATTGAATTCAGCCAGGAGAGCATGGGCAATTTCAGAAGGAGTAATATCACCGTGAAAGATTCTCTGTTCCATACAGGGATAGATTATAATCTCTTCGGGTCGATTTCACTGCATACAATTTACGCTTAAACCCATTCAAGGTTGCTGGTCATGTCTTGTAAAAAAATCTCTGTTTTCCTCGTGATTTTGCTGGTGATATTTGCCTGGATGGTAGCCTCTCCCTCTTCTGCTGGCGCTTTTCAGGCTTCTACCCCGACTCCTACCGCGGGAGGACGTCCGTTTATCACGGTCACTTATGTCGAGCCGATTAACGTGCGCGGCGGTCCGAACTCTGTCTATTATCCAATTGTCGGTTCTCTGCCGGTTGGGGCGGTGGTCGAAGCCATTGGCCGCTCGCCGGGCGGCGAATGGATCAAAATCTCCTATCCCGATGCGCTGGACGGGAGCGGTGTTGGTTGGGTCTACGCACCCCTCGTAACCCTATCTCCCGGCTTTTTGCCGGTTGTTGAGCCGCCCCCGACCGCCATTCCCTATGGAAAGCCCACTCTTGACCCCGATTTCGTCGCTTCCCTGCAGCCGGCACCTACGAACACCCGTCCGCCTACCTTTACCGCTCCTCCGCCGCTCGAGGTTCCCCACTACGAAAACGAAGTGGATGGGGGGGGAGTGTCCAGCGGCGCAGTGATTCTTGCTCTCACTTCGATTGGTTTCCTGGGATTGCTGGTCAACGCCTTCCAGCGGCGGAGAGGCTGAGGCATGGACAATTTCCCCTGGCGTCAACGTGCCCGAAGTCTGGCTCTATGGGTGGGGGTTGGCCTGCTGATCCTGCTTTCTGTGGTTCAGTTTTCATTGCCTGGGGCTGTCTCTGCCCAGCAGCCGACCGGTTCGATCCCCACTGTCACCGGCACAGCGAAAGGAGCCACCGTCAAAGTCTATTCGGATCGTGACATTATCGAAGTCTATGCTGGCCCGAGTTCGTATCTCTATCCGGCAGTGGGCATTCTTCTGGCTGGTCAAGAAGTGCCAGCCTTAGGCTATTCCCCCGATGGAAACTGGATACAGATTGTGTACCTGGGAGTTCCCGAGAGAGTCGGCTGGATCTACGCGCCGTATGTTTCGCTCTCTCCGGGTTTTACTTTGCCTGTTTTGCCTGTTCCTCCTACCGCCACGCCCCGCGTCACTCCTACCATTGACCCCACTGCGGCGGCTATTTATGGCCTGCAAGTGACTGCCGAACGCCTGCCCACCTTCACCCAGCCCCCTCCGCTCGAATTACCCGAATTCGACACCAGTGGCACCAATCGTTCTCGCCTTCCGGTCGGCTTTGCGATCTTGTTCTTGACTTTGCTGGGCGCGCTGGGAGCGTTGATTTCCTTCGTCCGGGGTAGCAGGTAAAAGGTCCTGTTAAAAACTCGAGGCCGGAGCAGATCGCCCGGCCTCGTTTTCTTAATTTTTCGTTTTTAGCCGCAACCGCAAGAGTCGCCCTCGCAAGAGCAGGCAGGGGGCTGATTCGGGTTTTCGATCAAAAATCCTTTGCCGCGCTCGTCGTCAATGTAATCAATCCTGCTTCCTCCCATGTATTGCAACGACTCGGCGTCAACAATCACCTTCAATCCTTCGCTCTCGAAGACAAAATCATCTTCCTGGGAGCGGTTGTCCAATGCCATCCCATATTGATAACCAGAGCAACCGCGCCCGGCTACGTAAATGCGCAAGGCATAGGTGTCATCTAAATCGTTGTCTTTCATCAAGCCGCGAACAACCTCGGCTGCAGCAGGGGTAAGAAAAACTGCCTGGGTGTTAATTTCGGTTGTCATAGAGACCTCAAGAGAATAATTTTGACCTATCCTATCAGGATTGGTGGCTTTTGTCAATTGGGTCATTTGAAGTATAATCCCCCCAGCCTGTTTCAGAAAGGAAATTCCTATGCGTAAATTAATTCCCTTTGTACTTCTCGCTTTTACAGTCCTGCTTCTCCTGACCGCTTGCGGACAGTCTCTCGACGCTCCTGCACAGGCCGTAGAAGATTACCTCAATGCCCTTGTCTCCAAGGATGCTGACCGTCTCTCCTCCCTTTCCTGTGCTGACTGGGAGCCGACTGCCATCCTGGAACTCGATTCCCTCCAGGCAGTGGAAACACGCCTCGAAGGCCTGGCCTGCACTGCGACCGCCAATGAGGATGGCACGTTCTCGGTCAATTGCACGGGTGCCATCGTGGCTACCTACAACGGCGAAGATCAACAACTCGATCTCTCTGCGCGCACTTACAACGTGATTGAGCAGGGTGGGGAATATCTGGTGTGCAGCTACAAATGAAAGCGCTTTTCTCACGTGAAAATCGCTGGGCGCTGGCGTTGGCGCTCCTTCTCGTTGCACTTGTCATCCTGACAGCCTCCAGCGCTCCCATCTGGATTTATCAGGGCTTCTAAATGACGCCGGTTTACATCGTCGTTTTCATTGTGATCGCGGCATTGCTGGGGTTTGTGACCCATGACCGCTGGCGCGTCCACCTGCTGATGGCAGTCAGCGCCCTGGCGGTTTATGCTCTCCAGCCGACCTTACCGGTGCGCGGCCTCGACTTCTACCTGCCCACCGTGACCCTGGGCCTGGCCGTCCTGGGATGGATCCTCACCACCCCTCGCGAGATGCGCTCCTGGCGCACCAACTGGCCGGCTGCTCTCCTCCTGGCTGTGCTGGTCCTCGCCCTGGCGCTGACCCGTTACCTGGGCTTGTCTCTCCCCCTGACCGCCTCCCGTCCGCCGCAGACGCAAGTGGTGCTGGTCATCCTGGCCTTGCTTGCTCTGACGGGTTGGTTGTTGTCGCGTTTTACTGCCCCTGCCAGAGTTGCCCTCACGGCGGCCTTTATTTTCATCCTCCTGCTCTTTGTCTTTCTCAAAGTTCCCTCTCTTTCCCTTCAGGCCAGCCTGTTTCTGCGCAGCCTGAACGAACAATCGCGTGCCACCGCCTCGGCACTTGATATTCGCTGGCTTGGTTTTTCTTACATTGCCTTCCGCTTCCTTCATACCCTGCGCGACCGCCAGAGCGGACGCCTGCCGCCGGTTTCTCTGGCCGAATACGTGACCTACATCGTCTTTTTCCCCACCCTGGCGGCGGGTCCCATTGACCGTCTCGAACGGTTCGTTGGAGACCTGCGCCGTTCACCCGTTCGTACTGCCACCGACTGGGGGGAGGCTGGCCAGCGCCTGCTGCTAGGCATGTTCAAAAAATTCGCCCTTGCTGATACCCTGGCGCTGATTGCCATGAACGGCACGAACGCTGTTCAGGTCCACACCAGCGGCTGGGCGTGGGTCCTGCTCTATGCCTATTCTTTTCAACTTTACTTCGACTTCAGCGGTTATACCGACATCGCCATCGGTCTGGGGCGGCTGCTGGGCTTCAAACTGCCCGAAAACTTCAATGCCCCCTATCTCAAACCGAATCTCACCCAATTCTGGAATAACTGGCACATGACCCTCACCCAGTGGTTCCGTGCCTACTTCTTCAACCCATTCACCCGTGCCCTGCGTTCGGCCAAAAAACCGCTCTCTGTTCCTGTTATCATCTTCATCACCCAACTGGCAACGATGGTGCTCATCGGCCTGTGGCATGGCGTGACATGGAACTTCGTCCTGTGGGGCCTGTGGAACGGACTCGGCCTTTTCTTCCACAACCGCTGGTCTGAGCGCACGCGAGCGCGTTTCGCCGCTCTGTCTCCCCGCTGGCAGAAACTTTTGAACGTGGGCGGCGTTGTCCTCACCTTCCACTTTGTGTCCCTTTCCTGGGTGCTGTTTGCTTTGCCCGACCCTGCCACCTCCCTGCGCTTCTTCCAGACCCTCTTTGGAGCCTCCTGACATGGATGCGCGCTTCCTTCGCAACGTTTTGCTCAAGGGCCTGTTGCTCTTCCTCGTTTTTGACTTGCTGGCGGTTGCCCTCCCGCCCGATCTTGGCAAATTCTCCCTCTACAACCGCCTCTTCGATGGCCGCTTGCGTTTTCCTTTTGGCGAGGACCCCGCTCATGCCTACAACCTGAGCCTCTTTGACCTGGACGCCATGTTCGCCTCGCACATCATCGCTGATGGGCCCAAGCCTGCTGACGAATTCCGTGTCATCATCATCGGCGACTCCTCTACCTGGGGTACCCTCCTGCGCCCTGAAGAGACCTTGGCCGGTCAACTCGACGCGGCTCACCTGACCACCTGCGACGGGCGACTGGTGCGCGTTTACAACCTCGGCTACCCGACCGTCTCCCTGACCAAAGACCTCATGGTGCTCGACTACGCCCTGCGCTACGCTCCAGACCTGGTCATCTGGCCCCTGACCCTCGAAGCCTTCCCTTACGATAAGCAACTTTCCTCTCCCATCGTTGCCAATAACGCTGCCCGGGTGGACGACCTGATCGAGCGCTATGGCCTCTCCCTTGACCCTACTGACCCGGCCCTTGTGCGCCCTACTGTTTGGGACCGCACCCTTATCGGTCAGCGCCGTGCGCTGGCAGACCTGATTCGCCTGCAACTCTACGGCGTGCTGTGGTCGGCCACTGGCATTGACCAGACCTATCCTACCGACTACACTCCTGCCCAGACCGACTTCGATACCGACATCACCTTTCATGGGCAAACCGGTCCTGAATTAGACGAAACTCAACTCGCTTTTGACGTTTTCCATGCCGTCCTTGCTGCTGCGGGTGACGTGCCAGTTCTCATCGTCAATGAACCCATGCTCATCAGCCAGGGTCAAAACAGCGACCTGCGCTACAACTTTTTCTACCCCCGCTGGGCTTACGATGACTGGCGGCAGATGATGCAAGCCCGCGCCGCTTCCGAAGGTTGGAATTACCTCGACTTGTGGAACCTTGTCTCCGCTGACCAGTTCACCAATAGCGCCATTCACCTGACCCCTGTTGGCGAAACTTTATTGGCGGAACAAGTCAAGGGTTCACTTCAAAAACAATTATGTCCATAATCAAGAAAGCATTTCTTGCCACGTTTCTGCTCACTTTCCTGGCATCTTGTGCCCCTCGTGGAGCCTACCCGGGCAATCCAACACCTGCTGGAACAGAAGCCAGTGTACCGCTCCCTGCCGTGACGTTCATTTTTACATTATCGGCTACAGAGACAACCCTCCCCACCTCCACGCCTCGTCCTCTTCCCTCTCCAACGCCTACCCTTGCTCCTGATGCCTGGAAGTCCATGCCAGTTGTTCCGCAGAGCGTTTCGCAGCGGATGATGGAAGTCTATCAGCGTGGACTGGCCCGTGGTCGTGATCCGCATCGTTTTTCCAAGTTTGGTGACTGCCAAAACATCAATCCTTATTTTCTGACCATGTTCGATACCGGCGATTATCGCCTTGGCCCGTATGCTCATCTCCAGCCAACAATTGATCATTTTGCCGGTTCATGGTCGCGAAAAAGTTTTGCGGTCAAAGGTGGCATGAATGTCGCTGCTGTCCAGATCTTGTACTATACCGACCCTGCCAATTGCAGCGCCGACAAGTCACCGATGCAGTGTGAAATTGATCTCTACAACCCCAGCATTGTGCTGATCAGTTTCGAAACCTGGTGGGCCGACAAACCTGCCTCCGATTACGAGGCCCGCTTGCGCTCTGTGGTGGATTTTGTCCTGTCGCAGGACATTGTCCCCATCCTGGCGACGAAAGCCGATAACTTAGAGGGTGACCACAGCATCAACGCCGCCATTGCCCGCGTCGCTTACGAATACGAACTCCCGCTGAGGAATTTCTGGGCGGCGGTCCAACCCCTTCCGTCTCACGGCCTGACTGAGGATGGCTTCCACCTGACGGGGTTGGGCGCGCGGGCTTATTTTGATGATCCCATGCGCATGAGCCTTGCCTGGCCCTGGCGCAACCTGACAGCCTTGCAGGCAATAGATGCCGTTTATCGTTCCCTGAACCAATTGCCATGACCCGTCGCTTGATCTCCCTTTGTCTGATTGCTGTGTTCCTCGCTTCCTGCGGAGAGGCTGCTCCCTTGCCGACCGCAACGGTTACTGAACCCGCGCCTGTTACCGTCACCCCTGAACTGGCCCCATCTCCCACTGCCATCATCGCTCCTACCCTGCCCCCCGAACCGACTGCCACCCCCGATACCCGTCTCCCCCCCGACCGCTGGCAGGAATGGCCGGTTGTGCCGACTGCTACTGGTCGTGCTAGAGAGATTTACCGCCTGGGGTTGGCCATGGGCAACAACCCTCATGCTTTCTCGAAAGCGGGCGATTGCCAGAACGTCAAAGCTGCCTTCATGGGCTTCTTCGACTTTCCCGATCGCTACAACCTCGGCCCAGATTACCAGTACCTTCAAGAAACAATCGATAACTTTGCTGGTTACTTCAACACCGATGGGCAGGCTGTCAAAGGCGGTTTCAATGCTGCTACTGTCCTTTCCCCCTTGTGGGCCAACCCCGATGTATGCCTGGCAGGCGAAAGCCCGCTCGAATGCGAGTTGCGTATCACCAGGCCCACCTTTGTTTTTATCAGTTTCGAAGTCTGGTGGAAAGGGCGCACAGCGCAGGAGTACGAAAAATACATGCGTCAGATTATCGAAATGGTCATTGCGCATGGTGCAGTCCCTATTCTGGCTACCAAGGCGGATAACGTTGAAGGCGACCACAGCATCAACCTGACTACAGCCCGGCTGGCACACGAGTATGATTTGCCGTTGTGGAATTTCTGGCGCGCGGTTCAGCCTTTGCCTAATCATGGAATGGACCCGGTACGCAACGACGGCTTCCACATTTCTACTGAAGCCTGGAACGTGCGCAGTTTTACCGGTCTCCAGGCGCTCGACAGCGTCTGGCGCGGGGTACGCGATGTATCGGCGGCGCCCTCTGCTTCCCCATCTCCCACACCGACCATTTCCTCGACCTCGGGCCTGTTGCCAGTCCCCGCAGCCGGTCCCTCGCTGACAGCCTCTTTGCAGCGACTTGTCTTTGGCATAGTCATCCGCCAGGGAGGAACATATCAGCCGCAGGGAGTATATCTGTTCGATTTCGAGACCGAAACCGCTGCCCCGGTTCTTGGCCCTGGCTGGGATTTTCAGGCTGCTGCTCCAGATGGCAAAACTTTGCTGGTCAATCAAGGCAGTCTCCTTTACCGCACCGACGGCCAAACCCTGACCCTCGTCACCGACCGCTTCTACGGCTATGGCCAGAATGGTGCTCTCTACTTGCCAGATGGCGCTCTCGTGTTGATCCTTCAGCAGGGCAGTGGCACGGTCCTGGCGCGTGCCCAGGCCGACGGGTCTAACTTGACCGTTCTGACCGGTCCAGATGAAGCCCCCATCGAACTGTATCCTTCCACTGACGGACTCCATATTTTCTGGGAAAGTGGCGCGTGTACCGGCTACAATCTTTGTGACCGGCAAGGGGCCTGGCTCACCGACCTCCAAACAGGGCAGAGCCGCTTCCTTATCGGCATTCGTCGCCCGCTTGTTGCTCCCAATGGCGTTGCTCTGGCATATGAATATGTGCCGGAGGAAAACAAGAGCAATCTTGCTTTTGCTACTTCGGATGCCATACCGACCCGCGCTTTTCCACTTTTTGGCGACATCCTCGCCGATTATGCCTGGCAGCCAGGTGGCGGCTGGCTGGCTGTCCACATGGCGGTGCGCAGCGATTACTCCGGGCGTGTCACCGACGGCGTCAACTTTCTGATTCAGCCGCAGACCTTTACCACCCGTCAGTTGCCCTCCGTTTTGTTACTCAACCCCTCGCTGGTCTGGGCGCCGGACGGCCTCTCGCTGGCCTGGCTCGGCACCGACTGGCAAGAAGACCACTACGTTCTCCGCCTCTTCCGCGTGGATGTGGAAACGCTCCAGGTAGCCAACCTGACCCTTCGCCTTGCTCTTGAAGATACGCACTATATTTTTGTGACAAACAGCGCCTGGCTAGTCCAGCCATAGCCAATTTTGCGGATAGTGCGGTTTTTATTTCCAATGAAATCTTTTTCTCTTGCCATCTCTTTTCTCTTTCTGCTGGTCTCTTGTGTTCCAGCGGTGACTGATTCACCACCAACCGTTCCCCTGCAGGCTTCTCCGACCTCGATTCCTCTCGCCTTAACAGCCTTGCCTGTCTCTGACCTCCCGACTTCTCTCCCGTCCCCGTCCCTGACTCCCGACACCCGTCTCCCCCCCGCCCGCTGGCAGGAATGGCCGGTTGTGCCCGAGACGTTCAGCCCCCGTCTGCTTGAAATTTACGCTCGTGGCCTGGAACTGGGGAACAACCCTCAGGCATATTCCAAGATCGGCGATTGTGAAGCGACCCCGTCCTGGTTCCTGGGCCCGTTTGACGGCAAACCGGAAGAATATTCGCTGGGTCAGTATGCGTATTTGCAAGAAGTAATTGTGTATTTTCGTGGCTCTCATCAACGGACGAGCCTGGCGGCTGGTCGTGGTTACAGCACGGCGAATGTCCTTTTGCCCCTTTGGGCCGATCCGACGGTTTGTCAGGCTTCTGAGTCTCCTCTGCAATGTGAACTTCGCCTCCATCGTCCCTCGTTTGCACTGGTGATGCTGGGATCGAATGATGTCTATCATCAGGAGAATTTTGAAACAAACATGCGCCAGATTTTAGACATCCTGATTGCAAATGGTGTCATCCCCATTCTGGCGACAAAAGCCGATAACCTGGAAGGAGATCACGCGATTAATTTAGCCATTGCCCGCCTGGCTTATGAGTATCAAATTCCTCTGTGGAATTTCTGGTTGGCTGTGCAACCTTTGCCTAATCACGGTTTGCAGGACGATGGCGCTCATCTCACCTGGGCCGGCCCCTTTTTTGATGATCCACTGCGCATGCAGGCAGGATGGCCGTGGCGCAACCTCACGGCATTACAAGTGCTGGATGTCGTCTGGCGTGCGGTGACGAACGCGCCCTAAAGTTTGATGACTTCCCCTCCAAAAGGCTTTTAACCACGAAGGACACAAACTACACGACGCTTGAATAAAGTAAAGGTTTTCTTTGTGCCCTTCGTTGTTGGACGAGTTTTGGCAGGAGAATTTGATAAAATAATACTCTGTTTTCTGTAAGAGACAGGCTGGCGCTTATTCCTGGCGTATCATCACCTAAATCATTTCAGGAGGTACTCATGAACGAAGATATTGTTGCTGTTCTGTCCCAATATATTTTGAAAGAAATTGTCAAACTCCCCAACCGCGGCCTGGACCCCGATGAGCCTTTGCTCTCAAGTGGTTTGATCGATTCGTTCCACCTCGTTGATCTGGGATTGTTTGTTGAAGATAAATTTGGTGTTCGCATTGACGATTTTGAACTCAATGCGAGCACGTTTGATACTCTCAATCAGTTAGCGGCGCTGATCCGCTCGCGTCAACAATAAAGAATGCCTTTGCAGAGATCCTATGCCGACTTTTTCTGAGATTCTGAAAACCCATTACGAA
>DAOTZT010000165.1:0-2461 GCA_034434255.1 Anaerolineales bacterium | reverse complement strand
CCCGCCTGCAAGAGATGGCGGAAGACCTGGCTTACGCCTTCGGCGATGACGTGCCGACGGTTCTGACCGAACTGCGTGAGTTTTTCCCCTCGCTGGAACACGACCATCTCTACCCCGATTTTTCCGACAATTCCGATGTGCGCGAGTCCATTGACGTCTTCAGCGATTCTGCCTTCAAGCGGCGGGTGTCGCGTTGGGTAGTGGAAGAGCCGCAAAAGAGCGCGCGCCTTTTGAACCTGTTCGCCGATGCCATGTATCAGCCGCCGGTCAGCGGTCTGTACCTGCGTCAAAGCGCCCTGGTTGCCCTGGTCAGCGCGGTGGAAGTGTTTGTAGATGGATTGCTCTTTGGCTATGGCTGGTACAAGGATGAAAAATACCAGTCTATTTCTGACCCTGCCGAAAAAGAAACACAAGTTCGCCAGACGTATGACCTGCGTACCTGGAAAAAACGTTGGGAAAAACTGAAGGAGATTGTTCCGTCAGGCGACTGGCAAACCTGGCAAGAGGAATGGAACGAAATCATCGCCCGCCGCAATGCTCTCGTCCATGTCGGCGGGCGTGTGGATGCACAATACCTCCAGCAAGCGTCAAAAGCCTACCAGTCGGCGAATGTCAAAGAAGGGCGAATTCTGCTTGTCCCCACGGTTTATCTGAACCGCGTTGTGGAGATTGCCCTGTTGTTCACATTTACCCTCACTCAATCTGCCTGGCGCGGCTGGCAGCGTCACCGCAAAGCGGCAGATGCGGCAGTCAACAATCTGATTTACGAAACCCTGCGCCAAAAGCGCTATCCGCTGGTCGTAGAGCTGGCGCAGCGAGCAGAAAAATTCGATTTGCACTGGCACAAAAGACAATATGTGCTGGTCAATTGGGCCATTGCCCTGCGCGAGCAAGGGAAAACCGAAGAAATGCGCAGCATTCTGACGCGCCTGGAAAGCCGCCAAAAACGCCTCTGGCAAATTGAAATCGCCTTGAACATCCTTCAAGGCAATTACGACAAAGCCCGCCGCCGCATGGAACAAGCCAACCGCGCAGGCAAACTACGTAAGGACATCTCCCCGCATTGGCCGCTCTTCGACCCCGCGCGCGGTCAGGACTGGTTCGAGAATCTCTTTGCCGCCCGGTATGGAGAATTACCGCCCCAAAAGAAGCGCCATTGATACCCTCCCGGCTTTTTTTCGATGAGTGGAACGGCACCTGCCCAAAACTCAGCTCGCAAGGCGTCCACGCACAAAGGAAGGGCTTTCGCCCACACGGATAACATGAGCAAAACGAGAAACTCCAGCAAAAATCCACCATCTGTCAACATCGTTGTGCAACGTGATGTGAGCGGCAACATTATCATCGGCAATGAAAACCAGATAAACCGCCATACATCCTCTCTGTTTTCATCAGGACAAGGAATTGTTTTTGTCGTTTTTGTCTTTCTTCTGGCGTTTGTGGGAGTATTTTTTGCCAGAAAACTCTTCACGCCCTCCCCGCCCGGTCAGCCAGATGCCGCGCAGCCTGCTGTCACCCCAACTCCAATCCCGCCAGGGATGTGGAAAGTGGAAGTGTTCGACAACATTAACCTGAATGGCTCCCCGCTGACGTCTTTTCCCCAGACAGCCCAAGCCAACGAGGAGGGCGGCTATCAAATCCGCCTGACGCCCGCTGCGTTGCGTCAGCAAGTTAGCAACCTGCCTGCCAGCAACTACAGTCTTCGGCTGGCGGGAGAATTCGAGTCTCAAGAAGGCTATTTCGAATTTAACTGCGAACACTATGATGGCTGCCGCGTGTATGTAGATGGCGTCAACTGGATAGACGCCTGGTGGGATGGCGGCGGCAGACACGACCTGGCGCGCGACATCGCTGCTGGCAGCACATGGTCGTGATTGAGTTTTACGACAAAAGCGGCTACGGCTTGCTGGAAACGCGCTGGCGCATCAAACCATAAACGCAGCCTCACGGTTTTTCCGACTGCGACACCGCCCCGCCCCCCAAGTCTTCGGCGGATGACCCTTCCCTCATTTGCATTCTCCGAAAGGAGTCTCGCATGGACCCTCAATTCCCCGCCCAACTCGTTCAACTCCTTGCCCCCTTCCTACCCTACCTCGTCAAAGGCATCGAACTCGCCGGGCAGGAAGCGGCCAGAAAACTCGGCGAAAAGGCCAGCGAGCAGAGCTTCGACCCCGCCAAAGCCCTGTCCAACGCCTGCGCCAGACCTTCGATATATGGGCTTTCAACGTCTTCGTGTGCTCCTGAACAAAACGACCGCAATCCTTCGACAGCAGAGAGATACGCTCCCAAGGCGCCCTTTGATCTTGCTTTGTGGTTGCGGCTGGAAGCCAGCGTTATGCTATAATGATAACGTATTACTAAAATTGCTCAAACAGGAGAACGTAAGAAATGTTTCCCACGACTATTTCCACAAAGTATCAGGTTGTCATTCCCCGAGAAGTGCGCAAACAATTCGACTTGC
>DAOTZT010000164.1:0-2977 GCA_034434255.1 Anaerolineales bacterium | reverse complement strand
AAGCGTTCCAGCAGGGCACGCGCCTGTTCCTGGTCTTGTTCGGCAGTCGTCCCTTGGGCAGGGGAGAAGAGCACCCTCACCCCTGGCCCCTTATCATCCCCGAAGGGGGCTCCCGATGGGCGAGGGGGATTGTATAGCAGCAGGGGCGCGTCTACTTCTCCCTCAAACTGGCAATGCGGGCAAACCATCTGGTGCAGCGTCCCAGACTGGATTTTTTCGAGCAGGTCGGGGCGCTCGGCGGCGTCCACGATGAGCCAAATTGCGGCCTGGAAGGCTTGTCCGCAGCGTGGGCAGGTCAGTTGTTGGGTTTGCTGGAAGGAAGTGGGCATGGCAGGTTCCTTTCAGTGGGGCGAACCGTCAACGAATAGGGAACGAATAAACGAATGGGGTGCGTCTGGCTTTGTGCATTCGTTGACAGTCCATCTCGATGAACCCTCCACGAATGCGGCGGGAGTGGCTCCCACCCTCCGACACAGGAAGGGGGCGAGGAGTTGAACGAGTTGGGAGGGGAGGTGAGGGGGCACGATGAGCCAGATTGCGGCCTCGAAGGGTTGTCCGCAGCGCGGGCAGGTCAGTTGTTGGGTTTGCTGGAAGGAAGTGGGCATCTTCATCTCCCCGGGCGGTTTTCGGGTATCATTGGTCATACTATAGCGCAGGCCCAATCGGATTGCAACTGATGAAAGTCATAAAGAAGTTCCGAGTAAAAAGGGATTTCACCACAAAGGACACAAAGGACACGACGGTTAAGAAGATTTCCTTGGTGTTCCTTCGTGGCCTTCGTGTTTGACGAGGTTTTACAGGAGAGTCATCACTTTCACCACAAAGGACACAAAGTACGCGAAGGTTAATCGCGTTCCTTCGTGACCTTTGTGTTTGACGAGGTTTTACAGCAGAATCACATCCCCGCAACTTTTTGAGACAGAAAGGAGACTGCCCATGTACATCGTCCACGTTCACATTCACGTCAAGCCAGAGTTTATCGAGGCCTTCAAGGAAGCGACGCTGGAGAACGCCCGCAACAGCCTCCAGGAGCCCGGCGTGGCCCGCTTCGACGTGCTCCAGCAGGCCGACGACCCCACCCGCTTCGTGCTGGTGGAGGTCTATCGCACGCCCGAGGACCCGGCGAAGCACAAGGAGACCGCACACTACAACAAATGGCGTCAGGTCGCCGAGCCGATGATGGCCGAGCCGCGCACGCGGGTGATGTACGTTAACACCTTCCCAGACGATGCAGGATGGTAAACAAAAGCCACAGATAAACACAGATAAACGCCAGGGAAAAGCCCCTTCCTTCGTGTTCCTTTGTGACCTTTGTGGTCGAGAATTGGACAGATATGAACACCAACCGGTTTGAATTCGCCACTGCCAACCGCATCGTCTTCGGACCAGGCGCGTGCGCCGGGGTCCCGGCGCTGGCCGCCCCGCTGGGACGCCGCGCCCTGTTTGTGACCGACTCGCTCGAACGTTCCGCTACCCTGCGGGAGGGCCTGGTCGCCGCCGGTGTGATGACCATTGTTTTCCTGGTCGATCATGAACCGGTCGTTAGTGATGCTATATTGGCTACGCGAAGTTTACAAAATTCTGATTGCGACCTGGTCATCGGCTTCGGCGGAGGGGCGGCGCTCGATACCGCCAAGGCCGCCGCCGCCCTGGCCCCCAACCCCGGCGACCCGCTTGACTACCTCGAAGTCGTCGGCCAGGGGCAGGCCCTCCAGTCCCCTGCCCTGCCCTGCATCGCCATCCCCACCACCGCCGGCACCGGCTCGGAGGTCACCCGCAACGCCGTGCTGGCCGTGCCAGAAAAGCGCGTCAAGGTCAGTCTGCGCAGTCCGTACCTGTTGCCGCGCCTGGCCGTGGTGGACCCGGAACTGACCTATTCCCTGCCGCCGGAGATTACCGCCGCTACTGGCATGGACGCCCTGACGCAGTGCCTTGAACCGTTCGTCTGCAACGCCCCCAATCCGCTGACCGACGCCCTCTGCCGCGAGGGAATGCGCCGGGCGGCGTGCTCCCTGCGCCGGGCATATGAAAACGGCGCCGACAAAGACGCCCGCTACGACATGTGCGTCGCCAGTCTGTGCGGCGGGCTGGCGCTGGCCAACGCCCGCCTGGGCGCGGTCCACGGGCTGGCTGGCCCGATTGGCGGCATGTTCCCCGCCCCGCACGGGGCAGTCTGCGGGCGGCTGCTGCCCGGGGTGGTGGAAATGAACGTGCGGACGGCGCAGGCGCGAGGTCCGCGCGCCGCGCTCGAACGATACCAGGAAATCGCCGAACTCCTTTTCCCGGGTCAATCTTCAGGGGTGGAAAAAGTCATTTCGTGGTTATACGAATTAACAGAGGCTATACAAATCCCCCGTCTGGGCGCATACGGCATAGGCGCGGAGGCGATTCCCGCCATTGTTGCCCAGGCGCAAAAGGCGAGCAGCATGAAAGGCAATCCCCTGTCGCTCAGCGAGGCAGAGTTGAGCGAAATCCTCGAAAATGCGCTGTGAGAGGAAACCCGCCGAAGTGACTGCCGGCGCTACCCCGCGCTGGGGTCCGGCTGCGGCTCGGGGCGGCGCAGGGCAAGGGTCAGGAGGACGCTGATCAGGGCAAAAACGGCGATCACGCCCTCGGTCCCATACGGCCCGACATATTGCAGCGCCAGCACCGCAGAGGCGTCAATCAGGGCGTGAAAGCCAATGGCGGCAAACAACCAGAGGAGATTGCCGCGCAGGAAGACCTGCATCACCAGGGTCGCCATGAAAATCTGACAGGCGAGGGCAAAGGCGCGTTCCACCGCACCCAGCAGGGTGAGGGGCCACGGCGCAGACCAGTAAGCGGCAATTTGCTCCTGGGCCAGCCCAAGTTGTTCGGGCGGAACAAGCGCAGACAGGTCGAGACTGCGCATTATCAGCATGGCAGCATAGTTCACCAGAACGATCAATCCAAGAATGAGCGCCTCGGCTCCGCCGTGCCCGGCGCCGAAGAGGACGCC
>DAOTZT010000163.1:0-5888 GCA_034434255.1 Anaerolineales bacterium | reverse complement strand
GGCCTGCCGTTTGGCGTCCAACTGGTGGCGCGTCCCTGGGGCGAGGCGGCTCTGTTGCGCGCCGCCCACGCCCTCGAGACGGCTATTTCTGCAAACAGGCCGTCAGATTGGCGAGTTCCCTCGCTGGTTCGGCGGGAAAAGTAATCAGCACCGGCGCCGTCGCGGCGACGAAGGCCTCGGCCACCTCGTCTGTTTTCAGTCGGCGCGTCAGCAGGCCGATGGCGTGGACGTTATCGGCGACAGCCTGGATCATTGCTTCGGGGCTGGTTGCCAGCCGCGCCGTCGAGGTGACCGGCGCGCCGTTCAGGACGGCAGTTTCAAAAATCTGCTGGATGTCCTCTCCGGCGGCGAAGACCCACACCTCCACCGGCGCGTTTTCTCCCCCTACCTGTTCCCAGTTCGTGATGGTTCCCGTGAACAAACGGCGCACCTCGTCGGCGCTCAGGGGTGCAGCCGGATTCTGCGGATGGACGATGACGAGAATGTCCTCGCTGGCGATCTGGTAAGCGGGGGCGGTCAGGTTCTGGTCGCCGAGGCGCAGGCCCAGGTCCGCGCCGGAAAGGTCGAGCAGGTCCAGCGGTCGCTGCTGGAGGTCGAGGGCGGTCTCCCCGGCGCAGTCGGCCAGGTCCGACAGCCACGGCCGGGCGGCCACGGTGTATTGGACGTGTAAAATGTTCACCGCCGGCGTGGGGGAGGAGGTGCAGGAGGAGAGGAGGAAGAGAGAGAAGAGAGCGGTAGCACAACTCTTTAGAGTTGTGCTATGAAAAAGCAAAGGGGCGATGGTTTTGGACATGGGGTTAGAGCAGTTGAACCGTCAGGACGAGCAGGCCGAGGGCGGCGCAATAGGCGGCGAAAACGTAGAGCGAGTGCTTGCTCAAGTAGCCAATCAGCCACTTGATGGCCAGCCAGCCGAAGACTGCCGCGGTCAGGAACCCTGCTCCCAGCGGCAGGAGAAAACTGCCCAAATCGGGCATCTTCAGCACATCCAGCAGTTCGTAGGCGCCCGCGGCCAGCATCACCGGTACCGACATCAGGAAGGCAAAGCGCGCTGCAGACGGACGGTCGAGGCCGCGGAACATGCCGGCGGAGATGGTCGTGCCGCTGCGCGAGGCGCCGGGAAAGACGGCCAGGACTTGAAAGAGGCCAATAAAGAGCGCATCCAGCCAGGTCAACGAATCGAGGCGGCGGGATTTGCTCGTCAGCCACTCGGCCAGAGTCAACAGCAAGGCGGCGGCCAGCAGGCGGATGGCGGCTTCCAGCAGCGGCTGACGGAAGAGCGCCTCGACCGCGTCTTTGAGCAGGTATCCGGCCAGCAGGGCGGGGACGGTGGCGAGCAGGAGATAAAGCCCAAGATTTCTTTCGGGCGTTGGGTGTCGAAAAGCGAGAGTTGCTCGCAAGATGATGATCAAGTCTTTCCAGTAGAAGGCAAAGAGGGAAACCAGCGTGCCGAGTTGGACGATGACCAGGAACGAGAACACGGCGTCGCTGGCTGGAATGCCGAGCAGTTGTTGGGCGATCAGCAGGTGGGCGGTGGAGGAGACAGGGATGAATTCGGTCAGGCCCTGAAGGAGGCCGAGCAGAAAGGCTTGGGGAAGGGTCATGATTTTTTTCGTAAGTTTTGTGTTACCACAAAGGTCACGAAGTTGTACACACCGGAAGACGGTTTTGTATCATCTTGGGGGCTTTGCGAGCGGCTCTCTTTTGGCGTTGCCACGCCATTGAGCCAACAGAGCCGGAATTTTTGCTTCGAACGTCCCGTCCTGGATGGCAAGGCGGATGGTTTCCATCAAACGAATCAGAGCACGCAGGTTGTGGATGGATAGAAGCGTTCCGGCCAGGGTTTCCTTTGCGACGATGAGATGCCGCAGGTAGGCACGGGTGAAGGTGCGGCAGGTGTAGCAGTCGCAGGTCTCGTCAATCGGGCGCTTGTCGCGGGCGTAGGCGGCGTTCATCAGGTTGAGACGGCCTTCGGGTGAAAAGGCGGCGTTGTGCCGCGCCAGGCGGGTTGGCAGGACGCAGTCGAAGATGTCCACGCCGCGGGCAACGCCTTCGATGAGGTCTTCGGGCGTGCCGACGCCCATCAGGTAGCGCGGTTTGTCTTCGGGCAGGAGGGGAGTCACCACGTCGAGGGTGGCATACATTTCGGCCTTGGTCTCGCCGACCGACAGCCCGCCGATGGCGATGCCGGGAAAGGGCAGGGAAGCGATGAATCTGGCGGAAGCAGTCCGCAGGTCCGGGACGATGCCGCCCTGGACGATGCCGAAAAGGGCCTGGTCGGGGCGGGTTTTGGCAGCCAAGCAGCGTTCGGCCCAGCGGTGGGTGCGTTCCATCGCTTTGGCAGTGTAGGCGCGGTCGTTGGGATCGGAGCATTCGTCGAAGGCCATGATGATGTCCGCGCCCAGGTTTTCCTGAATCTGGATGGATTTTTCAGGGGTGAAGCGGTGCAGCGAGCCGTCAATGTGGCTTTTGAAGGTCACGCCGTCGTCGTCAATTTTGCGGCTGTCGGCCAGCGAGAAGACCTGGAAGCCGCCCGAATCGGTCAGCATGGGGCCGGGCCATTGCATAAACGAGTGCAGGCCGCTCATCTCGCGGACGAGGTCGTCGCCGGGGCGCAGGTAGAGGTGGTAGGTGTTGGCGAGGACGAGCGTCGCGCCCAGGTCCTGAACCTGCTCCGGGGTAAGCGTTTTGACGGCGGCCTGTGTCCCCACCGGGGCGAAGACGGGCGTGATCAGGTCGCCGTGCGGCGTGTGAAAGACGCCGGTGCGGGCGCGCCCGGCGTGGGCGGTGACGGTGAATTCGAACATGGAACGAGAGTACCTCTTACCGGAGATAAACGGAGATGAATAACCGGAGATAAACGAAGATGAATAAGATGATGACTCTACTGCCAAAAGGCGGTTTTACCGCCGAGACCGCAGAGTACGCGGAGAGACGATCATGGAACGCTAAATTAACCTTTATCTCCGTTCATCTCCGTTCATCTCCGGTTGATTTTGCTGGAATGGTGTGGGAAGGGTATTATATCAGCCTGATGCAGGCTATGCCGGCCGGGCGGTCAGTGTTTCGGGGAGGGAAGTGGCCTCGGCCAGAGCCTCCCGACGCTCGATGGCAACCAGACGAATGAGGAAGAGTGCCAGCAGCAGGGCAAAGTGACACATGATCGAGGGGAGGGCGTTGTCGGCAATGGGGATGGCGCTGACAGTGACGAGCGAAGGGAAGATGAAAGCGATGGAGCCAAGCAGCAATTGCCCCAGGAGCAGACGCTGGCGGCGGTCATCCGCAGCGATGACGCCCAGGGCTGAGAGCGTCAGCAGGCCGAACAGGCCGCTTTGGTAGAAGAACCCATACGTCTGGTAGAGGGGGGTGGGGTTGGTGTAGCGGGCGAAGACAATCATGCAGACGGAGGTCGTGACGAATTGCGGGTCAGTAGCGATGCCCAGGACGAGGGCGGCGCAGAACAGATACATGCCGTAGGCGTACCAGTGCAGGTAAGGCTTTTGCGTGGGGTAGAGGCGCGCCAGAAGGAGCAGTCCGGTTGGGGGGAGCCAGGCAACGACCACAAATGCCAGGCGGGGCAGGAAGGAACCACTGAAGGCCAGCAAACCGGTGCAGAAGACAGCCTCGACGATTTGGTACCCGGCCAGGAGAAAGAGAATGGCCGCTGTGGCGCGGAGGATGGGCTTGCGTCCTGGCCCTCGCAGCGCCCAGATCCCAGCGCCAATTTCGAGGCTCGCAGTGGCCACAGAAAGAAGGGGATTGTAGTCCATGATAAATGCCTCCGAAGGTGAAATGATGAGCGATTATACCTCTGTCAAAGAAAAGGCCAGGCTCTGTAACAGGCCTGGCCTCTGGCTTCGCACAACCGCGCTTAGAACTCGACGATTGGCTTCAATTCCAGCGGCGGATAGATTTGGCCCGGCACAGTCGGCATGGGGTTGTACACCCATTCTGCCTCTACCATGCCCACCCGCACGCCGCCCAGCCGGCGGATGCCCTGATAGACGCCGCGCACGAGGACATCTTCCATCGTCAGGGCCATGCCAAAGACGGCCAGGGGTGTCCCGGCGGGACGAAGGAGAGAACGCACCAGCGGCGGGAGCGGCAGCGGTTCGTCGCGGATCAGGAGAAAGGTCCCGCGCCCGACCGGCTTCTCGTTTTGCAGGAGTGTGATGTAAAAGAACCGGCAATCTGCCATTACTTTTTCCCCCAGGCAGTACCAGCGGATGCTCTGGAAGGGAAGTTCACCGCTGAGATGTTCCCATTCCCAAAGTTGCATCTCGCTGATGCTGTGGTGAATGCGCACGCGGAAGTCGGCGGGGGTGATCATGGGCAGTTGAGCCTATAAGAGAAGGCAAATATTCGAGAAGATTTATCAAAACTGTAAGGGGAGGGCGTTTTCAAAGTTTTCAAATTGCCTCTTGACAGAGGAAAGAATCATTTATAAACTATTGTTACCGGTCATGTGACCGGTAACAGACCCTTTCAGGATTTTTCAACGCTCTATGTCCCACTCCCGCCCGACTATTCGTGATGTTGCCCGCCTGGCCGGCGTTTCGCACCAGACAGTTTCACGCGTCATCAACGGGAGCGAACAGGTTACTCCCGAGACGCGCCAGCGGGTGGAAGCGGCTATCCTTGAACTAGGGTATCGTCCCAGCGCTATCGCTCGCTCGATGGCGCGTGGTGAGACGCGTACCCTGGCTTGCATTTCTCCTAATCTGACCGATTACACGTTTGCCAGTATCATTGAAGGCGCCGAGCAGGAAGCGCACAGCCGGGGGTATTTCTTGCTTTCCTCTTCCGCCGCCGATGCGCGGGGATTTGCAGAGTTGGTGGAGGAACTGGTGAGTCATCGCCGGGTGGATGGTTTGCTGGTGATTAATCCGTATGCGGATGAACGGCATCAACTGATTCCAACAGATTTCCCGGTCGTGTTTGTGGGGGCGCGTTCGCGGAACGATTCTATTCCCAGTGTGTGTCTGGACGATGAAAATGTGGCACGCACTGCGACCGCTCATCTGGTCGAGAGCGGGCATCGGCGCATTGCTCTGGTCACCGGTCCACTGGTCGAAGATTGTTCCACCGACCGCAAACTTGGGTTTATTCAGGCTCTGAAGGCGGCGGAGATTCCCTTCGATGAGTCGCTGGTGTACGAGGGAGACTGGTCGGCCAGTTCTGGCCGTGAGGCGTTGTTGAAGTGGGCACAAGGCGGCAACCTGCCCGATGCTGTGTTTGCCCAGAATGACCGCATGGCGTTGGGCGTCCTTCATGCGGCCCGTGAACTAGGGCTGCGTGTTCCAGAGCAACTGGCCGTCATCGGTGTGGACGATATGCCCCTCTCTTCTTACTTCGACCCGCCGCTGACCACCATGCGCCAGGATATGCCGCGCATTGGGCGTGAGGCGGCTCGTTTGTTGTTGGAACGCATCAACAATCCCCACTCGGCCCCCTTGCACATCAAACTCTCTGCCGAACTTGTTGTCCGGCGTTCTACTAAATCATAAGGAGCATTCACTTTCCTGTATGCCTGGAACTCCTTCCTGTGGCCGTTGGTGGTGATTAACGTCGGCAATGAGAAAAACCACGTCCTGACTCTGGCGCTCAATGTTTTGCGCGGACGCGCCTCCGATACACCGAATCTGATTCTGGCGGGCGCGGCTATCGCTATCGTGCCGCCGCTGATTGTATTCATCTTGGGACAGCGCTTCTTTGTGGAAAGCGTTACCTCCAGTGGCGTGAAAGGCTAAACAATGACTACTTTGACAATGTCAAGTTAAACTCTTGTTCTATAAACTCTACGCATTTTGTCACTGCGAGCAAAGCGAAGCAGTCTCCTGGTTTGCGAGGGGATTGCTTACCCTTCGGGTACGCTTCGCGGTCGTCGCAAA
>DAOTZT010000162.1:0-10416 GCA_034434255.1 Anaerolineales bacterium | reverse complement strand
AAACAGGGGTGTCACTGCGAACGAGCGCTTTTTGCGAGTGAAGCAGTCTCCCAAAGCATGGTTTTTCCTGTTCAACACGAGATTGCTTCGGGCAAAAAACGCCCTCGCAATGACAGCCTGAATAGTTACCTTCCTGAAATGAATCCAGATCCATCCCAGCAATGAATTCTTCAATGCTTTGGATTGCAACAAGAACATCCTTCAAGTAAATTGTGTAATCTCTCATACCGCAATGGCATCAGGTAACACGAACTCTTGCAGTTCGCTACGAAGAGAACTCTTGGAAATAACATCTACCTGGCACTGGAAAATTTCTTCCAGGTACAATGCCAGACCGATCCAATCGAACAGGTCTGCCTCGCTGTCAAACTCTGCGAGAATATCAATATCGCTATCGGCATCCTGTTCTCCACGGACGAAAGAACCAAACAGGCTCATTTCTTTGACCTTGTATCGTTTAGCAAGAAGAGGCTTCAGTTCTCTCAACTTTGACAAAATCTCTTCTGCATCCATCAGAAACCTGCCTTTTACTATACTATACCACAGGGGGTAACAACTTGCCTTTGGCTGATTGGCGTACTGCCATGTTTCAACGGCACGTTTTTGCCTTGGATTCACTACTGATAGCTTATAAGTCTGTCCTGCAATCCTGACACAAGCCGTAGAGTTGCAGCCAGTGCGATTTGATTTCGAAGCCGGTCCGCTCCCCGACGCGGGCAAACAGGGCCTCCAGGTCATCGCCAGCGAAGAGGACAGCCCGCCCACAGCGTTCGCAGAGCAGGAGGTGCTGGTGTCCCTGCCCGGCTTTCAGGAAGGCCTGGCAGTCGCGGCTCTGGTGGACGCGCTGGATCAGGCCGAGTTGCTCCAGTTTTTCCAGCGTGCGATAGACCGTCACCAGCCCCAGGCGCGGGTCGCGTTTGCGCGCCGCGTCATAGACCTCGACCGGCGTCAGCGCCCGCTCGGTGGCTTGCATCACCTCGGTCACGGCGCGGCGGGCCGCCGTAATGCGGCAACCGGTGGATTGGAGTTGGGTCAGCCAGGTATCGAGCGACATGCAGTAACCTTATTGAAAATCTAGCCACCCGACAGTTTTTCGCAAGGGGTCATTGCGAGGGCGTAGAGCGCCCGAAGCAATCTCCCAAACGGCTTATTGGAGATTGCTTCGCCCCCTTTTGGGGCTCGCAATGACATCTTGAGGACAGTTTTTGTAGATGCTCGGGCAAAGTGTCAGGTGGCTAATTGAAAATCAATTTCAATTATAGTCAAAATAAGGAGGGCTGTCAAGCTATGGGCGCGTCCCTTCGATGGGGTAACCGAGGGCGCTCCATTGCTTCAAGCCGCCGGCCATACTGGTCACCTGCGAAAAACCGGCCTGGAGCAAAATGTCACGTCCTTGCTGGCTGCGGTTGCCGGAGCGGCAGATGACCACAATTTCGCGATCGCGAGGTAATTCGTTCAGCCGGGCAGGTAATTGATCAAGGGGAATGAGGGTGGTGTTGGGAACATGGTATTCGTTCCATTCTTCCACCGTGCGCACGTCGAGGAAAAATACGCCTTGCTGATACTTCTGGTAGGCTTCTTCGACGGTAATTTCCTGCACACCCTGGACGGTAGCCACTGCCTCGCTTTCGCCTCCTGATTGGAAGGCGAAAGCAACAATGGCAATCAAGGCAATGACAAGGACTGCGCCAATGGCCGCCCAGCGGCGTGCCAGGGCCGCCTGGCGGCGCTGACGGGCAGCCTGACGGCGGGAGGAGACTTTGGAAGAAGCGCGTTTTTGAGACATGGTCACCTCAAGAGGGTTGGGATTAAGTTTTCGGCGGCAAGCCGTCCGAAATGCGATCAGGGCAAAAGATAGTCCAGCGGCCCGTGCGGGTCCAGGATGGCTCCCAGGTCAGCATAGGGGATGGTGATCATCTGCGGCCCGGCGGCATAGGAGGCCACCTGGTAGGGGTCGAAGGTGATGAGCAGGCCATCGGCAGTGACGTTCCAGTTACGGTAGTTTTCGGGCAAGGGATCAGCGCCGGCGCTGCTGAGCAAGTCGTAGCCAAGGTCACGGCTGGCGAGTTCGGCTTTGCAGTAGTCAGAGATGGGGCCGAGGTAGTCCGCGCCGGGGAGGAAGAGCCGGTCGAGGGTCAGGAAGGAGCCGGCCTCCAGGTCGTAGGTAGCAGTACGGCTATAGGTGTTGGGATGGGCTGCGCCATCTGAGTAGAACTGGATTGTGAATTTGATGCTGAGCAAATTGCCCGTCGGAGCGAGTTGCTCGAAGGTAATTTCCAGGAAACTGCCGCCTCCTATCGGTTCAGCCGGCAGACTGGCGACATCTTGTTTAAAAGCCGCAATTTCTTGTTGCACGAGATCGGTCATCGCCTGATTGAATGCCAGGACGCGCGGGTCGCTGCTGCCCTGTAAAGCAGGGGTCGAGGTAGTGATGGTGTAGTTGGGAGCAACGCCGCTTTCGCTGTAGGGAACAGCGACAAGCACCACCTGGGTAAAGAGAGGTGCGGGAGTCACGGTGGGAGGCGCAGGGAGCGTCACAGGGGGAGTCACCGTGGGGACAGGGGCAGGTACTGGCAAATTGCACGCCGCGAGGGAGAGTACCACTGCCAACGCCATAAGAGGGAGAAAAAAGGATTTCATGGGGTTCTCCTTAAAGAATTTTGTTTTCCAACCGGCGGCGGCGATGAGATAATTCGTCATGCCAGTGTTGGCGTTCATAAGAGGGAAGCGAAAGTTTGTCAAGTTGGTCGCCGGCCCGACGCGTCCACTCCAATGCAGCAGCGAAGTCGCGGACGTGATGTTCGTAGTATTTGGCCAGTTCGACGAAAGCATAGACATGGCCCTGAGCAGCGGCCTGCTCCCACAAACGGACGGCGGTTTCCAGGTCGCCGCGGCGCTTTTGCAGATGCGAGAGGCGCTGAACAGCCTGCCAGAAATCGGCTTCGGGCAGGTCCATCTCCAGCCCGCGCTCGTAGAGACGCGCCGCCGTGTCCCACTTGCCCATCTCCTCGAACAGTCTGGCGAGGGCAATCACATCCAGGGCGTGGGCTACGCGGTCACTGAAGGGATCGTGCAGGATGGCTGCAATATGCGCCAGCAGCGCCGCCATTGCCACCACGTCCATGGCATTGTGATAGAAGACGCCTTTGAGTGGCGAGGCGTCGCCGGTGCGCAGGTAGTCGAAGTAGAGGTAGGGAATCTCGTAGCCAGGCACTTCCTCGCTGGTGCGGGGCGCCATCAGCACGTTCTCTTCGAGGTACTTGAGCGCACGAGAGGGCAGGCGGTCGCGCCACAGGCGGCGCGCCAGCGGCAGGAGGTCGAGGTGGGCGTAGTCGGCACAGGGGACGGGGATGCTGTGCAGCCGGTAGCGCGTGGCCAGCAGCGGGGCGTCGAAGGCTTTGCCGTTGAAGGTGACCAGGGCGCCGCATGGGGCGAGGAAGTCGGCCAGGGCTTCGAGCAGGGCCGGCTCCTCGGACGGGTCGCGCATGAAGAACTGCCGCAAGCGAAAGTCGTCGTCCACGAAGCGCGCCGCGCCGACCAGGAAGGCATAGGTGCCGGTGCCGCCCGCCAGGCCGGAGGTCTCGGTGTCCAGGAAAGCGTAGGCCTCCAGCGGAAGGCGGTGAAAACGCGGTTCCCCTGCCCAGGCGGCGATCTCCGCCAGGGGAGTGTTGACCAGGAGCGAGGCCTCCCCGTGCCGGTAGTCGGGACCGTAAACCTGTTCGCTGATGAAGGCCTCGCCGCGGCGCGTCTGGACGAAGCGGCCATCCACCACGGCCTCAATCGAGGCGGCGGCAACGGCCGGTTTGACGGGAGCCGGCGCGAGGTCCGCGGCGGGACGCACGCCCAGAGCGCGCAGTTTGTCGGCGAGGGAGGAGAGATCCGGCATAGGAGGGGGGTTCTACGCGGTTTGTTTTTTGGATTCCACTTTTGCCAGGAATCTTGCCTCGTCAATGACGAAGCGGTCGTGGGTGGCTTCACCGATGCGTTCGCGTTCGTCCCATGCTTCGATTTTGAAGGTGAGTTTCCGTCCGTCCACAGCAACCAGTTCGGCGCGAGCGCGGACTTTCATGCCGACCGGCGTGGCGGCCAGGTGGTGGACGTCAATGTGGCCGCCAACGGTGGTCTGGCCAGGGGCGAGGTGCCCCTTGAGCGCTTCCACAGCAGCGGACTCCATCAGCCCTACCAGGGCGGGGGTCGAGAAGACGGGGACCAGTCCGCTGCCCCAGCGGGCAGCGGTATCGGCATCGGTGACAGTGTGTTCGAGTTCGGCAGAAAGGCCAACGAGTTCAGACATGTTGATGGCTCCTGTTGCAGTTGCGGTATGCACAAAATCTGGATGCTTGGACAAAGTCAGAGAGGAGATTATTGCCCGATTATATCCGCGCCTGGCCTTTTGGGTAGTCTCTTCATGGAGGACCACCTTTGCCACAAATGACTTTCTGGGCAAGATCAGCACGCAACTCGGGAAGATGAAGAAGGATGGGGCAGCACAAGTGGCTGGTTGACGAACTCAAGCAGAAGCGGCGGCTTTAACGCTCCCCTCAGAGTGGGGAACCAGAGGGCAGGGGTTTGGGGGGCAATTCCCGGCCGCGCTTGGGGTTAGCGGAGGCACATTTTGCGCAAAGGCGCGTTATAATCAGCGTCCGGAGATTCCTATGCCCATCATTTACCCTTTCACGGCCATTGTCGGACAGGAGCGCATGCGACGCGCTTTGATTCTCAATGCTGTTGACCCGCGCATTGGCGGGGTGTTGATTCGCGGAGAACGCGGCACGGCTAAATCTACGGCGGCGCGCGCCCTGGCAGCGCTCTTGCCCAAAGTGCGCGTGGTGCGTGGTTGTCGTTTTGGCTGTGATCCGGATCAGCCCGCTTCGTGGTGTACGGAGTGCCGCGAGAAAGCGGCATCCGGGGAACCGCTGCCGGTGGAGGAAAAGCCGATCCCCTTCGTCAACCTGCCTGTTTCGGCCACAGAAGACCGCGTCGTCGGCACACTCGACATTGAGCAGGCCATCAAGAAGGGCGAACGTCACTTTGAACCGGGCGTGCTGGCTGCTGCCAACCGGGGCTTGCTCTACATTGACGAAGTGAACCTGCTCGATGACCACGTGGTGGATGTGCTGCTTGATTCGGCAGCGATGGGGATGAACATTGTCGAGCGGGAGGGGATTTCGTTCACCCACCCGGCGCGCTTTATCCTGGTCGGTACGATGAACCCGGAAGAGGGTGAGCTGCGCCCGCAACTGCTTGACCGCTTTGCCCTGTCGGTGGAGATTACCGGCATTCGCGATGCCCGCGATCGGGTGACAATTATCGAGCATAACCTGGCTTTCGAGGCCGACCCCGAAGGGTTCCGCAAGCGATGGCAGCCGCACGAGGAGAAGTTGAGCCGTCAGATTGCTCAGGCGCGCGAACGGTTGGATCACATCACCTATACCCGCCGCGACCTTCTGGCCATCGCTGCGCTGACCTCGTCCCTGAACGTGGACGGTCACCGCGCTGATCTGGTAATCCTGAAGGCCGCCCGTGCCCACGCTGCCTTCGAGGGGCGGAGTGCGATTACGGATCGCGACATCGCCCTGGCCGCCGAACTGGCCTTGCCGCACCGCATCAAGCGTGGACCATTCCAGCAAGCCGAAATCACGCCCGAGCAGTTGCAGGAACGCATCGAGAACCTGGTTGGTTCGGCCACCGAAGGCGAGCCGACGGAACCCGCTGAAAACCCCGACCCGGACGAAGACGCAGTAAAAAAAAAGTTTTAACTGACACTGCCGAGGAAGAGTCCATGGATCAGCCGCCGCCGGCGGAGCCATCTCCGCAGCAGGCGGTTTTCAATTCTCAGGATGCCCACTGGTGGGATGGTGGCAAAAAGGTCAAAGTCGGCGAGACTTTTGCCCCGCGCAAACTCGATACGCCGCTGGACAAACTGACACGGCGGCAGGCAGGCCGCAGGTCTCGCACCCATACCGAGCGCAAGCGCGGCCGCTACATCCAGGCGCGTCCAGCCAATGGCAAGACCGATGACATTGCCTTCGACGCGACCATCCGGGCTGCGGCTCCCTATCAGAAGCGGCGCGCCGAGGAGCGTGCCTCTATCCTGGCAGATGGCGCCAGGGAGCGACTGGCTTTTGCTATCGAGAAAAGCGACCTGCAGCGCAAGGTGCGGGTCAAGAAAGCCGCCAACCTGGTGTTGTTTCTGGTGGATGCCTCGTGGTCTATGGCGGTAGCGGAGCGCATGGCCGCCACCAAGGGGGCGATTCTATCGCTGCTGACCGATGCCTATCAGCGCCGCGACCGGGTGGGGTTGATTGTCTTTCAGAAAGACCGCGCCACGCTGATTTTGCCGCCCACCAACTCCGTCCAACTGGCTCAACGTGCTCTGGTGGACATCCCCGTCGGGGGCAAGACGCCGCTCTCAGCCGGGCTGTTGATGGCCTATGAGGTGCTGTCGCAGGAGGCAATTCTCCACCCGGATATTGAACCATTGCTGATTATCCTGACCGATGGAGCAGGGAACGTCTCGCTGGGGCCGCTTCCGCCACAAGAGGAAGCCTATCAACTAGCCGAACAAATTGCGAAGCGAAAATTCCGTTCGGTGGTGATCAACATGGAACACGCCTCGTTTGACCAGGGATTGGCCCAGGCTCTGGCAGATCATCTGCAAGCCCCCTGTTACACGCTCAATGAACTGAAGGCTGAAAATTTGTTGATGACGGTGCGTCACGAAATTGCCGAACCCAGCAAGCGGAGCAATGCCCCCATCTCAGGCTAAACAGACGCGGTTTTTGCCAGCGGCTTTGGCTTGGTACATGGCGCGGTCGGCGGCGTGGATCAGTTCCAGGATGGTCTTGCCGTGCTGAGGATAAGAGGCCACTCCCACAGACAAAGTTGCTCTCAAGGTAGTTCCCATAAAGGGATAACTGGACTCTTCAAACACACGACAAATTTTTTCGGCACGTTCCTGGGCTTTTTCTATCTCTGCACCGGGCATGACCACCAGAAATTCTTCTCCGCCATACCGGCAACAAATGTCAGAACTGCGAATCTCGCGAAGAAGAAACTCGGCCAGTTTCTTAAGCAAGAAATCGCCTGCATCATGGCCATAGGTATCGTTAAACAATTTGAAATCATCCATGTCCATCATGATTACACTGACAGGCGATTTCTGGCGATCTGCCAGAGCAAGTTCACGCCGTAAGGATTCCTCCATGTAGCGACGATTGAACAAGCCGGTCAGAGGGTCGCGAATTGCCTGTTCACGCAGTTGCGCTTGCAAGGCTTTGATTTGATGCAATTGCAGGCGCAATTTCTCATTGGCATCTTGAAGTGCACGTTCTGCCTGTTTGCGCGCAGTAATATCGCGCACGGTCATTTGAATGTGCAAGGGGTTACCGTTGGCATCATGAACCAACTCGGCATTGAGTTCGACTGAAATTTCCGCGCCATTTTTTGTACGAAAAGAAGTTTCGTAGAGAGGAATGTCAGTGCCTTTGAGCAATTCTTCAATTGTCTTACTGGCTTCTGCCGGGTTGGCATAGATGTCGCTGAGGTGCAGGGAAAGAAGTTCGTGCGAGGAATAGCCGAGCATGGTGGAAGCCCGCCAGTTGGTTTCGACGGGGCGCCCATCAAAACCGATAATAAAGATGGCATCTTGGGATTGGTCAAACAAGGCGCGATAGCGCTCTTCGGCAGCACGTCGTTCCAGAATCTCTTGTTGGGCGAGAGTGTATAAGCGACTGTTTTCAAATGCAATCGCCGCCTGGGTAGCAATGGCTTCCAGCAAACGAATTTGTTGCGGCGAATAAGCATCTACCTGGTAACTCTGGACAGAAATTACCCCAACGATGCGGTCGCGAATGATCATTGGTACTGCTAAATAAGAACGAATTGGGCTTCCTGTAGAGTAACTGATTTTGTAAATTTGCTCTACATCAGGGGAAAATATATCGGGAATATAGAGCGTCCGGCCTTGCCGAATGACATAGCCCGTCAGGCCAGACTCATTCTGGTTATTGATGTTATGGGGGGGAACCTGTAAATATTGACCGTTCTCATAAGCCAGCGGGTAGGACATTTCTCCATCCTGGGCAGAGTAGGCAGCAATGTAAAAAGCATCCAGCGGTAACACCTGACGGCATTGCTCAAATAAGGTTTGCAAGACATGGGACTGGTCCAGGCCAGAGGTAATTGCCATGCCGATCTCAACAAGAGCCGTCATTTCTTCTGCATGTTTGCGAATTTCCTCGAACAGGCGCGCATTTTCCAGGGCTACAGCAGCCTGTGTGGCAATGGTCTCCAGCAGACGAATTTGGGAGCGGCTATAGGCGTGCGGAGCGTAACTTTGCATTGAAATCACGCCGACTGTCCGCTCGCCAATGGCCATTGGCACCCCTACGTACGACCGAGTTGGTGTGCCACCGAGATGAAAAATCTGATAGTTTCTTGTGATTTGCTCATCGGTCACATCGGGAAGGTAAACTGTTTTTCGGGTTTTAATGATGTGGCCACTCAAGCCAGCATTCTCTCCCAGGTAACGAGGCGGTAACTCATAAAACTTGCCATGATCGTAAAACAAAGGATATTCGATCAACCCGCTTTCTGCATTAAACAGGGCTACCAAAAAAGCATCCATTGGCAAAACCTTCTGGCACTCTTCCAGTAACTGTTGCAGGATACTTTCACGATTCAATCCTGAAGTAATAGCCAGACCAATCTCAAAAAGGGCTGTCATTTGCTCCGCACGTGCAGTAGTCTCCTCCAACAAGCGTGCATTCTCGATAGCGATAGCGGCCTCATCGGCAAAAGCCTGCAACCGGTCTGCATGGACCTGCGAAAAGAAATTCGGTGTAAAACTGACCAGGTTGAGAAAACCGATGACTTTATCATGGACAATGATCGGGGCTGCAACATAAGATCGCAGTTGTTCCAACCCTTCTACCTTTATCCAATCGCTGCTGTTTTCAGTATCTGGAATAACAAACGCCTTTTTAGTATCCAACATGTAGCGGGAACTGGGGAAATCCGCTACCAGCGCCTCTTTTTCTTCGTGAACAAAACGGGCCAATCCCTGCTCACGGTAGCCTCGGTAACGAATCAATCGTTTTTTTCCGTCCTCGCTCATTAAAATCAACGTCGCCAGGTCGAAAGGCACCACCCGCCCCACCTGATCAAGAATTTGATCCAGGACTTCGTCTAAACTGTGAGAGCGAGCCAGTGCAGCCAGCGAGTCACGCAACGCCTCGGTTAACATGCGTTGTTCATGCTCTGACTGCTCGGCCTGTTTTCTCTGGGTAATATCGCGAGCGACAATCAAGCGACCGCTGTAACGTCCCCGATGATCATGCAGAGGCGTGATGCGCAAATCGAGGATTAAGGGCGGATTGCTCGGCAATGTGACTTCGTTCTGGAACACCAGAGTATCGCGGAACTGACGGAACCATTCCCCATATTCGGCAAGAATCTGTTGAGCAGGATAGCCGATAATCTCTTTTGCCGTTTTTCCCACCAATTGAAGGGCAGCGGGGTTCATGTCCACAACGCGGTTACGCTCGTCGAGGACGATCACGGCATCTGCCATCCGCTCAAAGAGCACCGAACGGGCTACCGGTACGACATCGAATAAGCGGAAGCGAGAGAGCGCCAGCATTACCAATAAGCCGCTGAACACAAAAGCAACCGGTGTCAGGTCTGGAAAATCATATTTGGCACGGGTAAGGATGAAGACCGGGTTTAAAACCGCCGGAACTGAAATCCCTAATACGATCATGCTGAGTTGTGGACGCAAGGCTGCGATCATAGAAGCCCACGCCCGGATCAACGTGATCAATGCAGCGACAATCAACGCATACAAATAGATGACGTTGATCCAGAACCATGGGCCAGTATTTGTAATTGCTCCAGAGGGCACTGTTCGATTATAAAAAAGGCCATGATACGGATCGGTCCAAATCAGCACATAGGTAATCACTGGCTCGATCAGAATGAAGAAAAAAACATGCCAGCGCAAAATTTCATTCGGACGGGTAAAGCGAACAGCAAACAGGAACAACGAAGCGGGGGCCATGAGCACCCCGAGAAAAGCCAGATTCAGCCAAATCCGCTTTGCCTCCTCGCCTGTTGCCAACCACTGACAGGCATAGAAGAAAGCCCAGATGGCCAGACCAGTGGAAAGATGCATCAGGTATTGTCCCCCAGGCATATCTCGCCGCCGCCAAAGGATTCCGACGACAACCGTAGAAACCAATGCAGAGAGCAACAAAGAACCAACAAAGAGCCAGTTCATTGTCATGGGTGTGACACAAATTTTCGGGGAAAGAGAGGTAAGATTGTGTTAGAGAAAAGGAAGGAGGCTAGATGAACAAGGAAGAAATGGAAATGGGCTGGAATGGGTTGAGCGCCGAAATCATCAGTGGAATGATA
>DAOTZT010000161.1:0-1974 GCA_034434255.1 Anaerolineales bacterium | reverse complement strand
TGGCTAATGGAGAACCCTCTGCCTCTTGTCATTGCGAGCGTAGCGAAGCAATCTCCCGGCAAGCAAGGGGATTGCTTCGCCGCCTGCGGCGGCTCGCAATGACAAGGATGGATAGTGGGTAGGTTGTTACTTTCAGCCTGTCCAAAACAGGGGATACAGAAATGTCCTACAGGAGTGCCTTATGACCAACGAAACCCCGCTGCTCGAACTGAAGCACATCCACCAGATTTATACCAGTGGCACGCGCAAATTTACCGCGGTGGAAGACGTCAACCTGACCGTCCAGGAGGGCGAATACGTGGCCTTGCTGGGACCTTCGGGCTGCGGCAAAAGCACGCTGTTGCGCATCCTGACTGGCCTGCAGAAGCCCTCCGAGGGCGTGGTGCTGTATCGCGGCCAGCCGCTGGAGGGCGTCAACCCGCACGCCACCATCGTTTTCCAGACCTTTGCCCTCTTCCCCTGGCTGACCGTGCTGGAAAACGTCGAACTGGCGCTGAAGGCGCGCGGCGTCCCGCCCGGCATCCGCGTGCCGCGCGCTCTCGACCTGATTGACCGCGTCGGCCTGGACGGTTTCGAGAACGCTTACCCGCGCGAACTTTCGGGCGGTATGCGTCAGAAGGTTGGCTTCGCCCGCGCCATGGCCGTCGAACCGGAACTGCTGTGCCTGGATGAACCCTTCTCGGCACTGGACGTGCTTTCTGCCGAATCGCTGCGCGGCGAACTGCTGGAACTGTGGACGAGCGGCGGTATCCCCACCAAAGCGATTCTGATGGTCAGCCACAACATCGAGGAGGCCGTCTTCATGGCCGACCGCATCGTGGTCATGGACAAGGAGCCGGGGCGCATCATCGCCGAATTGAAAGTCCCCCTGCCGCACCCGCGCCAGCGCCAGTCGGATGCATTCCGCGCCCTGATTGACGAGGTCTATGCCCTGCTGGCCGGACAGACCGAACCCGAAAGCGTCGAACTGGGCGCCGCGCCGGGCGAGGCCGGACGCATCCGTTCGCTGCCGGATGTGCATATCGGCGACCTGGCCGGTCTGCTCGAACACCTGGCCGAAAAACCCGGCGACCGCGACGACATCTACCGCATCACCGAAGAACTGACCCTCGACTCGGATCACGTTCTGCGTCTGACGGAGGCCGCCGAACTGCTGGGCTTCGTCACCGTTGCCAAAGGTGATATTGAACTGACGCCGCTCGGCGAGACTTTTGCCGAGGCCAGCATCCTGGCGCGCAAGGAGATCTTCGCCAGCCGCATCCGCCGCCTGCCGCTGGTGCGCTGGCTGCTGGGGATGTTACAACGCGCCGACAAACACTCGTTGAAGAGCGAGGTAGTCAAGGTAGCCCTGGAACTGGAATTCCCGCCCGAAGAGGCCGAAAAACAACTCGATACCCTCATCAACTGGGGACGCTACGCCGAGATTTTCTCCTACGATGACAGCGAGGAGGAGATTTATCTGGAAAACGTGACGGAAAAAGTTACAGCGTGAAGAGAACTATACAGAATTGCTATGTTCTCTGTGGTGATGTCCCCCTAAAATCGCAACGTACCATACTCTGCCTGGCAATGCAAACCGTCCACGAATGCACAAATAGCGTCATCATTCGACGATTCGTGGCCATTCGTGGACGGTTTCCTCAGCAAATGATCCAGGCAACTTGTGGGGATAGGCAGTTAAGAATTTCCTGTTAAGGATACGCTATCCCTTCCTGCTTGGTTTTCACACCCAAGCAATTTTAATTTCTCCTCCAAGCGCCTTGAACTCCTGATCCCCGGTCACTAACTCTGCCTTCTCCAACTTTGCCAGCGCGGCGGCGAAGCAATCGGCATAGGAAATATTCCCATTCGCCTTGAACGCCGCCGCCTGGCGGGTGAGAGCCCAGTCCACCTCTACAATTTTGATCCCCAAGCCCTCGATTTCTTGAATGTACTGGTCTGCGAGTTCGGGGCAGTTGCTGCGGGCAATGGCAT
>DAOTZT010000160.1:0-3658 GCA_034434255.1 Anaerolineales bacterium | reverse complement strand
GCGACCAAAGAACGGCACAAAGTCGTCAAAAAGGGCGTTTCTGCTGCCCAAACCGCTTGAAATTCGATTGGTAAGGTACTGTTCCCACCCTGACTCTTCCGTCAGGGAAAAATGGTTTGTCTAAAATCGAGCATGAAGAAACATATTATTTTTGTCCTTCTCGCAGGCGCGCTCACTCTCAACAGCCTGCTTTTCTCTGTTTTGCCCGCCCAGGCTCAGACACCCGACCTGCCACCAGGTCCCGTGTATATCATCCAGGAGGGAGATACCCTCTGGGATATTGCTCTCCGATTCAACGTCAGCCTGGACGCTCTTATTTCTTACAATAACCTTCCTGGACAGACGATTTACGTTGGCCAGCGCCTTGTGATTCCCGGCATGGAGACGCTCAGCGGTATCTTGACCACCCAACCGGTACCCTTTGGAGAAACGCTGCGCAGCCTGAGCCGTATCTATCAAATGGATATGGATTTACTGATTCAATTGAACCGCCTTGTCAGTCCAGTCGAATTGTACGCAGGCTACTCTCTAATTTTGCTGCAACCAGAGACCGGCCCACAGCCAGGAGGACGCGCCACCCTGACCCCAGGCGATACGCTTCTGGAACTGGCTGTGCGTCAGAACAGCAGCCCGTGGACGATTGCCCAGGCAAACCATCTGGAGCGGACCTCTGTTGCCCTCCCCGGAGACCCTCTGTTCATCCCCGGCGGTCAGGCAGAGAGTTCAGCCACGGGCCTGCCAGAGGCCATTCAATCGGTGCGCCTCTCGCCTCTTCCCATCACGCAAGGACAAACTGTCCAGGTGAATGTGGAACTTTCGTCCGAAGGCACGCCAAGCGGTTTCCTGGTCGATCACCCGCTCCATTTTTTTGAGACCGGGCAAGGCTGGGTAGCACTGCAGGGAGTCCACGCAATGACTCCGCCGGGCATTTACCCGGTCCGAATCGACGTCTCTTTGCCAAACGGCAGGGTTGAGTCATTTGAACAAATGGTAATTGTACAAGACGGCTATTTTCGCCAGGACCCTATTTTGCAAGTGGAACCTTCCACCATTGATCCGGCAATAACCGAGCCAGAAAACGAATGGTTGTATTCAATAACTGCGCCGGTAACACTGCAAAAGTACTGGGAAGGGGTATTTCGACTGCCTGTTGACCCACAATTCTGTATCCGTTCCATGTACGGAAATCGTCGTTCTTACAACGGCAGCGATTTCATCTACTTCCACACCGGCGTAGACTACGGAGTATGCTCAGAAACGCATCCCTTCGATATTTACGCCCCAGCAGGTGGGATCGTAGTTTTTGCAGGTTCCAAAACAGTGCGAGGAAATGCCACAATTATTGATCACGGCTGGGGAGTTTACAGTGGTTTCTGGCACCAAGACGAAATTTATGTGAGTGAGGGAGAGCGAGTCGAAGCCGGGCAGTTGATTGGCAAAATTGGCGCCACAGGTCGGGTGACTGGGCCACATTTACACTGGGAGGTATGGGTTAACGGGGTCCAGGTCAACCCCTTGCAATGGTTAGAGACAGCCTTCCCCCAACCATAAGGCGAGTGATGCAGACAACTGCCCAATAGGAAGAAAATGTGATTGTGCCTCTCGTAACAATCATGTTAGACTGGAAACACAGGAGAGCACCATGAACGAAATCGTCAGTTTTCTTAAACAAGCCGATATTTTCTATCAACTTACCCAAACCCAACTGGAAATGATAGCCAATCTATGCCATGAACGCACCTATGCCCGCGGCGAGACCATTGTCCAAGAGGGAAGTGACAGCAAAGAACTGTATATCATTGCCCACGGAGAGGTGGATATCCTGGTCAATCCAGCCCTGGTAGGAGGACCGTCTTCCTCGAGTGCAGACCCAGTCACAATTGCTACTTTACGGCGCGGACAGAGTTTTGGAGAAGTAGCGCTAGTAGATGAAGGCCTCCGCTCAGCCACCGCCCGAGCAGCGCAAAAAGATACCCGTTTGCTTATCATTCCGCGCGATAAATTATTGATGCTGTGCGAAACCTATCCCCAACTGGGCTACCGACTGATGTATAACCTGGCAGCCGATCTGGCCATGAAAATTCGGAATACCGACTTGCGAATTCGCGAGACACTTTTATACGGACAAAAAACCAAATAGTCCTTATAAAACGCAAACGGGCTGTTTTCAAGCCCGTTTTTTTACGCGAGAAAAAAATCAGCGAGTCAAAACCTGGCGTGTATGGGGGATTTCCAACAGCCACAGCATGAATGCAGAAAACAACATCGAGACTATTGAAAGGACAAAATACAAACTATCAAAAGAAGAACCAGCTGTGCTTTTCGGTAAAAGCATCATCAACCGGCTAATGATGTTAAAGCCATGGGAGAAAGAAAGGAGCGAGAGAGTCCAGGGAGTCACCTTATTTCGGAAAACTTGAATCACTGCCATCAGAGCCATCAGAACCAGCAATAGCGGCAACCACCATTCTTGCGATTTGAACTCAAAAATTGAGGGGGGATTCAACAAAAGAGGAATAAATTGCACAATCAACACAACATAGAGAAACTTTAAATTACTTAGGATTTTAGTAATCATGATTGGCTTCTCCAAGCAATACAGAATAGAAAGATAAGTGGATTGTATGCACATACAAGATTTTGTCAAGAAAATTTCTCTGAAGTTCAGACATAAGTTTGGACAGGGTGGTGAACAAGGGCGGTAAAGGCTGAGAAATCGTCATCGAAGATGGCAGGGCGATTGGTTTGATAAATAAACCCGAATAGCGTCGCCACTTCTTGCCCTTCTTTCTGTTCACGGAACCAGGAAGGCGGTCCTGTCCAGGCACTGGCTCATTTTCAGTCAGGATCTCATCCTAGAGACGACCGCAGATAGCCTCACCTGGCCTCAGAGCGAGGGCATACACCACGAGCAAGAAAGCCAGCATCTTTTCCATGTAGGTTTGTTGTTTATTCATGAGTTTGGTCATGTCCAAAAGGCTTTTCAGACTGCAGAAATCTTCATACGGACCAGGTAAAAGATTGGTAATGACCCATATGGCTTCTGAAAATCCCCTTTTCCACGTCCCGACCAGATTCAGCCTTATTTTGCCCTATACCCCACCCCTGGATGGATGACGGTCTCTTGCGGTGTGATGGTCTGTGTCACTTTTTTGTCATCTTGATTTGGGCGGATTTCTTCGATGCAAGCAGATGACAAAATGAATCCGTTCTTCCTCCAATCGGAGCAGAAATTCCAGGTAACAGAACTCGCGCTCCAACACTAAGGCCCGCTTCCCTAGCAGGTCTTTCAAGCCTTCAAAAACTTGGAAGTGGTTCCAATGGCGCGAATCGCCATTTTGGGCTATCGTCCTGGAGGAACAGGTCACCAATCCACACGGGATGGCTCGTCCCCAATAGGGCATGGCCAAAATTATCGCCCAGAAGACTCTCCTTTGCCGCCTTTCAGATTCCTTACATAGGGCGTTTTCCATGCCTGCGGTCGTTCAATTTCGGTAGGGTCGCCGCTCACAAAGTCGGCTGTCTCTTGGTAACTATTCAGGCTGTCATTGCGAGGGCGTTCTCTGCCCGAAGCAATCTCGTCTTGAACAGGAAAAACCATGCTTTGGGAGACTGCTTCACTCGCAAAAAGCGCTCGTTCGCAGTGACACCCCTGTTT
>DAOTZT010000159.1:0-30310 GCA_034434255.1 Anaerolineales bacterium | reverse complement strand
GCGACCAAAGAACGGCACAAAGTCGTCAAAAAGGGCGTTTCTGCTGCCCAAACCGCTTGAAATTCGATTGGTAAGGTACTGTTCCCACCCTGACTCTTCCGTCAGGGAAAAATGGTTTGTCTAAAATCGAGGTTGAAGTTTTAAGGGAATTTCGAACAAAGCATCACAACGTCCAAAAAAACAGGATTGTTAACAAAAACATTAACTTCATTGCACAGTATTTGCAACCGACCATTGGTACAATTGGCCATCCCAACAAAAAAGAGGTCAGGTATGTCATCTCTTAACGCTGAAGAAAAAAGCGCCCGGCAGAAACAATGGGCCTGGTATCTGTATGATTTTGGAAACTCAGCCTACGCTGCCGTCATCCTGCTGGCGGTGTTCTCCAGGTATTTTGTTGAGGTAGTCGCCAAAGATACCGGCCTGCCCGGCACAACCCTGTGGAACTATGCCGTAGGAATTGCGGCAGTCGTTGTAGCCATCCTTTCGCCCGTACTTGGCACAATTGCCGACTTTTCGAAGGCAAAGAAGAAATTGCTCTTTGTCTTCACCATGATTTCCGTTGTGTTTACGGCTCTGCTCTTCTTTGTTCGCGGTGGAGACGTGCTGATGGGGATGGTCTTCTTCATCCTGGCTGAAATCGGTTACCGCGCCGCACAGGTGTTCTACGACTCTCTTCTGGTGGATGTATCCACCCCCGAAAATATCGGCGAAGTTTCCGGAAACGGCTGGGCAATGGGGATGCTCGGCGGTATCGTGTGTCTCATCATCGTGCTGATCCCCATTCAGGTCATCAAAGGCGAACTGATGGTGCGCCTGGCTTTCCTCATCACCGCCGCCTTCTATCTCATTTCCTCCATTCCTACTTTTCTCGTCGTCAGGCAAATCAACGAGCCAGAGCCGCGTCCGGCAGGCGTTTCACTGATCCGCATGGCCTTTACCCGCCTGGGCGAGACGTTCCGCGACGTGAAACGCTACAAAGAATTCGTGAAATATGCAATCGCGTTCCTGATTTACAACGACGGAATCATGATGCTGATGGACAACGCCGCCCTGGTGGCAGCCATCCTGTATGGCTTCCAGACATCGGAATTGATCATCCTTATCATCATCCTGCAAGTGGCAGGCGCAGCAGGAGCGTTCTTCTTTGGATGGGTTTCCAACAAATACAGCAGCAAGGAAGCGATCATTTACGCCATCATTATGCTGATGGCAGTCATCGGATCGCTTTACCTGATTGACTCGAAGGCCATGTTCTACGTCATCGGCACCCTGGCCGGGTTCTCGCTCTCTGGCGTGCAGGCAGTCAGCCGCACAATGGTCAGCCAGTTATCGCCGCAGTCGAAGACGACCGAATTTTATGGCTTCCTGTCGGTGGCAGGACGAACCTCCACCGCGGTCGGGCCACTGGTATTTGGCTCCATCTTCGCGCTGATGCTTGGCTGGTACAAGCGGCATAATTTTGCAACAGAAATTGCCAACCAGAATGCCATGTATTGGGCAATCAGCAGTGTTGTCATTTTCCTGCTGGCCGGCCTGTTGATCCTGATCAGCGTCCGTAAAGTTACCCCTAAAAACCCGATTAACTTCGATCAGGCATGAACTCAAATCGTTTTCCCTTCCGCAGGCGTCCTATCCGCTTCTTGTTGAAACAACTTTCGATTCCAGCCTTCTCTTTTTTGACAAGGCTGGAAATTCACGGGGAAGAGAACTTTCCTCCTGCCGGGCCACTGCTGGTGGTATTCAACCACTTCAGTTTCATTGACCCGGTGGCGGTCGTCCGCGCCGCCCCCTGGCCCCTGGAATTTGTCGGCGGGGCCGTGACCCCGCACGCCCCGCGCTGGACGCGCATCATCCCCTTCCTGTGGGGATACCACAAACTCTACCGCGGAACAGGGGCAACCGGCGCCCTGCGCGCCGCCGAGGATATTTTGAAGAAAAGCGGAATCCTGGGAATCGCCCCCGAAGCCGGCAACTGGGCCACCGTTCTGCGTCCGCCACGCCCCGGAACGGCTTACCTGGCCGCGCGCACCGGTGCACGGATCCTGCCAATTGGCCTGGATGGGCTGACGGAAGTTTTCCCCTCCCTCTTCCGTGGGCGACGGGCGCGCGTCACAATCAACGTAGGGAAACCGTTTGGGCCATTTGCATTGACCGCCTCCGGACACGAACAACGCCGCGCCCAATTAGACGAAATCGGCCACGAGATCATGCGTCACATCGCGGAACTCATCCCGCCTGAAAAGCGCGGCCACTATTCAGACGACCCGGCCATCCGCGAGGCTGCCCGCGGAACCGAACTCTACCCCTGGGCCGATAAGGTGGAGGGGCAAGTGGTGGGCGAAATCCATTAGCCGCCACCAAATTGCAAAAAGAGGTAACTAACCGCTACTGGCCTGGAGATTGCTTCGCTCGCGAGAACATGCAAAGCAAGATTTTCTGTGCCCGTTGCCTAAAGAATTGCAAAGAGAAAAAATTATGGTTCCCCCCAAAAACACTCGCGCTTCACTGAGCCGGTTTGCCTGGCTTTCGATTCTGGCAGCCGTGGTAACGATTACCCTCAAAGCCATCGCTTACCTCCTGACTGGCTCGGTGGGTTTGCTTTCCGACGCAATTGAATCTTTCATCAACCTCGCCGCCGGCGTCATGGCTCTCTGGATGTTGACCATTGCCGCCCGGCCGCCAGACGAAAATCACCTGTACGGTCACAGCAAAGCCGAATACTTTGCCAGCACGGTCGAGGGCGGACTGATTCTGGTAGCCGCGGCAAGCATTTTTATCACAGCCATCGAGCGAATCGCCTCCCCACAACCACTGGGACAACTTGGCCTCGGATTGGGCGTTTCTGTGCTGGCCTCTGCAATCAACTTCGGTGTCGCCAGGGTGCTTCTCGGAGTTGGCAAGAAATACAACTCCATTACGCTGGAGGCAGACGCTCATCACCTCATGACCGATGTCTGGACTTCGGTGGGAGTGTTGGCTGGGGTGGGCCTGGTGGCCATCACCGGCTGGCTCATCCTGGACCCGATTGTAGCCCTGCTGGTGGCAGGGAACATCGTCTGGACGGCTGTTTCTCTGCTGCGTCGTTCCGTGTCCGGCCTGATGGACGCCTCCCTGCCCGAGACAGACCAGAAAAAGATCGAGGACGTGCTCGATACCTACCGGCAAAAGCAGATAGACTTTCACGCGCTGCGCACACGCCAGGCCGCGGCCCGCAAATTTGTCTCTGTCCATGTCCTTGTCCCAGGCACGATGACGGTCCACGACGCGCATCACCTGGCAGAAGACATCGAGCGAGATATTCGGCAGGCAGTTGGGAACGCTTCGGTTATCACACACATTGAGCCGGCCGAGGATGAAGTTTCCGATTACGATATTTCGCTGGATCGCCCCTAAACTTCGGCTTGCACCTTCCAATTGGCTTAGAAGAAACAGAACAAACGTCCCGAAGGGCTGATTTTGGCGTCAAAATCTTGCTTTCTAAACCCTTCGGGACGTTTCAGACGAGAATTTTCTCTTTGGATCTGCTGGCTTTCTATCTTGATATTGTCACTGGAAGCGATATCAAGCAATCTCCCGCTTTACCAGTAGATTGCTTCGTCGCAATGAAACGATGCAAAAATCAGTCCACTGCAAAAACCTTTTTACCACAAAGGGCTCAAACGAGCACGAAGTTTTTTCAAACTATTGTGCACCAAAATTCATGATTTTCATGTGTAGTTTGTCTCCTTCGTGGTTACAAGCCTTTTGGCAGTGAAGTCATTTTTGCTCTGGCACAATCGTGACCTTGCGGGTTGGCTCCTCGCCGATGGATTGTGTGCTCACACCCGGATATTCTCGCAGTTCCAGGTGGATGATGCGCCGTTCGTTGGCGGGCATCGGTTCCAGCACCTGACGGCGGCCGGTCTTGATCGCCTGATCGGCCATGCGGCGTGCCATCTGGCGCAGTTGACGTTCGCGACGGGCGCGGTATCCTTCCACATCAATCACAATTTGCACCCATTGTTCCATCTGCTTGCTGACGATGAGATTGACCAGGTACTGCATCGCGTTCAAAATGTCGCCGCGGCGTCCGATGAGAACGCCCAAATCGTTGCCGTGGATGTCCACCAGCACGGGGCGCACGCCCTCTTCGTCTGCCTCGCCGTAACGGGCGGTCACGGTGGCCTGGATTTTCATCTTCTCCAGCAGGTCGGTGACGATCTGCTGCGAAACGCGCAGGAGTTCGTCTTCGTTGACCTGGGGCACCGCTGCCTGCACCGGTGCGGACTCTGGCTGGGGGGCCGGGTCGCTGGTCTCGGGTTCCACCGGTGCGGACTTGACCGTCAGCCGGACCCGCGCCTGTCGTCCGCCGATCCCCAGCAGGCCGCGCGAGCCGCTATCGAGCACTTCCACTTCCACCATTTCAGGTGGCAGCCCCAGTTCTTTCAATCCTTCAGCAACGGCTTTATGCACGGTAGGGGCTATTTTTTCGAGAGTTGTCCGTTCGTTCATTTTTTCCTCGCTTGTGATGTTTGCCCGGCTTTTTGGGGCAACAACACGTTCCAGTTGACTTTTCCCATCATGGCGTATTGGGCAATGCCAAGCAAGTTGGAGACAATGATGTACACAGCCAGGCCCGAAGCCAGGGTGTAGGTAATCCATCCCATGAAGAACGGCATGTACAGCGCCATGGTCTTGCTCATCATCGCGCTTTGGTCGTTGGGGTTAGCCGGCGGCGGGGTGGTCAGTTTGGTTTGCAGGTAGGTGGTCAGGGCGGTCAGAATTGCCAGGACCGGAATCCCCACGCCGAAGACGTAGAGCCGTTCTGGCTGGGCCAGGTTCATCCACAGGAATTTGCTGTTGATGGGGATGATGTCTGGCAGACCGAGGATGGGATAGACGGCATGTTGCAGAATAAGCAGTTGGGCGGGGGAGGCGGCCAGGGCGCGCACCACGCTCTGATACAGGGCGAACAGGATGGGGAGTTGAATGAACGTGGGCAGGCAGGAGGCAAACGGGTTAATGCCCATCTCGCGGTACAGGCGCATCTGTTCCTGGGCCAGTTTTTCCTTGTCGTCTTTGTATTTTTTCTGGATTTCTTGCCATTCTTTCGAGTTCTGAAATTCCTGCATGGCCTGCGTGCCCTTGATTTGATTGCGCATCAAGGGGTACAGAACGACGCGGCTGAGCACGGTGAACACGATGATGGCGACCCCAAAGTTACCGCCAAGGTACTTGTAGATGATAAGCAAAATGTTTGTAAACAGGTTGACAATCCATTCCCACATGGAGCACTTCCTTTACTTTTTCGCCGGATTGAAAGTCCAGACCTGAACGCCGTTCTGGTCGAGGGCCAGGAGCAGAGATTCCCCCTCGGAGGGGGCTACCAGGAACACCGACCCTGCCGGGACGACAGAACTGTACACTGCTCCTGCCACGGCAGTCGTGCGCAGCACTTCGCCGTCGAAGGAGAGATAGTAAATGGTGCCGCTGTCGGTGGCAACCACCAGCCCCTCGGCGGTGACAGCCGGTTGACCGACGATCGCCCCCCGCAGGGGTTGCTTCCACAGCAGGTTCCCATCCAGACTGTAGGCGTAGAAGTTGCCTGCGCCATCGCCAAAGTAGAGAACATCGTTTGCCAGGACCGGGCCGGCCCACACCCACGACTCGAGCGGAGCCTGCCAGAGGAGGTCACCGGTTTGAGCGTCCAGGGCGACGAGGGCACTATCGAAAAGGCCGACGTAGAGGACACCGTTATGGAGAACGGGGGCGCCGAGAATGGCGCCGTTTAACTGCGTTCGCCAGACTTCCTCCCCACTTTGGGCCGAAACCGCAAACATCCAGCGCCCCAGCGTGCCGAAATAGACGTTCTGGCCGTCGGTGACAGGCGTTCCCCAGATGGACTGATCGGCCTCGAAAGGCTTTTCCCATTTCGGTTGGCCGTTGAGGTCGAGGGCGTAGAGGTTGTAATCGGCGTTGGGGGCGTAAATGGTGTCGTCGGTGACCAGTACCGAACCGATCCAGCGATCGCGAGCGGTGAAGGACCAGTTTTCGGTGCCGGTGGCAGGATCGAGGCTGTAGAGGACGTGGTCATAGCCGCCGACAATCAGTTGCCCGTCTTTGGTCAGGACGGGAGCCGCAAATGCATTGGCCTTGATGGGGAAGCGCCATGCTTCGGCATAGGTCTGCAAATTGACGGCATAGACATTTGTGCCGCCGGCGATATAGACGTACTCCTCGCTGACGGTCATGCCAGGCCAGGAGGAGGGGGTCATACCGGTGGCACAGCCGCCCAGCAGAATCGCTGCGGCCAGCAGGGCGGCAAGAGGAAGGATCAATTTGGTCTTCATGGATGTTTTTTTCTCTTTCTCGAAAAGGATTTCACCATGAAGGCTGCAAAGACAGCGAAGATGCTTCTCTGACCTTTGCACCCTCCATGGAAATAAGCAAATTTTCTGAGGAGTTCATTTCACCGGGTCGTACCCGCCGGGGTTGAATGGATTGCAGCGCAATACGCGCCAGACGGCCATCAGTCCGCCTTTGAGTACACCGTACTTGTAGATGGCCTGATAGCCGTAATGAGAACAGGAAGGATAAAAACGACAGGTGTTGGGGGGCAATGTTCTGGCAAACGTGTTTTGGTAGAAGCGAATCAGGGCCAGTAGAATCAGACGCGGCCAATAGGCCGGCGTGCGCGGCAGGTCTCGCAAGCGTGGCTCGTCAGAATAATCATTGGGGAGGTAATTGATCGTCATGGGGAGCAATTAACAGGTTGGCGCGCTGGAGCAAAGAAGCCAGGGCTTGCTGGACCTCGTTCAGATGGGCCTGCACCAGGGGAGGGCGTGCAATCAGCATCAGATCGGTTCCAGGTTTGGTGACCGGTAAAAAGGATTTCATCGCTTCTCGCAGCAGGCGCTTGGCACGGTTGCGTTCCACCGCACCGCCTACTCGAACGCCAGCCGTGACCCCCACGCGCACGCCTGGTTGGTCCGAGGAAAGAGCATATAACACAACAAGCGGGTGGGCATAGGACTTTCCATAACGCCGCACCCGCTTGAAATCAGTTGACCGGGTCAGGCGAAAGCGTCGCTTCACCTGTGCCTCATAAGGAGGGGAATACCGGCCTGAACGCGCCCTCCTACCAGCGGACGCGTTTCACATGCGCATTGGAGCGAACTGTCAGGCGATAGCGCCCCTTCAAGCGGCGGCGCTTGAGCACCTGGCGGCCATCGGCAGTGGACATGCGCTGACGGAAACCGTGAACACGCACGCGCCGACGAATACGGGGTTGATACGGACGTTTCGTTGCCATGTTTCTTCCTTAGAAAATAAAAATTTCGAATACCAAACGGCTCTCTTTTGCCGGGGGTTCCAAAGCGAGGCGCAATTATAACGGAAGGTACAGGTTTGGTCAAACAAAATTTGGCTGGCAGGAAGGCATCAACCTGCTCCAAGCAGGGACAGGAGCGCTACCAGGGCACCTGCCAGGGCGCAGGCCAGGTTGACAAGGTCGTTATTCATCCACTTCCAGCCGCGAATTTGATGGGTCGGCGTGCCGCAGGTGTGCAGGGGATGTTTTTCGGTCTCTTTGTTGCATTGTGGGCAGTGATAAATCGCCTGGACCGTGGCGCCGAGGAACGAATCGAACAGGGCGCCTGCCAGTCCAGAGGTTGTGACCACCAGGAAAAGCACCGGCAGCGGCAAAGAGGGCACAGACAGGGAGGGGGTGCAGAGGACGGTCAACAGTGCAATGAAGGCGGCTCCGCCTGCCGCGGCCAGCGTGCCAGAAAGGGAAATCCCGCCCGATGTACCGCGTTCCACTTGTTTTCCCGTCGTGATCAGCCGGGGTGGATGGTTGCTCAGGACGCCCAGTTCGGTGGCCCAGGTGTCGGCATTGACCGCTGCCAGCGAGGCCGCGAATCCAATCCAGGGCCAGGATTCATGGGGGGAAAGGAAGGAGAGACCCGCAAACAATGCCGCGATTCCGCCATTGGCCAGCACTTGGGCGATGTCACGCTGTCCGCCCTTTTCGAATTTTTCGTTCAGAGGAGTTTTTTGTTTGGAGAAGAGGCGCGTGAGCAGGCTCGAAGAGATGAAAAATCCCAGCAAGAGCACTGCCCACTGCCAGCCTCCCACTCCGAAGATGAGTGTGCCGGTCAGCACGGCTCCGGCTGCCCCAGACTTGCTGAGGCTGCGAGCACGATAGGCAAGAAAGGCAATGACAAGCGCAGCAAGGAAACCGAGGAGAAGGTTGGACATTGAGGATTGAGGATTGGTGATTGAGGATTGAGGTCAGGAGGTGGAAATGAGGAAGAGGATGGCGATGAGGAAGAGGATCGAGGTGATGACGTTGCTCAACCACAGGATTCTTGCCAGGGCTTGCTGCTCGGCGCGGCGGTAAAAGACCAGGCCAACCACCCAGCCGAGTGCCGAAAGGAAAATGCTGATGGCCGGTAGCAGGATCAATCCCGCCGCGGGCACCGCTTCCCCCGGTACACCAGAGGAGAGAAACCCCAGCGGAACGGTGTTCAGGGAGGGGATAATCAAACTGACCCAGATCAACAGCCCAATGTTCAAGAAGAGAGCCCCCAGCCAGAGAAAACGGGCCAGGGGGTCTTGCCAGGCTTCGCCAATGATGAAGGACGGGTAAACCGATTCGGCAAGCGCCGGAGAGAGGCTGCCCATCTCCATTGTGCTTTGAATGTCCTGCACAAAGGTGACCGGGTCGGCGGGCGAGATGGCGAAGATGCGCTGACGGGTGGCGACCAGCAGCAGGGTGTCGGTCTCGGCAGCCAGGAATTCCACCGTCCCCAGATCAGCGACGCGCCGATAGCCCAGAAGCGATCCTGGCAGGCGGAAGGGGGGCAGCGGCAGGGGAGCATGGAGCGCTGTCAGCGGTCGCACCCATTCGATGTCCGAGATGGGGATGCTTTCGCTGCGCAATCCCCACACAATCGTCAATTTGTCCCGGTCAATGCGGTAGAAGCCGTGTTGTAAAGCGTACAACCGGTATGCCAGCACCGGTAACGGGGCAAAGGCCAGGGCCGCGATGAGCACGTAGAACGTAAAGCGCGGGCCGATGGGGGTGTTGGTGGCCAGCCAGGTCGCCAGGACCATAATCAGCGCCAGCGCAGCGATCAACGTGCTGTGAATCGATGCGCCTCGTTGTCGAGGGGGAAGAAAATCGCGTGACTTTAGCGTTGTCATGATAGTTTCAGTGAGAAGAGGAACGCGTTCACGTTCCCTGGCCATTGGTGGAGGAGGAGAGCGGTTCTACTGCCGGCGCTCCCCCCTGGTCGAAGCCCATGTCCAGCGCCTCTTCGACCCGAATCTGGCCGCGCAGAAAAGCGCCCTCTTCGGTGGCGAAGGCTGTGGTCACAATGTCTCCCCAAACGCGCCCGGTGGAGCGGATTTCAACCTTTTGGGCGGTGATGTTTCCCTTGACTGCCCCGGCCACGATGACGTTCAGCGCCCGCACGTTTTCGCAGGTCACTTTACCGGTCTCGCCGACCACCAGCAGGCCCTTCAGAGCAATTTGCCCCTCGAAGATGCCCTCCACGCGCACGCCGCCGGAGCCGTTGATGCTTCCCTGCCAGATGATTCCTGCTCCCAGCACCGAGGTAATCCGTTCTACGGGCTGGATGGACGGGGCAGGAGTCGTTTGTGGATTTCGTTTGAACATACTTTGTTGACCTCAGGCGTCTATTTTATCATCTTCTCTTCGGGTACAACGAGGAAACGCCAGGGGAGCGACTTCCACGGTTCGGGGACGGTGTATAGCCCGATGCGCGGCCCGCGCCGGACCCGTTCGTCTGCTACCGGTTCGCCCGCCTCGATCCACAGACCCGAAGCCGGGTCGCACAGGTCGAGGCCGTTCTCTGTCCCGGTAATGCCGAGGGCCTGGGTCAGTTTGGCCGGGCCGCGGGTATCTCCTCCCCGTCGGCGGGCGGCGATGATCTCCACCCCTTCGACCGGCTCGATAGCGCGAATCAACACCGCGGCCGGCCTCCCCTCTGCTTCGGTCACGGCGTTCAGGCACCAGTGCATGCCATACGTGAAATAGACGTAAGCGTAACCCGGCGGCCCATACATGACCGCGTTTCGCCGCGTCCGCCCTGAGCGCGCGTGACATCCCTGATCTTCCTCGCCAATGTAGGCCTCGGTTTCAGTGATAAGACCAGCCAGGCGCTGGCCGTCTAACAGGCGCACCAGCCGCGCCCCAAGGAGTTGGCGAGCAACTGTCAGGGTCGGTTGGGCATAAAATTCACGCGGCAGGACATTCATTGCAATGTTTCTTCGGCTGGAATGGACAAAAACGTGCCACCTTGTGGGAAAAAATGGATGAGGTTATTTTGTAAATCTCGCGTCGCGCTGAAGGGTGAGCCGCAGGCCGTCTTCCAGAGAAATGGAAGGGCGATAGTTCAGCCGCTTTTCGGCCAGGGCAATGTTGGCGCACATACGCGCCACCCCTCCCCCTGCTTTTTGATTGACAATGACGTTTGACGAACTCCCCGTGATGCGGATGGCCAGCCGTGCCAGGTCAATGATGCTCGTTTCCTGACCGGTGCCGACGTTAATGACCAGGCCGTTGATGTTTGGCGCAGTGGCCGCGGCGACCAGCGCACTGACCACATCATCTACGTAAACGAAGTCGCGCGTCTGGTTGCCATTGCCGTTGACGACAATCGTCCCGCCGCGCACGGCCTGTCGCAGCATGTAGGGAACCACCGGCGGATGGGCAGGGGGCAGGTGTTGTCCTGGCCCATAGGCATTGAAGATGCGCAGACAAACCGTTTCAATTCCCCACAACTCGCCAATGGTGCGCACGTAGTACTCGGCAGCCAGTTTAGAGACTGCATAGGGCGAACGCGGATGAGGGGCCTGGCCCTCGCTCAGCGGCTGGGCTTCCTGTTCGCCGTAAATAGCGCCCGACGAAGCCAGCACCACCCGACGAATGCCCACATCCCGCATGGCCTCCATCAGGCTGACAGTCCCCCCCACGTTGGCGTCGTTGTACTCGCGCGGGTACAGAATCGATTCCGCCACGTACACCCGCGCCGCCAGATGATAGACGCAATCAACATCCTGGAGCAACGTCCACAATTTGGGGCGATCATTGACATCCCCGCGCGTGAACAGGACGCCTGGATCGAGCACAGACGGGTCGCCGGTGGAAAGGTCATCCAAACCGCGTACTTCATGTCCTTCCCGCACCAGACGGTTGGCCAGATGAGAGCCGAGGAAGCCGGCCACGCCGGTAATGAGGAAAATCATGGGCAAAGGTCAGAGAACGAATGAGAGTGTAGTGAGGAAATTATAGCATGGAGGGGAGAGAGAATAGAGGAGTAGAGAACAGAGAGTAGAGAAGGGAGAAGGGAGAAGGGAGAAGGGAGAAGAGGAGAGAAGGGAGAAGAGGAGAGAAGAACGAGAGTGTCGAATGTCAAACTGCAAACCTGCTGATTGCCATTTGCTCCTCGCCGTCAGGTCGTTTAAAATAACGGTGTTCTCCAACCCGTTTTCGTCTTTCGGACCAGCCGTTTTACCCTATTCACGAAAAAAGGAGTTCCCCTTGTCCCTCGAAAAGATGCTCTCCGGTAACGAAGCCGTGGCGCGCGGCATGTGGGAGGCCGGCGTGGAGGTGGCCTCGGCCTACCCTGGCACCCCCAGCACCGAAATCCTCGAAAATTTCGCCCTCTTCCCCAACGTCTACGCCGAATGGGCCACCAACGAAAAAGTGGCCGTGGACGTGGCCGTCGGCGCAGCCTATGCCGGCAAACGCGCCCTGGCTGCCATGAAACACGTCGGCTTGAACGTGGCCGCCGACTCGTTCATGTACGCCTCCATGACCGGCATCGAGGCCGGGCTGGTCATCGTCAGCGCCGATGACCCCTCCATGCACTCCAGCCAGAACGAACAGGACAACCGCAACTTCGCCAAGTTTGCCCGCGTCCCCTGCCTGGAGCCGTCCGATAGCCAGGAGGCCAAAGACCTGACCATCGCCGCCTTCGACCTCTCCGAGCGCTTCGACACCCCCGTCCTGCTGCGGCTGACGACGCGCGTTTGCCACTCCACCAGCGCGGTGGAACTGGGCGAGCGCCTCGAACGCCCCGCCGAAACCAGGCCCTTCCCGCGCAACCCGGCCAAATACGTCATGGTGCCGGCCAACGCCATCAAACGTCACCCCGTCATCGAGGAGCGCATCCGCACCATCGCCCTTCGCCGAAACCTTCCCCTTCAACCGCGTCGAGCCGGGCGACCGTTCCCTGGGCATCATCACCGCCGGCGTCGCCTACCAGTACGCCAGAGAAGTCTTCCCGCACGCCTCCATCCTCAAACTCGGCATGACCTGGCCGCTGCCCGCCGGCCTCATCCGCGACTTTGCCGCCTCGGTCGAGCGCCTCATCATTCTCGAAGAACTCGACCCCTTTATCGAGGAAGGCGTGAGACTGATGGGAATCGCCTGCGAGGGGAAGAGCATCTTCCCGATGGTCGGCGAACTGGACCCGTTCGTGGTGCGCGCCGCGGCGGTTCGCGCCGGACTGCTGCCTGGTCCCGTTTCCGAAGCGACTGCGTCCCTCGACGTGAGCGCGCTCCCCTCCCGGCCGCCGGTGCTGTGTCCGGGCTGTCCGCACCGCCCCACGTTCTACATCCTGAACAAACTCAAAGTGCCGGTCAACGGCGACATCGGCTGCTACACCCTCGGCCTCATCCCGCCCCTGAGCGCCATCCACACCTGCGGCTGTATGGGCGCGGGCATCGGCGTCGCCCATGGGGCCGCCCAGGCCGGAAGTCCCGAACGGCACGTGGCCGTCATCGGCGATTCGACCTTCTTCCACACCGGCATCCCGGCCCTGCTGAACGTGGTCTATAACCAGGCCCCGGTGGTGACCGTCATCCTCGACAACCGCATTACCGGCATGACCGGTCATCAACCCAATCCTGGCACCGGCCAGACCCTGCTGGGCAAGGAGGCGCCACTGGTCGAACTGGAGCCGCTGGTGCGCGCCTGCGGCGTCAAACACGTCCGCACCCTCTCGGCGCTGGACGTGGACGCCATCGAGAAGACGCTCAAAGAGTACGTCAAACTGGACGAACCCAGCGTGCTGATCGTCCAGGAGCCGTGCGCCCTGCTGCCGGAGGCGCGCAAGAAGTGGATGCCGCTGGAAGTGCAGGCCGACAAATGCAACGGCTGTACCCTGTGCTTCCGCATCGGCTGTCCGGCTATCCTGAAGAGCGAGGAACTGGACGAGAAGACTCAGCGTCCGAAGGCGCTGATTGACGCCTCGCTTTGCACCGGCTGCGAGGTCTGCGCCCAGATTTGCCCGCGCGATGCCATCACTTTCCGCCCGGATAGCGTCTTTGTAGAAAAGGAGCGAGCATGAAAGAGGTCATCAACTTCCTGCTTTGCGGCGTAGGCGGCCAGGGGACGGTGCTGGCCAGCGATGTGTTGGTCCATGTGGGCCTGGCGGCCGGCCTGGATGCCAAGCAGGCCGAAGTGCACGGCATGAGCCAGCGCGGCGGCAGCGTCAGCAGTCATGTCCGCTGGGGGCAGAAGGTCTATGCGCCCATCGTTGGCCTGGGCGAAGCGGATATTTTGCTGGCTTTCGAGAAACTGGAAGCCCTGCGCAACATCAAATCCCTGCGCCCGGGCGGACTGGCGGTCATCAACAACCAGGCCATCGTCCCGCTGACGGTCACTTCGGGCGGGCAGAAATACCCCACCGATGAAGACATCCTGACCGCTTTCCGCGCCGTGACCGAGCGCGTCTACTTCGTGGATGGTGAACGTCTGGCTGAGGAACTGGGCAATTTGCGCGTCGCCAACGTCGTCCTGCTGGGGGCGCTCTCGGCCCTGCTGGAGGCTGACCCGGCCCTGCGCGGCGCGGCCCTCTCCGCCGAGACGTGGATGCAGGTCATCGGCGAGCGCGTCCCGGCGAAATATCTGGAACTCAACCGCCAGGCCTTCCTGGCCGGGCGGGGAGCGGTGTAAGTGTGTAGGACAAGTCTACGGTGTTAGCCGCCTTTTGATTTTTCAGATAGCCAATCTGACGAAGTCTGCTTTACACGATGCAAACGCTCTTGGGAAATTTCACCAAGAGCGCCAAGCAGTATTTCACCAGAAACAACTACTAAACGCCCCACTCGAATTACACTCGTAACTTTCAACCCACTTTGCTCAAAATCTTTGTCGCCGAGAATCGTATCACCCCCGCAGTATATTGGCGTGTTTGCGAAGAAACCATGCAAATCAGCCAGTCATCATATTCCCCTGATTCAAAGGGCTGTTCCTTGAGGGCTAAAGTGTTCCCCGAGTATCTCTAACTCTACAGTAACGGCACGGCGTCTTACGAAGAATCATCCCCGGTTACTTTGGTAAAGGTATCGTCACTTCACGGCCGTCGTAGTATTTTACGCGGACCGTTTGTTCGTCGGGCGCAATGACGACCTCGCATACCCCGGTGTACAGGTAATTTTGCCACGTCCCGTTGCCCAGGCTCGCGGACATTTCGCCTTCAAACGTCATCACGATTTCTTGCGAGCGCGTATCAATGACACGGAAGTAGGTTGTCCTCTCCAACTCAAAGAGATCGCCGTGCTCTAACCCCTCTTCCACCTGCACCACAAATCGACCGGTTGATTGCTGGCCCAAAGTACTCACCCCACTTGCTTAGCGGCTGCGCTGCCTAACGGCCTGCGCATCACCGGCTGGCGAGCCGAGCGTAGCGAGGCGAGCCGTCGGGTGGATGCGCTTGTTAGCGCAGGGCATTTTATATTACTTATCGTCAGGGGTTTCATCTTTTGTTTCCCTGGCTATTTCACTTTCGACTATTTCATTAGCCATTGGCCTACTAGAATTTGTCGTTGTTCCTTTCCAATCAGGTCGCTTGTTAAACTTTAAGTGCCATTCATATGTCCAAATAGTAATCCCACGTCTACGCAATAATGTATAAGCTAATCTTCTTTCAACATACTTGGCTATGATTAGCCCTCTTACCTTCTGTCCCGGTTTGGCTAGATGCTTCTTTATCCAAGCCACATATCTATCCACTTGGGCAGCCACCTTGTCAGAAGCCCGGTCTTTTTTCAGTTCTATGGCTACGAAAGTTCCTTGGGGATCAATCGCTAAAATATCAATCTCACCTGCATCGGTACGGTATCGGATACCTAATGGTTTTTGGCTTTCTTCAGGCTGAGTCGTTCCTTTACGTGGTTCGTCAAATATCTTCCATCCAGGAAACAATTGATTAAAATTTTCGACTAAATACTGTTCTAACTGAGACTCAAGAATATCAATTTGTATCTTCTTCGATTGAGTTCGGTTTCGGTCTACCTCATTATTCTGTAAAAATACGAAAAATATCCAAATTACAGCCAGTACAGCCAGTACAGCCACTACACTACCAACAAGTGCTCCCCAAAATGCTGCCCAATTCATTTCTCGCTCCTAATATTTTTTGAATTTGTAGGATTTCAAAGTTGTTTAATCCGCCTAATGATTTGCGCCTCAGCCGCCGCGAGGCGAGCGCAGCAGAGCAGCGTCAGGTGTAAGAGCGGGTTGGGCGGAACTTGCTTTGAGATGTTTAACCACTGTTGCGACTCAATCGGTTTGGCCCCCAAACACCAAGCACCACCGCAACCACAATAGTCAACAAGATGATAGTAAAACCGAGAATGGAAAAATTCATCTGCATGCTGGGCAGCGTTACCCAGATAGACCAGTTCATAGAAGTATGAAATAGCATAGCCGCCAGGATACTACCACCCGTGTTGTTGTAAATGCAGGTAAATAAGATAGTCACCAGCACCATCTCGACCAGCAACATACCAAAGAGCAACGGCGTGCTGACCATGAACTTGCCTGGGATGAAAATCAGTGGGAGATGCCACAGCCACCATAATACACCCAACACCAGACTGGAAACCAACGCATTAAACCGTCTTTGCAGGTGGGGTAGGGCGTAGCCACGCCAGCCAAATTCTTCCTGAAGCTTCATCCCAGCGGCCTTCTTGTCCCCCTCCAGGCAGGTAGGGCGTAGCCACGCCAGCCAAATTCTTCCTGAAGGGGCCCTGCGGTTTTAGAAGGATCATCACGGGAGCAACAATAGCCACGACCGGATTTGACAGGACAGAGGAATCCGGCGGTGTTGCTCCAGTGAATACTGACAATAAAGTTGCTCCTGTGAAGATCAGGGGGGGCAGGAGCAAAATAGGAAAAAGCCAGGTCTTCTTGAAGCGAAAATCAAGCCCACGTTTCAGCAGGCCGATTGCACCTTTCCAACCTTCGCCGAGAAAAGTCAGCAGCAGAGCAGCCACGAGCGGCCCAAAGGCAGCAGGATTGAAAGGACTGGAAAGGAACACTGAGAGCCCCGCGGGGATCGCTATACCATTAGCGGCTAAGGCTTGCGGTATCCAGAATAACCATGAAAACGCATAGGCAAACAAGAAAAACAGCCATAGGCGTTTGCTAATGCCAGACTCTTGGACCATACAATCAGTTTCTCCTTTTGAGCGTTCCGCCCCGCGGTTGGTTTTATTAGAATGTCCTTGTCTGGAGCGCAGAGAAGGCGTCTCCTTGGATTGATACCGTCGCCGGGGACGCCTCTTTGGGGCAAGAGCGTCGGGGCTGGCCGACAGCCGCTATGCGATGTCCTGTGCAGGACAAGCCCGAGGTTTTATTTGGCTGACCGGCGGATACTTTAATTTGGGACGGCGCAGAAAAGCGCCAGAACTCGAATCAGTAGTTGCAGTCTCAGCCCGAAATCTGTGCCCCAGAATTCAATGAAGAGTATAGCATGAACGCACCCAAAAATTCAAAAGCCATTCGACGCTAGGGTATGGTTTTCTCAAAGTCCCTTGATGCCCTGTGCGAAACACGGCAATTGAGAATTTTGACCGCTGAGACGCAGAGTTCGCAGAGATTTTTTATGGTTTTCTCTGCGTTCTCAGCGGCTCTGCGGTGAAAGATTTGACTTTGAGAAAACCACGTTACTAGTCGTGGATTTCGCCTTCCTGAGGCGTTCCGGTATCCGGAAATGACTTTAGTCTAAGTTTTTTAGAGAAAAGGACAAAACTATGGGCGAAGAAACAACCACTCTCGGAACTATTTTTATCTCTCCGAAAGCCGTTGCAACGATTGCCTATCGCGCCACGTTGCAATCGTATGGCGTTGTGGGACTGGCACCGAAGAATCTGGCCGAAGGCCTTTCGATCACCAAAGAGCCAACGCGTGGCATTTCGGTTCACTATGATGGCGATAACCTGGACATTGATGTTCACATTATTGTCGAATATGGCACGCGCATCACGTCAGTGGCCGAAAGCGTGGCCAATGCCGTACGCTACAATGTCGAAAAAACGCTTGGAATGCCGGTGCGCAACGTCAATGTGCATATTCATGGCTTGCGGGTGAGTAACGACTGAAATTTTTTTATCGGAGATGATGGAATCATGAACCTGGACGACACAAAGCGACCAGACGCAGTCAAGTCTAAGTCAATTGATGGTCAAATGCTCAAAAAACTGGCAGAAGCCGGCCTGCTCTGGCTCCGCGCCAATCAGCAGACGGTCAATGCGCTGAACGTCTTTCCCGTTCCCGATGGCGACACCGGGACCAACATGGTGCTGACCATGCAGTCGGCCTACAATGAGATTGATGACCTCGGTTACCGCAACGTAGGGCAAATGGCGGCTGCTCTTGCCCAGGGAGCGCTGATGGGGGCGCGTGGCAATTCCGGCGTCATTCTCTCACAGTTGTGGCGTGGATTCGCCCGTGCCTTGCACGGTCTCGAAGTGCTTGATGGACCGGCGCTGGTCCGGGCGCTGGCCGATGCCCGCGATACCGCCTACAAGGGCGTGGTGCGACCGGTCGAAGGCACAATTCTGACGGTGGCAAAGGATGTGGCTGCGGCTGCTGAAAAAGCCCTGAGCAAAACGGATGATCCGGCTGAAATTCTGGCGCACATTGTCCCGGCGGCAGACGAATCGGTGCAGAGGACTCCCGAATTGCTCCCGGTCTTGAAACAGGCAGGGGTGGTCGATTCGGGCGGCAAGGGGCTGTTTTTCATTCTGGAAGGTATGTTGCGCTTTGTAAGGGGAGAACCGCTCGATGCTCCTCTCCTCACTGTTCAGCCGCTTTCGGCCATGAAACTGGAGAACACGATGGAAGCAGTCGAGCCGGGCCAGGATTATGAGGTGGTAGTTGACTTCATCCCCGACAAAGAACTGAATTTGTCGTCTTTCTATGGGGAATTGGAAAAGATGGGCACTTCCATCCAGGTTGGGGAAGGGGATGGCATGTACCGCATGCACATTCACGTCCCGACCGAGAAGCGCTATGAACCGATTGATTACATCATGGGGCTGGGCACCATCACCAAAGTTGCCATCGAGAACTTGATAGCCCAGATGGATACGATTGACCGACAGGCAAAGAGCAAACGCCTGGAACTGGCGCCGATTGAGGCGGGGCAGATCGCTGTCGTGGCCGTTTCGCCAGGAATCGGCATCTCGCGGGTATTTGCCAGTTTAGGGGCAGCGGCCATTGTGGAGGGCGGACAAACCATGAACCCGTCCACCAAAGACATCCTCGATGCCTTTGAAAACCTGCCGACGGATAAGGTGATTATCTTACCGAACAACAAAAACATCATTCTTGCGGCCCAACAGGCCAAAGATGTGACGGTCAAGCATGTGGAAATTGTCCCAAGCCGGAATATCCCCCAGGGCCTGGCCGCGATGATGCAATTGAATCCAGATGGTGAACTGGAGGCTGTCGCCTCCAAGATGAAGCAGACCATCGAACATGTGATTGCAATTGAAATCACCACTGCCACCCGCTCGGTAGAAATTGATGGCGTGACAGTGGAAAAGGGGCAGGTGATTGCCCTCATCAACGGTAAACTGGAGGTTTCCGCCGACTCTGTCGAAGGTGCCTGTCTGCAAGCCCTGGAAAAGGCCGGTGCTGCTGACTATGAACTGATCACGCTGTTTTACGGCGAAGACCTCTCGCTGGCTGAAGCCAATCGGATCGCAGATGTCGTCCGGGCCGCCTACCCGAAGCAAGAAATTGAGTTGCAAGAGGGTGGTCAGCCGCATTATCAATTCATCATATCTGTTGAGTAGCATGCGGGATGAAAATTGGCCTGGTCACCGACAGCACGGCGGATATTCCTGCCGAATTACAAAATCGGTATGGCATCGAGGTGGTGCCAAACCTGATCAACATCCATAACAAGAGTTATGAAGATGGGATTGAAATCAGTCGGGAAGAATTTTACAGACTGTTACCAGGCCTCAACCCTCCGCCAACTACTTCGGCTCCATCGGTTGGCTCGTTTCAGAAGCGCTATGAGAAGTTACTGCGCGCGGGCGCGAACATGGTCATTTCCATTCACCCGCCCAGTGCGTTGAGTGGCATTTTCAACGCGGCGCGATTGGCCGCCCAAGAATTTGGCGATGTCGTCAAAGTACTTGATAGTGGACAACTGAGTTTAGGAATCGGCTTTCAGGTTATCGCTGCCGCAGAAGCCATCGCGAGCGGTGTTGGTCTGGATGACGTCCTGACCATCATTGAAAGCGTGCGTCAGCGGGTCCGCGTGGTGGCCTTGCTCGACACAATGGAATACATTCGCCGCAGCGGACGCGTCTCTTGGGCAAAAGCCATGCTTGGCTCCCTCTTGCACATTCAGCCGCTTGTGGAATTGCGGCATGGTGTCGTGTTCCGCTTGGCGCAGGTCAGGACCCGTTTGCGAGGAGTCAATCAGTTGACCGAAATGCTTCATGCGATGGCCCCGCTCGAACGGCTGGCTATTCTCCACACCAATGCCGAGGCGGCTGCCCGTAGCCTTCTGGAAGACGTAAAGTCTTTGACCCAAACCACTCCTTTTGTGGTCAATGTGACCACTGCGATTGGCACGCACGTTGGGCCGAACGGATTGGGGTTTGCTGCTGTACCTGCCCGATTGACTTGAAGCAGCACCCCCTTGCTCAAATCATAAAACGGTCAATTTCAGGCCTCTTGAGGTGCAAGAGGCCTGAAATCTTAAATTCTCACATGCTTTCGCGGTAAAATAAACTGATGTTTGAAATTATCTTTCTCGGTACTTCGGCTTCTGCTCCCTCTGCGCGGCGTGGTTTGCCGGCGCAAATCGTCAAACATAACGAGTATCGTTTCTTGATCGATTGCGGAGAAGGGACCCAACGGCAGATTTTGCAGTCTGGTGTTGGCTTTCGCAGTTTACAGCACATCCTCCTCACGCATGGGCATCTCGACCACATCCTCGGCCTGGCTGGCCTCATGTCCACCTTCATGCGCTGGGAAACCATCGAGGAACTGACCATCTACGGCGGGCGGCAGACCCTGGAACGTGTATCGGACCTGCTCCATGGCGTTGTCCTCCGCGGGCGCAAACCGCCGATGACGTTGAACTTGTGCGAAATCAAGCCCGGCGTCTTCTTTGAAGAAGACGATTTCACCATTACAGCCTTTCCCGTCTTCCATCGCGGCTCGGATAGCCTGGGATTTAAATTCGAAGAAAAAGCGCGCCGTCCCTTCCTGCCTGAAAAAGCCGATGCCCTGGGGGTGCCCCAGGGCCCCCAGCGCCGCGAACTGGTGGAAGGTAAAACCGTTCGACTGGCCGACGGTCGTGAGATCCGGCCCGATGACGTTTTGGGGCCGCTTAAGCCGGGATTGAAGTTCGTCCACATCGGCGACGCTGGCCGGACCGATGACCTGGTCGCCGTTTGCGAGGAGGCCGATGCACTGGTCATCGAATCCACCTACCTCGAGCAAGAAGCCAACCTGGCGCAGCAATTTTCCCATCTCACCGCTCGTCAGGCTGCTGAACTGGCGCAGGCCGCCCGCGTAAAACAATTGATTCTGACCCACCTCTCGCGCCGCTACACCGAGCGCGAAGTGTTGGCAGAAGCCCAGGCCATCTTTCCCAATGTCCGGATTGCACGCGATTTTGATGTTTTCCAATTAAAGACAGGATAAAAACATATGACTGAAAAACCTTTTACGATCGGCGTACTGACCTCTGGCGGAGATGCCCCAGGCATGAATCCCTGCATTCGGGCGGTAGTGCGTACCGCAACTGCCCACAATGCCCGCGTCATCGGCATCATAGACGGCTATGAAGGCCTCATCAATGGGGAATTCCGACCTCTCGGCCCGCGTGATGTGGGCGGCATTCTCCAACGTGGCGGAACAATCCTGCATACACGCCGGTCCAAGCGCTTCCTCGAAAAAGTCTATCAGCGTGAAGCCATCCGCAACATCAACAGTGCTGGCATAGACGGACTGATTGTCATCGGTGGCGAAGGCTCACTCAAAGGTGCTCATGTACTTGCGGAGCAAGGAATTCGGGTCGTTGGGATTCCTGGCAGCATTGACAACGACATCTGGGGAACCGATATGGCCATCGGTGTGGATACAGCCATGAACACCATCATGGATGCCATTGACAAACTGCGAGATACCGCCTCCTCGCACGGACGCGCCTTCCTGGTCGAAGTAATGGGACGCGGTTGCGGTTATCTGGCTGTTCTGGCGGGCATTGTCAGTGGAGCAGAGATGGTCATTACCCCTGAGTCGCCGGTGACGGTAGAAGAAGTTGCCAAAGCCGTAGAAGATGCCTACATGCGCGGCAAAACCCACGCCATCATCATCGTCGCCGAGGGGGCCCCCCTCAAAGCGGTGGACATCGCCAAAGCCCTTGATGCCATGGATGTCGGCTTCGATACCCGTGTCACCATCCTTGGTCACATCCAGCGCGGTGGGTCGCCCACGGCTTTTGAACGCATGCTTGCCACCCGGATGGGCGTCAAAGCAGTCGAAGACCTGCTCAACGGGCAGACTGACGTGATGGTTGCCCTCCAGGGACGCACCATGGGCCTCGTCCCACTCACAGAAGTTACCACAAAGACCCGGACGGTCAACCCCGAATATTTCGACATGGCCCATATTCTCTCCCGGTAACTCCCATGCCTCGTTTTGAATTAGACCTTGACCCCGTTCAACATATTACAGCCGATGCGATTGGCAAACCTGGTCAGCGCGTCTTCTACCTGCAAGGCTGGCGCGAAACGGATCCCCAGCCGGTGACCATCATCCTCGAAAAAATCCAACTCCAACAACTGGTCATTGGCCTGGAGCAATTGATCATCGAAATTGCCCGCCAGCAGCCAGAACGCCCCATTCCACCAGCCGATTACGACGAAGACAAGATGCATATCTCCCCTCCCGTGGACCCGCTCTTCCGCGCTGGCGATATGGGGGTCGGCTACGATATGGAGCGTGACCTCATCGTCATCGTCGTCCGCGAAATCGTGCTGGACAATGCCGATCCCGAGGAGGCTGCCGTCATTCGCTTCTGGTGCACCCGGCGGCAAGCCCGCCAACTGGCCATGTGGGGGGCCGAGGTCATTCAACGTGGACGCCCCATCTGCCCTCAGTGCGGTCAACCCATGGAACCGGAAGGCCATTTTTGCCCCAGAAAGAACGGCCACAAGAAGTGAGCAGCCAGCCATCACCCCCTGAGAGCACCCTGCAAAACACCCTGGAGAACGGCACAATCAGTCTTCAGGGTCAATTTTTACTCGGCTCCAACTACACCTTCCTCGTCACAGTTTCACACAACAATCACGAATTCCTGGCCGTCTATAAACCCATCCGCGGCGAACAGCCCTTGTGGGACTTTCCGCCTGCCTCGCTGGCCAAGCGCGAAGTGGCTGCCTACCTCGTCAGCCAGGCGCTCGGTTGGGACATCGTCCCCTTCACCATCCTGCGAGATGGCCCATTTGGCCCTGGTTCGCTGCAACAATACATTGAATACAACCCCAACTATCACTACTTCCGCTTCAAGCCTGCTGACCGGCAGCGCTTGCGCCCGGTGGCTCTCTTTGACTTGCTGGTCAACAATGCCGACCGCAAGGGGAGCCACATTTTCTTTCAAAAACGCACCCATCATCTCTTTGCCATTGATCACGGCCTTTGCTTCCACGTCGAAGACAAACTGCGCACCGTCATCTGGGACTTTGCCGGCGAACCGTTCCCCGAACTGCTCTATGAAAACTTACGTTCGCTGCGGGCGCGGACCTCTGACCTGTTTCCCGCCCTTCAGCCTTTTCTCAGCCCGGAGGAAATCGCTGCGCTCGATGCACGTCTCGATGCCCTCCTGGCCGAACCGCGCTTCCCGTTTCCACCTCCCGATCGGCGCGCTTACCCCTACCCGCCGCTATAATCAAAATCTTATCTTTCAACAGGAGAGTCTCGTATGTACCGTCTTGCTTTGCTTGGTTTTGGAAATGTTGGCCGTGCCTTTGCCCGCTTGTTGCTCAAGAAACAAACTGACCTGCAAACACAATATGGCCTCAATTTCTGCGTCACTGGCATTGCCACGGCTCGTCACGGCCTGGCCATTGACCCCAACGGCCTCGACCTCGAGCAGGCCCTTCACCTCGTTCAGAATGGAAAATCGCTGGACGAACTTTCGCAACTTCCCGTCACCGATACGCTGGATTTTCTCTACTCTGTTCCGGCAGACGTGCTCTTTGAAAACTCGCCGGTCAATCACCACAACGGCGAACCGGCGGTCTCTTACCTGCGCATTGCCCTCGAGCGCGGCATGCATGCCATCACCGCCAACAAAGGCCCGGTTGTCCATGCCTACCGCGAACTGACCGCCCTGGCCGCTCAAAAAGGACGCAAGTTCTACTTCGAATCGACCGTGATGGATGGCGCTCCCATCTTCTCCCTCTTCCGCGCGGCTCTCCCTGCCGTGGAGGTCACGTCATTTCGGGGAATTTTGAACTCCACCACCAATCTCATCCTCGGGCGCATGGAGCAAGGCGAGTCGTTTGAGCAAGCCGTCCGCTACTGCCAGCAAATCGGCCTGGCTGAGACCGATCCCTCGGCGGATATTGACGGCTGGGATGCCGCCATCAAAGTGGCTGCCCTGGCAACCGTTGTGATGGGCATTCCCCTCAAGCCAGAAGAAGTAGAGCGCACCGGCATTCGCGGCCTCTCCCCCGCCGACATTGCTGCGGCTGCCGCCGAAGGCAAACGCTGGAAACTGGTCTGCACCGCCGAACGAGAAAATGGCAAAGTCCGCGGGCGCGTCGCTCCAGAAAAAGTCTCCTCCTCTTCGCCCCTCTACAGCGTGGAGGGCTCCTCGTCCATTGTCGAATTCCATACCGATGCCTTGCCCGCCCTCTCGATTGTCGAGGGCAACCCCGGCCCCGAAACGACCGCCTATGGCCTTCTCGCCGACTTTATCAATGCCATCCGCGAGTAATTTCTGCCAGGCGGCTCACCTTTCTCTCCGGTTAACGCGCCCTGGTGAATGAAGAAGTCCACTCCAAAAAATGAGTGACTCTACTGCAAAAAGATCTTGAGCCACAAAGGACACAAAGGATTTCTGAAAGGCTCAATTGAAAATCTGGAATTTCAGCGCACAATTGTTTAAAAACTTCGTGCTCCTTTGTGCCCTTTGTGGTAAAACAGCAGTGGACTCATGATTCCAAACGCGGAGACGTAGCGATATGCAGAAGGTTGATTCTAGAACTCTGCGTTCCGGGCATCTCTGCGGACAGTTTTGCCTTAAATGGCTTTCTCAAGAATGCTTGACAAGATTGCGATGTCATTGCGAAGCGGCGGTTTGTGCCGCTGAAGCAATCTTCTAAAGACCAGTTTTATCCGTCAAGCAGGAGACTGCTTACCCTTCGGGTACGCTTCGCCGTCGCCAAAGAGCGGCTCGCAGTGACATTTTCAAAACATTTCGTGACATATACATTTTCTTGAGAAAGCCATATTTGCCTTGAAGTGCAAATTGAATTCCTGAAGGCTTTCTGATAAGATAAAACCATGTCAGAAAAAATCCTGATTGTCGAAGACGAACCCTCCCTGCAAGAGACGCTTGCCTACAACTTGCGCAAACAGGGCTACGAAGTCGAAACCGTTGGTGACGGCAATGCTGCCATTGAAGCCGCCCGCACCCGTCCCCCTGACCTGATTTTGCTCGACATCATGTTGCCCGGCCTGGATGGCTTCGAGGTCTGCAAAATTTTGCGCAAGGAAATGAACGTGCCGGTGCTCATGCTCACGGCCCGCGATGATGAAATTGACCGCGTCGTTGGGCTGGAAGTGGGCGCGGATGACTATCTCACCAAGCCGTTCTCCATGCGAGAACTGATCGCACGCGTCAAAGCCCACTTACGCCGGACCAAAATCATTCGGGACGAAATGGAAAAACTCAAAGCCGCCGAAGTCGAGTCTTCCCATCAACTATTGACCTTTGGCGACCTGACGATTGACCTGACTCGCCATGAAGTTTTACTGCGCGGCCAGGTTGTCCCCCTCAAACCACAAGAATATGCCTTGCTGGTCTTCTTTGCTGAACACAAAGGGCAGATGCTCAGCCGCGAATTCATCCTGGAGCGGGTGTGGGGCTGGGATTACATCGGTGACAGCCGCACAGTCGATGTCCACGTTCGCTGGCTGCGGCAAAAGATCGAAGACAACCCCTCTGAGCCACGCCGGATTGTCACCGTGCGCGGCGGCGGCTATCGGTTTGAAGGCTGAGCCGTTCCATGGATTGGCTTTTCCCTTTTCTGGCAGGTCTGTTTGCGGTCGCTTCGGCGGTGCTGGCGTGGCGTTACGCTGTTTTGCGTCGCAGGCTGAAGGCATATTTCCTTACCTTGCGTCGGCTGACTGAAGAGAAGCAGCCTGTGGCGGCTCTGCCCGAAGATTTTTCAGGCCTGGAAGACCTTTCCAACGCTGTCAAGAACCTGGCAAAAGCGCAGGCAGCCCGCGCCGAGAGCCTGGAAGCCGAACGCACCCGGCTGGCGGCTGTCCTCGAGCAGATGACCGACGGCGTGATCATCGCCGACCGCTCCGGGCGTATTCAATTCATCAACCCCACCGCACAAAAATTATTCGATGCTCCCAATGCGTCAGGACGCAGCGTTATCGAAGTCCTTCGCCATCACCAACTGGTAGAGACCTGGCAACGTTGTCAGCAAAGTGGTCAACTGCAGGAAGAATCGGCAGAATTGACCCGCCGCAGACTTTTTCTGCAACTCGTTGTTCTTCCTGACCATCAAACTGGTGGCTCCATTCTCCTGTTTCATGACCTGACGCGCGTCCGGCGGCTGGAAGTGGTGCGCCGTGATTTTATCTCGAATGTCTCTCACGAACTGCGCACGCCGCTGGCCTCCCTCAAAGCCCTTACCGAAACCCTGCGTGATGGCGCCCTCGAGGACCCCCAGGCTGCACCGCGTTTCCTGGCGCGCATTGAAACCGAGGTAGATGCCTTGACCCAGATGGCCCAGGAACTGCTGGATCTTTCGCGCATCGAATCGGGACAGGTGGCCCTGCAATTCGACCAGGTAGATCCCCTCCACCTGCTGGAGACCTCTGCAGAGCGGATGCGTGCCCAGGCCGAACGCGCCGGGCTGACTCTGAGCGTCGTCGAAACGGGTGCCCTGCCTCAGGTCCGCGCCGACCGGGGACGCTTGGAGCAGGTGCTGGTCAATCTCATCCATAATGCGATCAAGTTCACTCCTCCAGGCGGTACAATCACCCTTTCCGCAACAGCCGAACCAGGAAAGGTGCGTTTTTCTGTCAGCGATACCGGTGTGGGCATTGCCGAAGAAGATTTGGATCGCATCTTCGAACGCTTTTTTAAGTCTGATCGGGCACGTGCCGGCGGTGGGACCGGCCTGGGGCTTTCGATTTCCCGCCACATTGTCGAAGCACATGGGGGACGCATTTGGGCCGAAAGTGTAGAAGGACACGGCAGCACTTTCCACTTTACGATCCCGGTTTAACAAGATAGTGACTTGTTCCTAACAAGGCGTTAAATTCGAAGCGATACAATACAAGCGATTGATGCCATTTTATTGTTTTGGAGAAAACATGACAATTAAGGTCTTGTTCCTGTGCACTGGAAATTCCGCTCGTAGTCAGATGGCGGAAGCGTTTTTGCGCCAGATGGGCGGAGAAGCGTTTGAAGTCTTTAGCGCAGGCATGGAACCGAAAGGGTTGCACCCGCTTACCGTTCAGGTGATGGAAGAAATCGGTTACGATTTGTCGGGACATCGCTCGAAAGGATTTCAAGAATTTCTCGGTAAGAAGCACTTTCATTATCTGGTCACCGTTTGTGACGATGCTGAAAAAAATTGCCCCCGCATTTGGCCAGGAGTACAGCAACGCTTGCACTGGTCGTTCGAGGACCCCGCTGCCTTTGAGGGGAATCCCGAAGAACAACTGGCAAAATTCCGCCAGGTGCGAGACCAGATTCGGGAAAAAATCCAAAACTGGCTGGCTGAATTAAAGACGACCGGGATAGTAGCCTGACCATGAGGTGCTTCTGGCGTTTGTAAGCATTTTGTGGCCTTGTCAATACAGAAAGGATCAGAAAATGGAGTTCTTTGTTTTTGCAACTGTGGCTATGCTGATTGTCTTTGCCGTGGATACCGTTCAAAAACGTCGCGCTTCGCAGCGTTAATTCTTCTCCTTATGATTGGAGATGGGAACGGCGCCGCACTCAACCGGGTGCGGCGCAACGTTTAATAGATGGTGTTTATTAACCAGACGTTAAACAAACGTTCGTTGGTCACTAAACAGAGGTTGATAAACTTATATTGCAAAATCAAAATTCAAGGAGAAAAGAAATGCGCAAACATCTAACAATTTCCCTGTTCGTTTTGCTGGCTGCGATGCTCGTTCTGAGCGCCTGCGGCCCGGCCACCACGCCGACCGAAGAGCCGGTGGCAGACACCCCCGCCCCGACCGAAGTTCCCACTGCGGTCCCCACCGAAGATCCGATGGCGATGTACATGCCCGACGCCGTTTCGGGTGACATCATCACCGCCGGTTCCTCCACCGTCTTCCCGCTTTCTGAGCGCATGAAGCAGCGCTTTGAGGAAGAAGGGTTCACCGGTAATATCACCGTTGACAGCATTGGCTCCGGCGCCGGCTTCGAGCGCTTCTGCCAGGCTGGCGAAACCGACATCTCCAACGCCTCCCGCGCTATCAAGAGCAGCGAAGTCGAGTCTTGCCGGGCCATTGGCCGCGAACCGATTGAGTTCCGCGTTGGCACCGACGCTCTGGCGGTGGTGGTCAGCAGCGACAACACCTTTGTTACTGACGTCACCCTCGAAGAACTGGCGCTTATCTTCTCGACTGCCGAGAAATGGTCGGACGTGCGACCTGAGTGGCCGGCCGAGCCGATCCTGCGCTTCAGCCCCGGCACCGACTCGGGCACCTTCGATTACTTCGTCGAAGCCGTGATGGCCCCTGCCAACCCCAACCCCGATACCGGCAAAGCGGATATGGAACGGGGCGAGGCCGCCATCCTGGCCGCTGGCAACCTGCAACTTTCCGAGGATGACAACGTCCTGGTGCAGGGTGTGGAAGGCAGCCCCTACGCTATCGGTTACTTCGGCTTCGCTTACTATCAGGAAAATGCCGACAAACTGAGAGCCGTCTCGATCAATGGCGTTGCTCCCAATGAAAAGACTGCTGAAGATGGCTCTTACCCCATCTCCCGCCCGCTGTTCATCTACTCCGACGCGAAAATCATGCAGGAGAAGCCCCAGGTCGCCGCATTCATCTACTTCTACCTGACTCACGTCAACGATGAAATCCTGGATGTCGGTTACTTCCCGGCCAGCGATGCTGCTCTCCAGGCTGCTCTGGATGCCTGGCATACTGCGGTCGGCAAATAATCAACCCAAAGGGAGTAATTCTACTTCCTTGCCTATAGTCCTTCCCCCCTCTCCTGAGGGGGGAGGCCTTGTCTTTGTGAAGAAGGAAATACTATGGCTGATCAACCAAATGGGATGGGAAATCACTCCAGTTACCCCACCAAGGCGCTGAGTCTCAAGAAACGACCCCGTCTGGCGGAGTCCCTGATTCAGTTCTTATTGTTTTTTGCGGGTTTTTTCTCGATCTTCATCACGCTAGGCATCGTCTACGAACTGGGAAAGGAAGCCTGGTTATTCTTCCGCTTGCCTGAAGTCAACCTGTGGGACTTCCTGACAGGTACGCAGTGGCAGCCGCATATCGGTCAGTTTGGCGTCTTGCCGCTGGCTACTGCGACGCTGATGACCACGGCGGTCGCGATGCTGATTGCCATCCCGCTGGGGCTGGCGGTGGCGCTCTACCTGAGCGAATATGCCACTATCAAGGTGCGCAATACCCTCAAACCCATTCTGGAAATCCTGGCAGGCATTCCCACCATCGTGTACGGTTTCTTTGCATTGACCTTTGTGACTCCCATCCTGCGCTCCATCTTTGGACGCGATGTGGTCGAAATCTACAACACAGCCTCCGCCGGGCTGGTGATGGGCGTTTTAATTTTGCCCCTCATCGCCTCGGTCAGCGAAGATGCTCTCAATGCCGTTCCGCGTTCCCTGCGTGAGGCGGCCTACGGGTTGGGTGCAACAAAACTGGAAGTAGCTGTCAAAGTAGTTTTCCCGGCTGCCCTCTCAGGAATCTCGGCGGCGATCATTCTTGGTATCAGCCGCGCCATCGGCGAAACGATGATCGTGGCCGTGGCCGCCGGGGCAGGGCCGAATTTCACCTTCAACCCCTTCAAAGGGGCTGAAACCATGACCGGTCACATCGTCCGCATTTCGGGCGGCGACCTGAGTTACGACTCGATAGATTACAACAGCATCTTTGCCATCGGCCTGCTGTTATTCTTCATCACGCTCAGCCTCAACATCATCAGCCAGCGCATTGTGCGCCGCTTCCGGGAGGTGTACGAATGAGCCTCGAAAAGGAACTCTTCAAGAAAAAGAACGGCAACGCAGCGCCTTTGACCCCGGAGCCCAACTTGCCAGATCGCCACCGCCGCGGACAGGTCTGGCTGCTGATTTTCCAGGCCGCCACTGTCATCGGAATCATCGTCCTGACCGCCCTGTTGTTGAACATCATTGACAGCGCTTTCGGATATGTGGCCTACGAATCCAAGAAAGACCCGGCGCAATTTATTGTGGACGGCGTGCCCATCGAAGAGCAGACCCAGGAGCAACTGGTGGTGCTCTTGCAGGCGCAGTTGTCTTCAGGCGCGTTCAACAAACTCAACAACGAGAAGCCGTTCGAGGAACGCTCCCGCGCCGAGGTCTATGCCCTGGTGGTCGAGCGTATCCTGAAATACGATGTCATCGCCTCCTGGTCGCTGACTGATTCGCTCTTCCGCCGCGCGGCCATTGACGCCGAAGTGCAGGAACTGCTCGTCGAACACCCGCGCCTGGAGTTGAAGTTCGTCTCGTGGCTGACAGCCGACTTCATCAGCCGCCCCCAGTCGAGCGAGGCGGT
>DAOTZT010000158.1:0-1985 GCA_034434255.1 Anaerolineales bacterium | reverse complement strand
ATTTCTATGTCTTGACTTATATTCTTGTTTTACTCCTCTGCAGATTTTTTGAAAGAAAGATACAGTATCCCCAAAATACCCAGGTGGGCAATCTAATCTGGGACACCTGCCGGTTTAATGTCTTTGATGTTCAATTGCAATGATGAGCGTCCGTTGTACTCGTTGCTTTCGAAGGTGTAGAGAATATCCACGCGTGGTGGCAATTGGGTGGCGAGATGCCCCAGGCGGAAACCGATTGCGTCGTAGGTTAGGCGGCCATCGGTGAGGGTCAGTTTCAGGTGGCTTGCCTCTGCCCCTACGGCTCGTGCGCTTTTGATTGCCAGGTTGCGGGTGACGAAGACTGATTCCGGGTTGCCGTAGCCGGTTGGCTGAAGATAGGCCAGGTGTTTCAGCAATTCCGGGCGCAACTCAGCAAGGGGGAGTTCCATATCGGCAGAAAGGGTTGGACGCAAGTCGAGATCGGCAAATTTTTGCCGGGCAATCAACTTGAGCCGGCTTTTTAAGGCCTCAAGGTTTTCGTTTCTGACGGTAAAGCCGGCGGCCGCGGCGTGACCTCCATGACGGACGAGCAGGTCGGCGCACTGGTCGAGGGCTTCGGTGATGTGAAATTCGGGGATGGAGCGGCAGGAACAGCGCGTAAACTCTTCGCCTTGTTGACCGACAATTGCTGGACGGTAGTATGTTTCGACCAGCCGGGCTGCTGCCAGCCCAACGACCCCCGAATTGAACTCTGGATGAACGGCAAACAAGATGGGTGCATTGGCATCCTCGGCCCGGGCAATGGCCTCTGCTTCGGCCTGGATTTTGCGCGTCAGAGCCTGCCGCTCGCGGTTTTGGACGTCCAGTTTTTGAGCCAGTCGTCCGGCTTCAAAGACGTCGGTTGCGGTGAGCAGATGATAGGCGTCCAGCGCTGATTCGAGCCGTCCAGCAGCATTTAAGCGAGGCCCTAACATGAAACCGATGTGGGTTGCATTGACCGCTGTCAGGGAAACTCCCGCGACATTTGCCAGGGAGAAGAGACCCTGCCGTCTCGTCTGGGCCATTTGGCGTAAGCCGCGTCGGACGAGGGCGCGGTTCTCGCCGGTCAGAGGCGCCAGGTCGGCCACCGTTCCGAGAGCGACCAGGTCCAGAAATGATTCCAGTTGTACGCCAGACGGCTGAAGTTGCTCGAACAAGGCCTGCGTGATTTTGTAAGCAATGCCCACTCCAGCCAGATATTTCTCCGGGTAGGGGTCGCCTTCTTGCTTGGGGTTGATAACGGCCAGGGCGGCGGGGAGTTCGCCAGCGGGTTCATGGTGGTCGGTGATGATCAGGTCCAGGCCAAGGGTGCGGGCGTAGCGCGCTTCTTCAGGGGAGCGGATGCCGCAATCTACGCTGATGACCAGTCGCACCCCTTCGGTAGCCAGTTGATGCAGTGCTTCGTTGTTCAGGCCGTATCCCTCATCAAAGCGATTGGGAATGTAAACGCGCGCAGTTGCCCCCAGGGAGGTGAGCGCTTCGACCAGAAGCGCGGCTGCTGTGACGCCATCTACATCGTAATCGCCATAGACGACAATCGGCTCGTGATTTTTGATGGCGGTGAGAATACGCTCGACTGCCGCGCCCATCCCTTTCATCTGGAAGGGGGAAGTGTCGAAGGGGGCTTCGGCACGCAGGTAGGCGCGGGCGTCGGCTTCTGTTGCGTAACCGCGATTGAAGAGAATCTGCTGTAATACCGCAGGAAAGGCGGCCAGGTTTTGACTGGCCTGGCGGGAAAGCGGCGGCGCAATGACCCAACGCGCTCGATGAGCGGAAGATGTCATGGAAAATCTCGAATGGAAAATTTACAAGGGAGAGCCTGCCCCGACAACATGGCGGGGCAGGGAAATATCGCAGTACAAGTTGTTATCTGGCTGTCAGGCGCCGTTGTCCATGTCTTTGGCGCTGTAGCCGGGGCCAGATTTGAAGAATTCAGCGTTGAGAGGAATGTCTTCGCGCAGGTTTAC
>DAOTZT010000157.1:0-4254 GCA_034434255.1 Anaerolineales bacterium | reverse complement strand
GGAAGCCTGGTAGGTGGGCGACGCCGCTTCGAGCAGGCGGGACAGGCTGGCGGCGAAGGCGGCATCGGCTTCGAGCAGTTCTTTCAGTTGCACCTGGAATTTCATCTGGGCGAAGGGGTCGTCTGGCCTGGCGAGCAGTTCGTCCAGCCCCTTTTGCGTCTCGGGGCGGGCAGCGAAGCGCTTTTTGACCGCTTCCCACACTTCGCCCACGCCGCGTTTTGCCAGTTCTTCCGCGCCCTTGCTCGCCAGCACGGGCAGGAGCGGTTGAAGCGCCTGCCAGAGGGAGGTGGTAAGTTGAGGAATGTCCATGCGTTTGCTCCTTTTGTCGGCGCAAATCACAGATTTGCGCCACAATTTTTTTAACGCGCCCCGCCTTCGCGAAGCACCCTGGAAGGGTCGCGCGGGAAACCCCTGTCTTTTTTCAGATTATCTCACCTTGCGCAATCAGAGTACAGAGAGTCAGAGCCCCAGAGATCAGAGCGCCAGAGCCCAGAGTCAGAGAGAGAAAAATGGGGAGACCACCACTCGAAACCCGAAGTTCCAGTCCCTGAGGTCGGGATTGAGCCTGAGGCGGAACGCGCAGCGAGCCCAGTCAGCAAAGTCGAAGAACGAGCCGCCAAGCAGCTTTTGCTCACCATTGACCCATTCCCAGACGTTGCCGCTCATGTCCAGGCAGCCATAAGGTGAAGCCCCCAATGGAAAGGCGCCCACCGCCGTCGTCGTGCCGAGGCCGGTTTCTTTGGTGTTGGCTTTGTTGGGGTCGAAGTCCCCTTCCCAGGGGAATGCGCGGCCATCCACGCCGCGCGCCGCCTTCTCCCACTGCTCTTCGGTGGGCAAAGTGACGTGCAATTGCCCAGCCTGAAGATGCGCCTTGAATTCCTCCTCACCCCCGTTCACGGACCACTGATGACCGACAACTGGCAACTGACTGGAAAGCCAGCGGGTGAAAGCCAGCGCTTCGTACCACGAGATGCCCACGACCGGATGATTGGGCAGGTTGAACGGTTCGCCGTAGTCCATCGGGGCTTTGCGCGGGGCGTTATCCAATATCCCTTTGAAGCCTGCTTCGGTCCAGTATCCTGCCTGGCGGGCTTTTTCCGCCCAAAAGTCGGGATTGTCGTAGCCGCCCGTCTGCACGAACTGCTGGAACTGGGCGTTGGTGACCGGGTATTTGCCTATCCAGTATTCGGGCAGGCGGATTTTCTTTTGCTCTTTGCCTTCGCCAAAGATAAATTCACCCGCCGGGACGTGACAGAAAGCCATGTGTTCGCAGGCGAGGACTTCCGGGCGCGGGTCGCCCAGTCTGGCCAGCGCCCGCCCGGCTTCGGCGCGCTCCAGCGGCGGCAGGCTGCCCTCCAGGACGTGCAGGAGCGCCTTTCGAATCTGCTCCAGGTACTCCGCTCCCTCGCGGACGCCGTCTTTATCCGCCTCGATTTCCTCCCGCCCGGCAATGCAGGCAATCAGCCCGGACCACAGGGCGGCGCGCTGCTCGAGGGATGAGCGAGGCGTGGGATCGCGCAGCAACTCGTACGCCAGGTCGCGCAGAACGTGAGCGCTGCGGCGGTTGTAGTACAGTTCCTCCGCGCCCAGCAGGGCGGCCAGCATCCAGGTATCGCCCTCCGCCAGATGCTGGCGGTACTGGCGCACGGCGGAACGATCCCCAATAAGGTAACATCCCGCCAGGTACTCTTGAAAGGTGCGATGAGGGAAACTGTACGAGGTGGGTTTTTCCAGTTCGCCGCCGTTGCCCCGCAGCAGACCGGCGCGCTGGTCCACGTAATCCAGAAACTCTTGCGCCAGGCCGATGCTGCCGAGGTACTCTTTCGCTTCCAGGATTTCGAGCGCCCGCAGGCGCGGCACATCAGCGGTCTCTTTCTGACCCCTTGCAGTACCCTGGGCTTCATATGCCAGACGTTCCATGGCACCAAGCAGGCGGTTCTCGTCCTTCAGGAAAGCCAGCAAAGCCTCGGAGGGCGCCATCTGCTCCTCGCCGAGTTTGTATTTCTGCCAGCGGCGCAGCAACACATCCACCACCAGTTTGTACAGGCGAACGCGCTCTTTGGGCAAGCCAATTTCTTTCTGATGGATAATCGCCATGCTGGTCAACATCATCGGGTTGCTGGCGATGTCGCGCAAATTGGGGGAGGTAGCGGCGCGGCTCAGGTCGCGGATGCGTTCGTCACGCTCCTGCTCCCGCATCCGGCCGATGCGGGTCTGGAAAAGATACCAGGCGCGCACAAACCTTTCGATTTGCTCTTCGTCGAAGGAACGCAGGGTGAAGACCGGCAAATCCTTGAAGACCGCCTGTCCAGTGTAGGAGCGAATGCGCGAGGTGAGGATCAGGCGCGGCAGGCGGTACTCGGTCACCAGCGCCACCACCGCCTGGCGCACCGTCTGGCGCAGGTCTTGCGGCACTTCGTCCAGCCCATCCAGCGCCAGCAGGACTTTGCCCGCTTCCAGCGCCTCGCTGACCAGGGGATTGTTTAGATGGCGATGAACGGCCTCGAGCAGGCGGCGTTTTTGCGCTTCCGCCGAAAGCCCGGCCAGGGAAAGTTCGCCCAGCGGGATGGCAAGTTCACGCAAGACGATGAGAACGGGCAGCAAATCGCTGGCAAAGCCGGGCGGCGGGGCGCATTCTCCCAGAAGGGCAGCAGCCTGCCAGCCCAGCAATTTGCGCACGAAGGTGCTTTTGCCCGCGCCGGGGTCGCCCAACAACACCAGGCGCGGGGTCAGGCGCACAGCCTCGAAGGCAGGCAGAAAAGTTGTCTTGTCATCCTGTGCAAAAGCCGTTTTTCGTTCGAGTTCGCCTTCGGGCAGTTCATCTGGGAGGGTGTCTTGCTTGCCGTTTTGCAAGGCTTCCAGGTCTTCTTTGCGGATGCGGCGGGTAGTGTTCAGGTCAATGTACACATCGTCGAGCGAGATTTCCTCGTCGGTGCCTTCTTCGCCGCCCAGGGCAGCCAGCGGCAGCGCCTGGCAATGACGGCGCAGTTTTTCCAGGTAGGCGCGGCGGTTTTTCTCGGTTTCCTGGCGGGCCAGTTCACGCGGGTCGGGAGCGGTGATTTTTGTACCGCCGGGAGCGATGTAGTCGCCGTGAACGAGAGTCGACCCCTCACCCAGCGCGGTAGCGCCCGCGCCCTGTGCAATCGCGCCTGTGCCGGTGAGCGTTGCAGTATAGGTGATTCCGCTCTTGATTTGGGCGAGTTCGGCTTTCAGCGTTTCGGCAAACCAGGTGCGGTCGGCTTCGTCCAGGCCGCGTTCTGCCAGGGGCAGGGCCTCCAGTTTTTCGAGCAGGACGTCCAGGGCTTTCTGCAACTCAGGAGAGCGAGCGGCTTCCTGTTCGAGCAGACGCGCCATTTCGTCTTCACTGCGGTCTTTGGCCTGCTGAATCAAATTGGCAAGCAGGTTCGTGCCAACTGAGCCGCCCAGGGCCGCGCCCAAAACTGCCAGCGCGCCCCAATCGCCCTGGTGAACCGCCTGCGCAACCGGCAGCAGCGCCGTCCCGGCGAGAAAATAGTACACCGAGCGCGTACCTGCGCGTTGAAAATGCTTTTTCCACTGAAGCAGACTTCTTCGAGTTTGTTCTTTCCACTGTTCGAAATCGAATGCCATGCTTCTACTCCCTGGATGGTGAAAGAATGCGGCTGCCCAACAAAGATTTCCTCAATCCGGCATTTCAGAAGAGACGGTCATAATACCTTTTCGATTATCTCGACTTGCGCAATCAGAGTACAGAGAGTCAGAGCCCCAGAGCGCAGAGACAACAGAGCCCAGAGTCAGAGAGAGAAAAATGGGGAGACCACCACTCGAAACCCGTAGTCCCTGTAACTGTTGTCGGGAAAGAACCTGTAGCGGAACGCGCAGCGAGCCCTGACTGCATAGCTGATGAACGAGCCGCCACGCAGGACGCGGAGAGCGTCTTTTTGTTGCAGGTCCTCGCGGCCATCATCGAATTTGTAGGGGTAGCCAAACTTATCATTCCAAAGGGTGCGCGTCCATTCCCAAACGTTGCCGCTCATGTCCAGGCAGCCATAAGGACTCTCGCCGCCAGGAAAACAGCCCACCGCCGTCGTCGTGCCGAGGCCGGTTTCTACGGTGTTGGCTTTGTTGGGGTCGAAGGTGTCGCCCCAGGGGTAAATGCGATTGTTGATTTTCGATTGCTGAATGTAGATTGGGCCGCGCGCCGCTTTCTCCCATTCGGCTTCGCTGGGTAGGGTCACACGATATTTTCGCGAAGCCAGCGCCCCCCAAAAGGCG
>DAOTZT010000156.1:0-4082 GCA_034434255.1 Anaerolineales bacterium | reverse complement strand
CCGCCGATGATTTGGGCGATGCCAAAGTCGGTCAGCACGGCCTGGCCGCGTTGGGTGAGCAGGATGTTGGAAGGCTTCAGGTCGCGGTGGATAATGCCTTCAGCGTGGGCGTAGGAAAGGCCTGCCAGGATGTCGAGCAGGATGCGGGTCACCTCGCCCAATGGCATGCGCTTTCCTTGTGTGCGGAGCGCATTCAGGTAGGCTTTGAGGGTATCGCCCTCTAGTAATTCCATCACCATGTAGTAGAAATCGTCCTGGACATCAAAATCGTAAATCTGGACGATGTTGGGATGGCGCAATGCAGCGATGGCGCGGGCTTCACGTCGAAAGCGATTGAGGAATTCGACATCTTCGCTCAAATCAGCGCGCAGGACTTTAATGGCTACATAGCGATCGAGGCCTGGATGGTAGGCTTTATATACTTCCGCCATTCCACCGCGTCCGAGCGGTTCGAGGATGCGATATTTGCCGAGCGTTTTGCCTTCGAGAGAAAGACGAGCCATCGTTTTGTCTGCAGGTTGCTTCATCACGTGTGAGGATATACGAAATATCCCGTTCTTGCCTATCAATTGGCTGTCAGAAAACTATTCAGGGAATATGAGTATCCATAAGCCGGTTTGCCCGCCTGTTGTTGTGCAGTGTTAGGGGACCATGAGTTTGTATCCCAGCCCGCGTACGGTAATCAACAGTTGCGGGTTGGCGGGGTCCAGTTCGATACGGGTGCGCAGGCGGCGGACGAGATTTTCAATCTGGTAATCGAGAATTTCCCCTGCCTGATATTCTGGCCACACTGCGTCACCGATTTCGTCTTTTAAGCAAACCTGACCAGCGCGTTTGTACAGGTAGGCCAGCAAGGCGTATTCTTTTGGAGAGAGCGAAACCTGCTGACGGTTGACGCGAACGACCCCCGCAGCGGTATCTATCTCCAGGTCGGGAATGGGATTTTCGCGGGTGGTCGTGTCGGGGTCGTGGAAGATAAAGGTGACGTCTCCAATTTTGAGGCTGTCCCCATCCCGTAAATCGAGTGTGCTTAAGACGCGCTCATTGTTGCGAAATGTGCCGTTGGTGGAACCCAGGTCGTCCACGAACCACTTATGTCCTTCTTTGCGCAAGCGAGCATGTTCTCGCGAAACGTTTTTGCTGACGATGACCACGTCACACTCGAGTGCCCGGCCAATGGTCACCGTGGATGATGTGAGAGGATGTTCTTGTCCGCTGGGGTCGGTCAGGTAGGGACCAGTATGGGATGAGTTCATAGGCTTATTATAACCTTTGTAATTTTTGCCTGCGCTGGTAATCGAGCCGGAGTTTTGGCTGGTTGATGTTCGACGCGGGATTTTTTCTCGTGCAGTTTACGTGGGAGCGATTATAATCAGAGCCCAAATGACCACTTGCTGTTTTGATGGTAAGCAGATCAGAGTCTCCTGCAAAAAGGTGAAAATCGAACCACAAAGACACGGAGACACGAGTAAGCAAATGAAAGGAAACTTTGTGACTCCGTGTCTTCGTGGTGAAACTTCAGGGTTTTTGCAGTGGAGTCAGATCAGGAATTTTTCATCAAAAAGGCCGCCTTCGATCGTTTTATCCAGGCAAGGCCGCGCCTCTCTGGCGTGAGAGTTTTGATTGTCACAGCGCGCAGGATGCTGCGCCTGGCTATTATTTTTTCACAAGAAGGAGAGTTCTATGTCTAAGAAAAGACCAGGTGTTATTGGCATTTTGACTGGTGGGGGCGATGTGCCCGGCTTGAATCCGGCCATCCGTGCTGTCACCATCCGGGCGCTGCGGGAAGGTTACCAGGTGATTGGGATCCGCCGCGGCTGGGCAGGGTTAGTTGACATCGTCCGCGAAAAAGATGCCGACAATAGTAATAACTTTCAGATCCTGACCGAGGAGATCGTCAACCGCGCCGGACGAACGGGCGGGACCTTCTTGCACACGTCACGTACCAACCCGACGCGGGTAAAAAAGGAAAGTGTGCCGGCTCATCTCCAGGAGAAGTATCAGGATGCTCAGAATGACTTGACGGCTGAGGTCCTGAAAAATCTCGATTTCCTGGGTGTTGACTATCTAATCCCCATTGGTGGCGATGATACCTTGAGTTATGCGGTGCGTTTGTACCAGGAGGGGGTGAAGATCATCGCGATTCCAAAGACAATGGATAATGATGTGCCCGGCACGGATTACTGCATTGGCTTCAGCACCTGTGTCACGCGCACTATTTCGTTGACCAATAGCCTGCGAACAATTGCTGGTTCGCACGAGCGGATTATGGTGCTGGAGGTCTTTGGGCGGTATGCTGGTTTTACAGCAATGTTGCCAACAATGGCAGGAGCGGCTCATCGCTGCGTTATTCCAGAGTGGAAGTTCAATATTGACCGGTTGACTGAATTGCTTGTGTATGATCGCAATCATAACCCCAGCAAATACGCCATTGTGCTCGTTTCTGAAGGCGCGATGTTTGAAGGGGGCGAGATGGTTTTTCAAGATCGGACGACCGATGCTTTTGGCCATGCAAAATTAGGGGGCATTGGAGATTTGATTGCATCGGAGTTACAGTCTCGTACGGCTCAATACAACAATGGGAGACCGATCAATATCATCAATCAAAAACTCGGTTATATGGTGCGTGGTGGTGATCCTGACGCTATCGACTCGATTGTCCCCATGGCTTTTGGCAATCTGGCGCTTGATTTGCTCCTCAAAGGCATTCATGGCCGCCTGGTAGTGCTGAAGAATGGGCGCTATGATAACATGCCTTTGGATGTAGTGACTGGTTCAAAGAAGCTGGTCAATGTAGAACAGTTCTATAATACAGAACGTTATCGCCCAAAATATGAGTCTTTTGAGATGAAGCCGCTCTTCATTATGACGAGCGAGATTTAAGTGAGAAAAGCGCTACTTGTACCTTAGTCACGAGGTCTGTTCTGAGATTTAAAAAACCCTTTTAGTCTGGGTAGTTGAAAAGAGGAAGCCTTCTGAGTAGAGTTATGGTTGCAAGACTAAACTTGAACAGGAGGCTTCCTGTGGTTAAATAGCGCACAATCGGTGGTGTTGTACGAGTTGAGTCGAAACCCGGATGTGGAAAGCCGTCAGCAAACCCTGGCGCTGGCGCAGATGGCGCACGCGGCATTGCGTTTACCGAGGAAATACCTGAGCATGCGGAAGCGTTGGAGCAGATGGGCTTCGCTTCGATGCGTATGACGCCGCACATCTTGCGTGCGCTGAGGCGGGCGGAGCGGATGTGTTTTTGACGACCGACGACCGGGTAGTAAAAGTTGCCCACAGGAAAAAGGGTTTGTTGAATCTGCGTGTGGACAATCCCGTGCAATGGCTGGAGGAGGTATTGAAATGACGACGGCCTCTTTGACGCTGAGCGAGATACGGGTGCGTGGCTTTGAGGCGTTGTTGTGCGAATTGGGGGCAGCAGGAGCGATTTGCTTTATCCAGCAATACGAAGGCGGGCGCGGCGATTACACCCGCGACCGTCGTTCCTGGCTGCGTGAAAAGAGCGTGCATGAGTTGGGGGAGGCGATTCGGAAGTAGGAGGGGACCGTCAACAAAAGAGGAAATGAATAAACGAATGCGGCGCTATTCGTGCATTCGTGGTCAAGCACTCGTGGATGGTTCTTTTTACGGGCTTATCACCAAAACAAGTTGTTTAAGAGTAGGAGTAAGAGGTAGTTATATGCTTGCGTTTCTAAAAGCCTAGTAGAGGAAGCTATTCAAGATGTGTTAACGCAGATAGTAGCGGAGGCGGAGGCGCGCTCTCTGCCTGCCAGGTGTTGTAGCCGATGTGATGATGATAGCCGCCCGCCGAGACCATCCCCATGCGAAAGCCGCGCGCTGTGCCCATGTCGTCGAAGCCAAGCAGTTCGTGGTAGAAGCGGCGCGTCTCTGCCAGGCTGGAGACGTAGAGGTGGAAGTGTCCCAGGCGCGTTTCGGGCGGGAGGGGCGCGTCGAGGCGGTCATCCTCTTTCAGGTGCGAGAAGAGCGCCTCCAGGTCGAGCGGTTCGCGCCCGTTGCTGAGGCGTCCATCTGCCCATTGGGCGTAGTAGTCATCGAGCATCTGACAAACCGCACAC
>DAOTZT010000155.1:0-4039 GCA_034434255.1 Anaerolineales bacterium | reverse complement strand
TGTAAATGCCAGGTTCATCTTGACCACCCGCATCGTGCGCCGCGCAACGCGCAACACCTGCGGCACCAGATTCCAGTCCTCGCGCATCAGCACAATGGGAGCAGCTTCGATGGCGACATCTGTGCCAGCCGCGCCCATGGCAATTCCCACGTCTGCCTGGGCAAGCGCCGGAGCGTCGTTCACCCCGTCACCGACCATGACGACGGTATGTCCGCGCGCTTGATAGTCCTTGACGATCTCGATTTTGTGTTCAGGCAGAAGGTTGGCGCGGCAGGCAATACCCAGCGCTTCTGCCAGCGCGGCGGCGGTTCTTTCGTTATCGCCGGTGAGCAGTTCAATGTGGCGGATGCCCAGCGCGCGCACGGCTTCCAGCGCAGGCGGGACTTCGGGACGCAGCGTGTCCTGCGCGGCAAGGATGCCAGCCAGTTGACCGTCCATTTCCAGAAACAGAAGCGTCTTTCCCTCTGCTTCGAGTTCGGTGGCAAGGGGAGATGCCTCTGCAGCGGGAATCAGGCGTCGGTTGCCCACCGCAATCTGCCGTCCCTGAATCACGGCGCGCACGCCCAGGCCCGGCGCGGCTTCAAAGTCCTGCGGTTCGAGCAGGGGAATGTTTTCCTGTTGCGCCAGCGCGCGGACGGCCGCAGCCAGCGGATGTTCGGAATAGCGTTCCGCCGAAGCCGCCAGGGTCAGGATTTCAGCGCGCGTCAGCCCGTTGAGCGCGATAACATCCGTCACCTGGGGCTGCCCCAGGGTGAGCGTGCCGGTCTTATCCACCAGCAGCACATCGGCGCGGGCAAGCAGTTCGAGAGTTTTGCCACCCTTGATGAGCAGTCCACGCCGGGCGCTTGCCCCAATGGATGCCAGCATGGCTACCGGCGTAGCCAGCGCAAAGGAACACGAACAAGCCACCACCAGCACCGCCGCCGTGGACAACGGATTGCGCGTGAGCAGGAAGGTCAACGCGGCGATGGCGGCGACGACGGGCAAATACCAGGCGCTGAATGTATCGGCGAGGCGTTGAACATCGGCGCGATGCGCTTCTGCCTCCTCGACCATTTTGATGACCCGCCCAAAGGTGGTATCTGCGCCAATCCGTTCGGCGCGGATGCGCAGACTGCCGAGCCTGGCAATCGTGGCGGCATAGACGCGCGCACCGCGGGCCGCTTCGACGGGCATTGCCTCGCCGGTGATGGCGGATTGGTCAAGGGTCGCCTGTCCGGCGATGACCTCGCCATCCACCGGAATCTTCTCGCCGGGGCGGACGATGACGGTCTCGCCCACCTGGACCTGATGGATGGGGACCTCGACTTCCGCCCCGTCCCGTTCCACGCGGGCGGTTTGCGGGGCAAGCGCGGTCAGTTCCCTGACGGCGCGGCGGGCGGATTCGGCAGTGAAGTTTTCGACGTAGTCGCCGATGCGCATGAACAGGACGACCAGCGCAGCAGTTGCCCATTGACCGATGGCCAGGGCGGCGATAACCCCCAGCGTCATCAGGGTATGGGAAATGACCTGCCGCCTGAGAGCGGCGCGCAGGACGTTCAGGAAAACGGGATAGCCGCCCGCGAGAACCAGCGCCAGCCCCAGGGCGAAGGGGACGCGCTCGTTCAGGAAGTCGAACCATCCCAGAAACTCGCCAAAGACCACCGCACTCAAGATGAGGGCGAACACGCCGACCAGCAGGAAAGTCAATCGGCGGTTGAAGCCGTCCATCGAAACGGGAGCAGGCGGAGGGGAGGCCGAAGCGGGGACGTCGTATCCTGCCGCGCGGACGGCGGCGCGCAAGTCGGGGAGCCCTGTCTGGTCGGGGTCGAGGCGCACAATCGCTTTTTCGGTGGCGAGAAAGACCTGCACCGAGTGCACACCCGGCAGTTTTTCGATGGCATGTTGAACGTGCTGCGTGCATTCGGCGCAATCCATGCCAGAGATGGGGATTTCGAGGGTTTAGAGTCTCGTCATGAGCGTTCCTCCACGCTGTAGCGAGCGCATTCGTACACGCCGCGCGCTACATCGGCAAGCAGGCTCTCTGCCAGGCGGAGCAATTCCTCCACGCGCGGGTCGCTCAGGCGGTAGACGACGAACTTGCCGCGCGCTTCCGCCGTTACCAGGCCGCAATCGCGCAGGCAGGCGAGATGATTGGAAACATTGGATTGGGAAAGCCCCGTCCGTTCGACGATGGCGCCGACGGTCCGTTCGCCCGCCCGCAAGGCTTCCAGGATTTTCAAGCGCGAGGGGTCGCTGAAGCCGCGAAAGAGCCGCGCTTTGACGTTCAGGGAAGTGGTTTCGGAGGGGAGGAGCATGGGTTTCTCGCTTTATCGTATCATTCGTTGATGATATGATAAAGTGAACGGGCAACGGCGTCAAGTTCCACCCTGTCGAAAGATTTTCTTCGCCTTCACCCCGCTGCTGGCTGGATAATTGAAGCGCCATGATTCAACAGCCTTCAAATACGCCTGTCCCTGCTCTTTGACGCCTTCGTCTCATGCCCGCATCATAGCACAGCCGAATGCGACTGCCAGATGGTGGTGCTGCTGGTCTATGGCAAAGCGGAGGAGCCGCTCACGTTGATCTTGCATGGCAATCAGGGTATCACGGACTGCCCAAGCGCTTCCTCGAAGAATTATGGACCCGGATATGGCACGGAAGAACAGGCGCAGTGCGGATAGGGCCAGAAATAGGGGGTAAGACCGCTACAATCGGATGGCTGTATGTCGGCGCATTGGTTGGGCGGTTCGGTTTGGGTGATGCTTTGGGTGGGTGGAACGATCTTTGGACAAAGCATCGGCTCGTAACCGCTGGGGACGAAGCCTACGGCCTCGCGGCAGGTGTTGTCTACAGCGTACAATGCCTTCAGCGGGTAATTCGGATTGCTGCGAACCGGCGAGCCGGCCTGCTCCTCGGTGAAACGGTCCACGTAATCGAGTTTGGAAACGTCTTTCAAGCCCGCATCCGCCAGCACGCCAAACATGAAAACCGGGCCAGCCCATGACTTCTTGAAGGCAAACTGGATGGTGGCTTCTTCGTTGGCTGCCAGTCGCACCCAGGCGAGATCGGGGTCATCGCCCACTCCCTGCGCGCCATCGAAGACCAACGTTTCGTAACCATCGGCATCAAAAGGCGCATCGGATTTGCGGGGCGAAAGTCCGCTGGTATTGTGGTTTTTATCGGCAAAAACGCGCACATTTTGGGTCGTCCACTCGGTGGTGTAGGGCGGCTGCGCCACGATGATAAAGTCGCCGAAACCATCCTTATTCACATCCAGTTCGACTGCGTAGTGTGTTTCTGGCAGCGCATTCGGGTCGCTTCCGATGGTCTTGATGGAGACGAAATACCAGGTTCCGTCCTGACTCAGTCGAAAGGTCCTGACATCCAGGTTGGAGAGATAGGTCATATCCTGGGAAAAAGGACGCTCCAGCAAGTTGAGATCGTAGGCATCACCATAAGGGGCGCGCTTCTCGGCAGCGGTGCCGGCGGAATCGACATCATAGAAAACCGCCCCGCTGCTGGCCGCGAGAGGGGGATTCTGAAGATGGCTGACCGGCGCGCTGGTCGAGGCGGATGGCTGGGGAAGCGTGGCAGGAGGCAGCACGAGCGTCGCCGTTGGCAGCGCGGGCGCGCCGGTAGGCGTGCTGATAGCAGCCGGAAGATTACATGATAAAGCCACCGCAGCCAGTAATAGCATTAGAGTACATGTCCTTTTCGTTATCATATCTACCTCCTGACTATCTCGACAATGTTATATTTCGGCATAGTTGTCATTGCGAGGGCGTTCTCTGCCCGAAGCAATCCCCTGTAATTGGGAGACTGCTTACCTTAGACTCGCGAGGGGATTGCTTCGGCGGCTATCGCCGCCTCGCAATGACAGGGGACAGGTAATCTAACATTGTCGAGCTATTCAACCCTTCGGTACAGGTAGACGCTCACTTGAGCGCGGCGAGGATCAATTGGGCAATGGCTTTGCACCCGTCTTCATTTGGGACATCGCCAAAGCCCACGACGAAAGCCACGTTGTCGTTGACTTTGACCCACAGTTCGCGCGCCG
>DAOTZT010000154.1:0-5901 GCA_034434255.1 Anaerolineales bacterium | reverse complement strand
AGTTCTTTCCCTCTTTTCACTTCGGAGGGCTACAAGAAGCAAGATCAGAAGATCGGGGAGTTCACAATCGAAAAAATAGAGCATGGCACATCTTACCTGCCCTTCATCCCCATTCTCGCCGAGCCACAAATTTTCATGGCCCTCCTCCCCGCCGACCGTGCCCTGGAAGTGGTGAAAGCCATCAAACAGAAATACGAGCGTGAGATGGGCAAAGTGCAAAACCGCCTGCCGCTGCACCTGGGCGTGGTCTTCGCCTCGCGGCGCACCCCCTTGCAAGCCATTCTGGAGGCCGGGCGGGCCATGCTGCAACGGTCAGTCAACAGTGAGCAGTGGACAGTAATCAGTAATCGCACATGCGGAAAAGTGGATGCACCTGCGCCCCTGAACGCCTCGGCGCACTTCGAGCAATGGCAGGAAGTCCGGCTCAAGAACGCCGCAGGGCGGGAAATAACGCTGCCTGTCAGCATCGTCATGGGCGATGGAAAAACCGAAGACGTCTGGTATCCCTACTGGCGGGTGAAAGGCAAGCCCACCGACCGCGCCCGCTGGTTCACCGGGCCCGATGGCGAGCACTGGGTGCATGTTTGCGACCTGCGCCAGGGTGACGAGGTTGCCTTCACCCCCTCCACCTTCGACTTCGAGTTCCTCGACAGCGCATCGCGCCGCTTCGAGGTGTACTACGACGAAAATGGCCGCCGTCCGCGCCGCACCCGTCCGTTCTACCTGCAAGATGTCGAACGGTTGGAAAACCTGTGGGAGCAACATTTCTCGCACCTCAAGCGCAGTCAATTCTCGCAGATGCTGCAAACCATCGAAACAGCGCGCCAGCGCTGGAACATTCCACTTGGGGATGAAGCCTTACAAAATGAGGTCTTCCACCAATTCGTCGCCGATACCCTCGCCAACGCCAGCTGGCCGAAAGGACATGACTGGAAAGGCCTGAGTGATGACAGGCAAACGCAACTCACCGAGGCCGCCGTGCGCGGCGAACTGGCTGATTGGGCCGAAATCCACCTTGAAATCTTGAAGGAGAAAATGAAAGGAGAATAACCATGAGCGACAACCTCCAAAGCCATTACCTCGTGCAACGTTACCTGCTGATGACCCTCGACCCGCTGCACATCGGCACGGGTGGATACCGCCTGGGGCGGGTGGATTTGAGCATTGTGCGCGAGCCGGGCACCCGCCTGCCCAAAATCCCCGGCACCAGCCTGCACGGCGCGGCGCGCTCCTATGCCGCCTATCTTTACGAAACCCCCGAAGCCGCCGGGCAAAGCCAGGAGAAAATCACCCATCCAGAGAAAAACCCCGTCTGCTACACGTTTGGCTATATCACCAAAAGTCAACAGGGCGACGAGCAAAAGGCTTACTCTGGCGTGGTCAGCGTCACCGACGCGCACATTTTGCTCTTCCCCGTTCATTCAGTTGCCGGGCCGGTGTGGGTCAGCACGCCGCAGCGCTTGCGAGAGGCAGGCTTCGAGAATGTACAACCCGAATCAGTTCCCGATGAGAAAATCTACCTGACCTGGAATCATCCCAATCGGCTCAACCTGGGCTGGTTGATGTTCGATGTCGCCGGGCAAGCGACCGTCACGCTGCCAACAGAGTGGAGCAGCGATCCCCGCTGGGAAGCCGTGCAAGAGCGTATCGCACTCGTCTCCGATGGCATCTTCTCCCATATTGTCAACAGCAATCTCGAAGTGCGCACTTCGGTCAGCATTGACCCGCGCACCGGTGCAGCCGCAGATAAAGCCCTCTTCACCTACGAAGCCCTGCCGCGCGCCACCTTCCTGACCGCCGAGGTGGTGTTAGATGAATACCGCCAGGAATTTCCAAAGGAGAAATGCGGCGCAGGCTTGACCGATAAAGATCATCCGCTGCCGGGCGGCAAATGGGAAAAGCCGCTGGATGTCGTGAAGGCTGGGCTGAAGATGATGGAATTCCTCGGCCTCGGCGGCATGGGCACGCGCGGCTTTGGGCGCATCCGGATCGTGGGCAACCCCATCGAAATAAACCTTCTCAAACAGACAACCGCGCAAAACGACCAGAAACAGGAGGCGGCGCAATGAAAGAATTTCATGAACGCAACCTGGACTATCAGGCGGCAAAACACGCCCAAGAGTTCATCCAAAAAGCCAGTGGAAAAGGCAGCGACATCGAAAACGAAGTCACCAAAGCCCTGGGCGTGCTGCAGGAAAACGGCGTGTATGCCTGCTTTTTGTATTTGCAAGCCAGCAAGAAAAACAACAGCGCCATTCTGATTGAGAAAATGCGCGAACTGCTCCACGCTCTCGGTATCACGAACGATGGGCAGGATGCGCTGACATTTGCCCAAAACATCAGCGCTGACCTTCACACGTTGCTGCTCGCCAGAGAAGCTCTGGAGCAAATGCTCATCTATGCCCGCTACGGCGCCAAAGCCCGCTCATAACCTCATTGCGAGACCTGCGTGCTTTGCGAGAGCTGGTCGAAGCCATCCCCTCGCGTCAGCAGATTGCTTCCGGCTTGCGCCCTCGCAATGACACGGGTCACTACTCAGCCATGTCATTGCGAGCCGTTTTTTGGCGAAGCAATCTCCCGTTTATCAGGCCAGTTTGACCGCTTGGGGATTGCTTCGTCGCAAAGAACGCTCCTCGCAATGACATCCCAAACGGTTTTGAGGCAGGGCTGAATAGTTGCCCGAAATTTTCCTCTCCGCAACACGCCGGGCTTTCTGGAAATAGCTCGCCATTCGCTTTTCCCCGCGCCTCGCCGTGGCCTGGTTCTCGGCGCGGTAGTGTATCTTTCCTTCAGGAAATTTGAACTCCTCTACCCTCCCCATCCTTGTTGCGGTAGAAAATTTTCTACCGTTGTAATTACCTACCAACTGCCCACCAACCATCCATACTTTGTCATTGCAGCCGCCGCAGGCGGCGAAGCAATCCCCCTATCGGCCAGGAGATTGCTTCGCTACGCTCGCAATGACAAGAGTTAGAGAGTTCTTCATCGCTTAGGGTAGGCAGTTACCAGGAGACTCAAAATTGCCATGTCATTGCAAAGCGGCGGTTTGCGCCGCTGAAGCAATCTCCAATTCGTTGACGCATTTTGATCGGGCGGGTATAATCAAAAAAAATGTCTTTGCGGTTGCGCCGCAGACGTTTTTTTGTTAAACTAAAAATTTTGGAGGTATCAGCATGGATATTCTTTGGCTCGGCAGCCGTCACGGTCTGACAGCGTTTGAGCAGATCGCCATTGTGGGGGTGCTGGTGACGGCATTCATCAGTTTGCTGTATGCATGGTTACTGCGGGGGAATGTGCTCAACAAAGACAAGGGCACGCAGAAAATGCAGGAGGTTTGGGATGCGATTCGCATCGGGGCGGATAGTTACCTCAACCGCCAGTTGAAGACCATCCTGCCGCTGATTTTCCTTTTGACCATCGCGCTGTTTCTGAGCGTTTACATCGTTCCTCCCACGCCCGAAGCGACCGAGGAATTCGGTGAAAACGCTCAGATTGTTGTTGCCGTTGGTCGCACCATCGCCTTCATCATGGGCGCTTCGTTCTCGCTCCTGGTCGGTCAGTTGGGGATGCGCATGGCGATTCAGGCCAATGTGCGCGCTGCTTCGGCGGCTCGCCGCAGCCTTAATGAATCGCTGACGATTGCCTATTATGCCGGTACGATTACCGGCATGCTGACCGATGGCCTGGGCCTGTTTGGCGGCACGCTGATCTTCATCGTCTTTGGCAAGGCCGCTCCGGACGCCCTGCTTGGCTTCGGCTTCGGTGGCACGCTCCTCGCCCTGTTCATGCGCGTTGGCGGTGGTATCTACACCAAGGCGGCTGACGTGGGGGCTGACCTGGTGGGTAAGGTCGAAAAAGACTTGCCCGAAGACGACCCCCGCAACGCCGCGGTCGTCGCTGACCTCGTGGGTGATAACGTGGGCGACTGCGCCGGTATGGCTGCTGACATTTTCGAGTCCTACGAGGTCACCATCGTCTCCGGCCTGATCCTGGGCCTGACCCTCGTGGCAGCGACCGGCAACCTGGTCTGGATTGTGTACCCGCTCATCATCCGCGCTATCGGCGTCATCTCCTCCATCCTCGGCACGTTCACCGTTCCGATTTGGGAGAAGATGCCCAAGAAGGGACTCTTTGGCTTCCTGCATGCCAACGATGCCGAAGAGGCCATGTTCCGCTCCTATGAAGTTTCTAGCATCAACACCATCTTGTGGGCTTTCCTGCTGGCTATTTTCTACGCCCACGACTGGCGTCTGGCTGCTCTGACGACCATCGGCGTTGGCCTGGCGGTGGCGTTCAACCCGCTCACCTCTTACTTCACCGCCACCAAGCACAAGCCGGTCAAGGAAATCGTCGCGGCTGCCGAAACCGGCCCGGCGACCACCATTCTCTCTGGCTTTTCGGTTGGCATGGAATCCTCGGTCTGGGCGCTGGTGGTCATTGTTGTCAGTTTCATCTTCGCGTTGCTGCTCTACAGCAGCCAGGGCGCGCAGTATGTGCTGTACGCGGTGGCCATGATCGGTATCGGTATGTTGAGCCACACCGGCAACAATGTGGCCATGGATTCCTATGGCCCTATTTCCGATAATGCCAACGGCATCGGCGAAATGTCCTGGTATGGCATGGAAGACGCCGAAACCAAGAAAGCGCGCCAGATTATGGCAGACCTGGACGCAGTTGGCAACACCACCAAAGCCATCACCAAAGGCGTGGCCATTGCCTCGGCAGTCATCGCTGCGGTCAGTTTGTTCGCCTCGTTCTTCATTGACGTCGGTCGGGTGCAGGAAGCGGCCAATGCGGCTGCGCGCGCGGCAGGTCAGGCCATCCCGTTTGAGAAGATGTTGAGCGAGACGGGCATTCGCGTTTCGGAGACGCCCGTCTTCATCGGCTTGCTGCTCGGTGGGGCCTTGCCCTGGCTGTTTGGCTCGCTCTCCATCAAAGCCGTCTCGCGCGCTGCGGCCCTGATCGTGCTGGAAGTCCGCCGCCAGTTCAAGATTCCGGGTCTGATGGAGGGCAAGGTCAAGCCGGATTACGCCCGCGTGGTGGGAATTTCCACTGCCGCGGCGCAGAAAGAACTGGTGCCTTTGGCGCTCATCTCAGTGCTGACTCCGCTGGCGCTCGGTCTGATGTTGGGCGTGGAAGCCCTGGCCGGTTTCTGCGCTGGCATCATCCTGAGCGGTCAACTGTTGGCAGTCTTTATGGCCAACGCTGGCGGCGCGTGGGATAATGCCAAGAAGGCCATCGAAGACGAACCGCGCGATGTGGCGGCCAATACCGGCAAAGGTTCTGAGCGCCACAAGGCGGGCGTGGTCGGCGATACGGTCGGCGATCCGCTGAAGGACACCGCCGGCCCGGCGCTGAACCCGATGATCAAGGTCGTCAACCTGGTCAGTTTGATTGCCGCACCGATTATCGTCAAGTACGCCAATGCTACTGGTGTGACTCTGTACGTTGTGTGGGGCATTGCTCTCGTGATGCTGGCCCTGGTGGGCTGGGCGATTGGGCGCTCAAAGGCCCCGGCTAAGGCGCTGAAGGAATAAAAATTTCCTTGCTTGTGTTTACGGCCTCCCGAAATTTGGGAGGCCATTTTTATGGGTGGCTGACACCGATGATGAATCCCCCCATAGGTATTTAACGTGAATTCGGGATAAAAAATTTCACCGCCGAGACGCAGAGTTTCAATCCCATTTTTTGTGTTTCTCAGTGTTCTCAGCGTCTCTGCAGTGATTATTTGGGCTTTTTTGCGTTAACCCGAACTCAGGTTATTTAGCCTTGATTACTTTGACAATGTCAAGTTAAACTCTTGTTCTATAAACTCTACGCATTTTGTCACTGCGAGCAAAGCGAAGCAGTCTCCTGGCTTGCAAGGAGATTGCTTCGTCGCAAAAAACGCTCCTCGCAATG
>DAOTZT010000153.1:0-5539 GCA_034434255.1 Anaerolineales bacterium | reverse complement strand
CCCGCCTGCAAGAGATGGCGGAAGACCTGGCTTACGCCTTCGGCGATGACGTGCCGACGGTTCTGACCGAACTGCGTGAGTTTTTCCCCTCGCTGGAACACGACCATCTCTACCCCGATTTTTCCGACAATCTCGATGTGCGCGAAGCCTTTGCCGCCTTCCAGGATTCTGCCTTCAAGCGGCGGGTGTCACGTTGGGTAGTAGAAGAGCCGCAAAAGAGCGCTCGCTTTCTGGGCGTGTTCGCCGAGGCCATGTACCAGCCGCCGGTCAGCGGTCTGTACCTGCGTCAAAGCGCCCTGATTGCCCTGGTCAGCGCGGTGGAAGTGTTTGTAGATGGATTGCTGTTCGGCTATGGCTGGTACAAGGATGAAACATACCAGTCTATTTCTGACCTTGCCGAAAAAGAAACACAAGTCCGCCAGGCGTATGACCTGCGTACCTGGAAAAAACGTTGGAAAAAACTGATTGAGATTGTGCCATCTGGCGACTGGCAAACCTGGCAAGAGGAATGGAGCGAAATCATTGCCCGCCGCAATGCTCTCGTCCATGTCGGCGGGCGTGTGGATGCACAGTATCTCCAGCAAGCGTCCAAAGCATGCCAGCCGGAGAATGTCAAAGAAGGGCGAGTTCTGCTCGTCCCAACGACCTACCTGCACCGCACGGTGGAGGTCGCCTTGCTGTTCACCTTTACCCTCACTCAATCCGCCTGGCGCGGCTGGCAGCGTCACCGCAAAGCGGCAGATGAAGCGGTCAACAACCTGATTTACGAAACCCTGCGCCAAAAGCGCTATCCGCTGGCCGTAGAGCTGGCGCAGTGGGCAGAAAAATTTGATTTGTACTGGCAAAAAAGACCACATGTGCTGGTCAATTGGGCCATTGCCCTGCGCGAGCAAGGGAAAACCGAAGAAATGCGCAGCGTTCTGACGCACCTGGAAAGCCGCCAAAAACGCCTCTGGCAAATTGAAATCGCCTTGAACATCCTTCAAGGCAATTACGACAAAGCCCGCCGCCGCATGGAACAAGCCAACCGCGCAGGCAAACTGCGTAAGCATGTCTCCCCGCATTGGCCGCTCTTCGACCCCGTGCGCGGCGAGGCCTGGTTCGAGAATCTCTTTGCCGCCCGGCACGGAGAATTACCAAGCCAAAAGAAGCGTCGCTGATGTTTCACATTCCTCGAAAGGAGCCTCGCATGGACCCTCAACTCCCCGCCCAACTCGTGCAATTCCTCGCCCCCTTCCTGCACCCGTGAGTGGAGCATGATTGTGACCGGAGATAGAAACACCATCCGGCGTTGAGCCGTTCTTCCTGCTCGATTGGTTGTATAATTTCCTCAAACGTTGCCGGGAGGAAAGATGACTGTACTGGGCAAATACGAACTGCATGAAGAAATTGGGCGCGGGGGCTTCGCCACCGTCTATCGCGCCACGCATACCTTGCTGGAAAGCGAAGCCGCCGTCAAAGTCCTCGACCAGAAACGCCTGACCCAGCCGCAGGCGCGTCAACGCGTGGAGCGCGAAGCGCGCATCGCCGCCGGGCTCAGTCATCCGCATCTGGTCAAAATCTTCGACCTGATTCAAGAAGGCGAGACGCTGGCGATTGCCATGGAATACCTGCGCGGCGGCAACCTGCGTCAGTGGCTGGAAAAAAATCCCCACGATGTCCCCACAATTCTCGACATTCTGGCGCAGGTGGCATCGGCGCTCGATTACCTGCACAACCAGCGCTACCAGAGCGACCGCCCGCTGCTGCACTGCGACGTGAAGCCCGAAAACGTGCTGCTCGACCGCGACCCGCTGACCGGGCAGCCGCTGGCAAAACTCAGCGACTTCGGCCTGGTCCTCGACCCGCAGAGCGCAACCTCGCTGACGCAGGCGCAGGACATCCCCGGCACCGCCTACTACGTCTCGCCCGAAATTGTTGAAGTGCCCAGAGAGGCGCTGGATGGCCGCTCCGACCAGTATTCGCTGGCGGTGATGGCTTACGAACTGCTGACCGGCAAACGCCCCTTCGAGGGCAAAGACCCCGTGGCGGTGATGACCAAACGCCTCGACGAGCCGCCGCCCCGCCCCAGCGAAGTCAACCCCGAAACGCCGCTGGAGTTCGACGAGCCGCTGCTCAAAGCCCTGCAAAAAGCCCCCGAAAATCGTTACGCCACCTGCAGCGAGTTCGTGCGCAAATTGCAGGAAGCCTGGCAGGCCAGTTTGCTGCGCCGCGTGCGTGAACTGGTAGAAGCCGCCCAGGCCGCCTCCGCCGCCGGAGAGTTCAAGCAAGCCCGCGACCTGCTCAGGCAGGCTGAAGCCCTCGTCCCCGGCGAACCGCGCATCGAACAGGCGCGCCGCGGCATTGACCGCCAGGCCGAACTGGCGCAGCGTTACCAGCAGGCGCATCAAAACTGGCTGACCGCCCAGCAGAAAGCCAGGGCCGTGCTCGACCTGGCGCCGGACTTCCCCGACCCGCAGGGGATTCTGGTGACGCTGGGAGCGCGCCCGCCGCGCAAAGCGCCCTTCGACTGGCGCGGCCTGTTGCTGCAAATCGGCGTTGCCCTGCTGCTCGCCGCGCCGCTGACGCTTTTGCTGCACATTCTCGCCATCCTGTGGATTTTGAACAAGTAACGGAGAGATCTTCGCATGGCTAACCAGAAGAATGCCCAACTTTTCCAGAACTATGAGATCAAAGAATCGCTCGGGCGCGGACGCTTTGCCGAGGTCTTTCGCGCCGTCAAGCGCGACCTCGGGCGCGAAGTGGCGCTGAAGGTGCTGCTGCCCGAATGGAACGAAAACGCGCAGGTGCGCGGGCAATTCATCACCCAGGCGCGCCTGATTGCCCGCCTGCGGCATCCGCAGATTGTAGAAGTGCTCGATTTGGGCGAGGAAAACGGCCGCCTGTACATGGCGCTGGAATACCTGCCGCGCGGCGACCTGAGCCGCTGGCTGGCCGACCTGGGCGGCAAGCCCCCCTCGTTGCTGCAGGTGACGGCGCTGGTGGCCGATGCCGCCGCTGCCCTCGATTTTCTCCATCGCCAGCAGGTGAACGGGCAGCCGCTGGTGCATGGCGACGTGAAACCGGGCAACCTGCTGCTGACCGAAGACGCCTCCGGCAATTTGCGCGTCAAAGTGTGCGACCTGGGCTTGCTGACCGTGTTACAGCAGGCCGCCACCCTGAGCGGTTCGGCGCGCTTCCCGCAGAGTTCGCCGCTTTACATCTCGCCCGAGCAGGCCAACGACCAGCCGCCCACGCCCGCCTCCGACCAGTATTCGCTGGCGGCGGTGACCTATGAACTGCTCACCGGCCAGCCGCCTTTCCACGGCGGCAGCGAGGTCACCCTCTACCGCCAGCACAAACAGGAAAAGCCGCAGCCGCCCAGCCAGCGCAGGAGCGGCCTGCCGCCGGAAGTGGACGCCGTCTTGCTGCGCGCCCTGGAGAAAGACCCGGCGGCGCGCTACCCCACCTGCCAGGACTTTGCCCGGGCGCTGCGCCAGGCGGTGGAAGTTGCCGAACAAAAGCGCTTCGCCAGCCAGTTGCAGCAGGCGCGCGCCGCCCTGCAGCAGGGACAGCCCGAAGAAGCCCTGCAAGCCCTGGAAGAAGCCCGCCAGATTAAACCCGCCGACCCCGAAGTGAAAACCCTGCTGGAGCAGGCGCAAAAGAGCGCCCTGGCCGCCCGCAGTTACCAGGAAGCCGCCGCCCTGCTGGCGCAAGCCCGCGAAGAAGCCCAGGCCCTGCGCGCCGAAGAAAAGCGCTACCCCGACCCGCAAAAGTTGCTGGAGACCTTGGCCCCCCTGCCGCCCAGCCGCTGGCAAACTCTGTGGCAGCGCTGGAAAGCCGCCCTGCTGCTGATGGCGGTCCTCTTCCTGCTGGCGCTGCTCGGCAACGGCTTCTACGCCGCCGCCAGCAGCACTCGCGACCCCGGCTTCCAGACCCACGTCGCCCCGTTCTGGACGCCCTCGCCTACCTTCACCCCCACCTTCACCCCTACAGCCACCCCCACTTTCACGCCTACCCCCACTTTCACGCCTACCCCCACCTTTACCCCCACCTTCACCCCTACGCCGCCGCTGCTCAATGCCACCCGCGCCGCCGCGGTGACCCTGCTCTACCGCCTGAAGGGGCTGGAAAACGCCGGTTGGGTAAACAGCGTGGCATTCTCCCCGGATGGCACCCTGCTGGCTTCCGGCTCAGCAGACGGCACCGTCCGCCTGTGGAACGTGCAAACCCGCCAGCAGGTCGGCGAGCCGCTGCGCGGGCATACCGGCCCGGTGTACAGCGTGGCATTCTCCCCGGATGGCCGCCTGCTGGCTTCCGGCTCGGGGGATGACACCATCATCTTGTGGGACGTTCGAACCCGCAAGATGCTCGGCGAGCCGCTGCGCGGGCATACGAATTGGGTGAGCAGCGTCGCCTTCTCGCCGGATGGCAGCCTGCTGGCTTCCGGCTCGGGGGATGGCACCATCATCTTGTGGGACGTTCGAACCCGCAAGATGCTTGGCGAGCCGCTGCGCGGGCATAGTAACTATGTTCTCAGCGTGGCCTTCTCGCCGGATGGCAGCCTGCTGGCTGCCGGCTCTGATGACGGCACCGTCCGCCTGTGGGACGTGCAAACCCGCCAGCAGGTCGGCGAGCCGCTGCGCGGGCATACGGATTGGGTGAGAAGCGTGGCATTCTCGCCGGATGGCCGCCTGCTGGCTTCCGGCTCGGGGGATGACACCATCATCTTGTGGGACGTTCGAACCCGCAAGATGCTTGGCAAGCCGCTGCGCGGGCATACCAACTCGGTGACCAGCGTGGCATTCTCGCCGGATGGCAGCCTGCTGGCTTCCGGCTCGTGGGATGACACCATCATCCTGTGGGACGTTCGAACCCGTCAGCAGGTCGGCGAGCCGCTGCGCGGGCATACCAACTCGGTGACCAGCGTGGCCTTCTCGCCGGATGGCTGGTGGCTGGCTTCTGCCAGTGGCAACGAAGTCTTCCTGTGGGGCGTGCCGCGCTGGGATTCCCCCACGCGCACTCCCACCCCCACCCCCATGCCCTGAGCGGTTTTTTTCCTCGTTCTCACGTTCTCATGCTCTCCAGTTCTCCACATGTCCCCTCTCCCCTCCCTCCTCTGCCCCTCCTGCGGCGCCCCCCGGCTGGAAGCCTCCGCCGGGCAGGTCAGCGGGCTATGCCTGCGTTGCGGCTGGCGTGAACTACCGCAGTTTCTCAGCCGCCTGCCGATGCCGCCCTTTCCTCCGCAAAGCGGCCTGCTGTGCGCCGGGCTGGGGCAGGTCTGGCTGGCAGGCGCGGGGCGTTGTCTGGCGTTTTCACCGCGCTCTGCCGAATGGCGCGCTTTTTCTATCGAGCAGACCACAGGTCTGCCCCACGCTATCGTTCGCGGCATGGCTTTCACTCCCCAAAGCCTGATTCTCACCCTGGGCGACCCCCAGCCGCTTGGTCCCTCCAAGCCTTTGCTGGCGCTGCACCCGCAAAGCGGCGACCTGCTCTGGCAGGTGGAAAGCGCCGCCCTGGAGTGGAGCGCCCCCGCCGTGGATGGCTCCCTGCTCTGCGC
>DAOTZT010000152.1:0-4481 GCA_034434255.1 Anaerolineales bacterium | reverse complement strand
CCCCAATGCGGCGCGCCGCTCAACCCTTCCCGATTTGCTCGCCTGGTGACCTGCACCTATTGCGGCACGACGGTGCAACTTGACTCGTCGCATGTCCCTGCCGCCAGGTTCCACGAGGCCTACCGCGTCTGGAACGCGCCCCAAACGCACGGTTACGCTGCCTGGCTTTCGCTGGACGACGACCATTGGGCTGTGGAACACCTCCTCGGCCAAGGGGATACCGCCGAGGTCTATGCCGGACGACGGGCGCGCTGGCCGACCGAACTGGTCGCCTTGAAAGTGGCACGGGAGGCGGATAAGACCCCCCTCCTGGAAAATGAATGGCGTGTTTTGCAGTTTCTCCAGCAAAGCACGGCCCCCGGTGCGGATGTCTTCAGCCGCCTGCTGCCGCAACCGGTCATGCACGGACAGGTCACAGCGGGCCTCTTCAGCGGTCGAACGGTGAGCATCTTCCGCCGCGAATACGGCTTTCGGTACTCGCTTCAGGCGGTGATGCAGCGTTACCCCAACGGAATTCCCCCGCGTTCTTCCATCTGGCTCTGGCGGCGCATCCTGGAGTTGCTTTCGTTCCTCCATGCTTCGGGCGTGGCACATGGCGCCGTTTTGCCCGACCACGTTCTCATCCAGGAAGATGACCACGGTGCAGCCCTCATCGGTTTTGGCCGCGCCGGGGAAATCGGGAAGCAGACCTCGGACAGGCCCCCGGCTTCGGAAGCATTCTACCCGTGCACCGGTCCTTGCCCGCTGACTCCACAACTCGACCTGGCGATGAGCGCCCGGACGGTGATTGCAGCCCTCGGCGGCGACCCGGCTTCGGCCTCCCTTCCGCCCGCCGTCCCCGCGCCCCTGGCCGAGACCCTCCACCGCGTCGCCCGTCTCGACCCGACCGCCCCCGCAGAGACCGCCTGGGACCTGCGGCAATACCTCGGCAGCCTTGCCCAACGCATCTTTGGGGAGCCGCAATTTTGTCCGTTGATCAGGTCTGCTGCCTGATCTTTTGTTTTGAAAAGGAGAACCTACATGGGATACGGCAACTACAGTTACACCGCTCATCAAGCCTTGCTCGGCAACCGCGCCGACCTGCCTGTGGAGCAAGTCTTCCAAAATCAGGCCTGTCATCCGTTGATGAACCCCAAAGGGGTGCGGGTGCGTGAAAGCCGCGACAGCGCCAACCATCCGCAATCATTGGGAATCGTCTTTGCCCTCGATGTCTCCGGCTCGATGGGCGAGATTCCCCATCTGCTGGCGACGCAGCAGCTGCCGCTCTTCATGAAGGTACTGCTGGATTGCAAAATCCCCGACCCGCAGGTCCTGTTCATGGCCCTCAGCGACGCGGTCTGCAACAAAGCGCCCCTCCAGGTGGGGCAGTTTGAATCTACCGCCGAACTGATGGATCAGTGGCTGACCTGGATTTACCTGGAAGGCGGCGGCTGTAGCGATAAGGAAAGTTACGAACTGGCGATGTACTTCCTGGCGACCCACACCGAAATGGATTGCTTCGTCAAGCGCGGCAAACGCGGCTACCTGTTCATGACCGGCGACGAAGTCCCCTACCCCAGCCTCTCGCGGCACGTCGTCGAAACCATCATCGGCGACCGCCTGGACGAAGACATCCCTACCAAAGAAGTCGTCGCTGAACTCCAGAAGACCTTCATCCCGTTTTTCGTCATCCCGGACCCCCAGCGCGCCCGCCAATGCGAACGAACCTGGCGCAACCTGTTCGGCGATCATGTCCTCGTCCTGCAATCTCCGGTGGATGTTTGCTTCGTGACCGCAGGCGCCATTTTGCTCTCCGAAAAACTGGTCTCGGACATAAAGCAACTGGCATCGCTCTTGCGTCAGGCCGGGATGCCGGCGAACCGCGAAAAGAGTGTGATAAAGTCGCTTCTGCCACTTGCCCAGATTCTTCTGTAATTTTGAGCGTCTATCTCCTGGTTGACCTGGGTTTCGGCGATGCCGGCAAGGGGCTGCTGACCGATTTCCTGGCCCGCCGCCTGGGCCGGGGCGTGGTGGTGCGCTACAACGGCGGGGCGCAGGCCGGTCACAACGTCCTGACCCCCGACGGACGTCATCACACGTTTGCGCAGTTCGGGGCCGGGACCTTCGTGCCGGGGGTGCGCACCTATCTCTCCCGCTACGTGGTCATTCATCCCACTGCCCTGCTCGTGGAAGGCGACCTTCTGCAACAAAAGGGGGTGGGGGACGCCTATTCCCGGCTGCGCATCAGCGCCGGGGCGCTGGTCATCACCCCCTTTCATCAGGCGGCCAACCGCATTCGGGAGATGGCGCGGGGGGAAGCGCGGCACGGCAGTTGCGGCGTCGGCGTGGGGGAAGCGGTGGAAGACGCCTTGACCGCCCCGGAAACGGCCCTGCGCGCCGCCGATTTGCTCCAGCCCCCGGCCCTACGCCAGAAATTGCAGGCCATTCGCGAGCAAAAATACCACCAAATCCGCCCACTGTGCAGCGCAATCTCGGACCCGTTGCTGTCCCAGGAACTGGACATCTTCACCCGTGACGAAATCCTGGAAAACTGGCTGGCCGCTATCGAGCGCATTCGACAACTGGAACTGATTGCGCCCGATGAAACGCTGAGAGAGTGGCTGGAAGAGAGCGAGCAGGTGATTTTCGAGGGCGCGCAGGGGGTATTGCTGGATGCCGAGGCCGGCTTCCATCCCTATACCACCTGGTCGAACTGCACCACGCACAACGCTGAAGAACTCATCCGCTCCTTTCTGCCCGGCGCGCCGGTTTATCGCATCGGCATTTTGCGCTGTTACGCAGTACGTCACGGGCCGGGACCGTTGCCGACTGAAGATGCGACGCTCTCTTCCCTGATTGCCGAACACAACCGCTCCAACCCCTGGCAGGGGCCTGTGCGCTACGGCTGGTTCGACCCCTTGCTGGCGCGCTACGCCCTGCAGGTCACGGGCGGCGTGGACTACCTGGCTATCACCCACCTCGACCTGTTGCCCCGGCTGGAGGCATGGCCCTACTGCCGCCGCTACACCCTCCCGCCTGATGTCGCCGGGATAGCGCAGGCGGAGCCGTGGCTCGACCAGCGCGGCCTGTCCCTGGACGAGCGAGCGCGGCGCACCGAAGCGCTGGGCAAGGTCCAGCCGCGGCTGGAACGCGTCCCGGCGGACGAGGCGGCGGTTCTGGAGACGATTGAACGTCTGCTCGAGGTGCCGGTGGGCCTCGTCTCGCGCGGCCCGTGTGCGAACGATGTGCAGGGGAGTGGTAAATTTCCCCCTCCGTGAGCCACAGGCCAGGAGGACGGCAACGAGCCGTCTGATTACAGCCGGGCAAAGAAAGTCCGCCAAGTTATCGCTTGTTGACCTTGTTATTGTCCCCGGTCACAATCACGCTGCCCGTCACATTCCCACCGATGGCGACAGAGCGATTCCCGCTGGCGGTGACTGTGCGCCCCCCAGCCTGGGCCTGTTGCAGCAGGCGGGCAAGTTCCTGCGCCAGGGGTTGGTCTTCGGCGAGGAGTTTCTTCAGTTGCAGGCGCAGGGCGGCGAGGGCGTCTTCGTCGTCGGGATGTTCGGCCGCGTCCTGGACGGCTTCCAGCGCAGCGGGCTTGGCTTCCACCTTCGGGCGCAGTTTCTCCCACAGGGCTTTGGCCTGGTCGAGGCCCTGTTCACCGGCTTTTTCGCCGAGTTTTTTGGCCGCTTCCTGCCCGGCGAGTTTGAGTCCCTTGACCAGATAGGACAGGTAAGGGGCGAGGAATTGCACGAGTTGGGCGGGGAGATGAGAGTCCATGCGAGGCTCCTTTCACTGGGGCGAACCGTCAACGAATAGGGAACGAATAAACGAATGGGGGCAGGCAGTCGTGGATTCGTTGACTCCATTCGTGGACGGTCTATCTCGATGAACCCGTTTACGGTGGGCAGCGGTTTGCCCGTTCAATCTTTCTTCTCCACATATTTCACGCCCTCGAGGTCTTTGAAGTGTTCATCCTGTGTCCAGAGGATGGCGTTATGGGCGCGGGCCGTGGCAAGAATCAAACTATCCGCCATGGGCAGTTTGAGTTCAGCCGAGAGCCTGGCGGCGCTCAGTGCCAGCGATTCATCAATCTCGATGACCTTCCCATGTTTCATATCGCCGACGTGAATCTGCGCCTGATTCTCCCCCTTTTGCTGCAGCACCTTTTTGAAGACTTCGTAAATACAGATGACAGGTACAAGCAAATTCGCGGTGTCTTCGATGGCGGGGGCGAAAAAATCGGCGTTGCTGCCTTCTGCGAAGTATTCCAGCCAGCCTGAAGAGTCAACGATGTTCATACGCGGTCCTCTTCGTCGCGCTCGATGCGTGTGTCCATGCCTTTCAACGACCCGCGTGCCTGTTCAATGGGGCGGACGGGGATGAATACCACCAGATTGTCGTAAGCAATGACGTGCATTTTTTGCCCGGGCTTGAGGCGCATTCTCTCGCGCACTTTCAAGGGGATGACCACTTGATATTTGGGGGAAACGGTGACT
>DAOTZT010000151.1:0-2927 GCA_034434255.1 Anaerolineales bacterium | reverse complement strand
GACCAGCAAAGCCGCCAGGTAGCCCAGCCATATCCAGGCAGCCATGCGCAGGCCGCGCCAGGTTTCAGGGGAATCAGCCATGCTCGAATCTTATCATGGTCAGAGCAATTCGATGACTGTCGGCTGTCATGATTTTTTCGTCTTCCCCATGACAGCAATCATGGGTGGGTATTGGAATTTCACGCTCTCTTCAGAGAGATGATGACAACAGGCACTTTTTTGAGGAAGCGAGTGGGTGTAAACTGGTATGGAGAGGTAGAGAGGTAAACAGGTACACAGGTAAACAGGTATGTTATGTAAGGAGAAAACAATGAAACGAGGCTTGCTTCTATTCGTTCTTTTGATGTGGATGGCGCTGGCTTGTTCGCTGACGGGCGCGCCGCTCCCCTCTCCCAGTGGGGGACTCCCCTCCCCCACTGGGGGAGGGGCCGGGGGTGAGGGAACGCCCCTCGAAACGCCAGCGTCTCCTGTGAGAGCGACCCCGCTCCCCATCCCAACCGAAACGGCGGTTGTGACGCCGGTCGTTCAGCCAACCCATCCTGCCCTGCCCATGCCCAGTCAGCCTCGGCCTGCTTCCCCCTGCGGTAACGGCATCTGCGAGGGGCCGGAAAACGCCCAAAATTGCCCGGCAGACTGTGCCCTCACCCCCAACCCCTCTCCCACAGGGAGAGGGGAGAAGCACACCGTCACTAACCCGACGAGCGGGGCGTCGCTGGCGGTGTATGTCAATCTGCCGGCTGCTGCCACGGTGTCACCTGTCCCTGCGCTGGTTCTGGTGCCGGGCGGCTCAGGCAACAGTTCTTCCTTCCGCAAGCCGAACGGCGAGTTCCACGCCTTTGTGCAGGCGGGCTATGGGGTCATCGTCTTCGACCCCGACGGGCGCGGTCAAAGCGCTGGAACGGAAGATTACAACGGCTTCATCCAGCAGGACGGGCTGGCGGCGGTCATCGAGTTCGCCGCCACCTTGCCCGGTGTGGACCCGTCCAGAATCGGCCTGGTGACCTACTCTTACGGCATCACGATGGGCGCGGGCGCGCTGGCGCGTCACCCCGACCTGCCGGTGGCCTTCCTGATTGACTGGGAAGGCCCCGCCAATCGCAACGATACCGGCGGCTGCGACGCTGGCAGCCTGGGGCATCTCCAGGATGTGGCGTCTTGCACCGACGAAGCCTTCTGGGCGCAGCGCGAGGCCAGCACATTCATCGCGCAAATCCGCGTGCCGTATCAGCGTATTCAATCAGAGCAGGATCACGTCCAACCGGATAACGCCCACGCCATTTTGATGGTGAACAATGCGGTCAATGGCGGCGTCCCCTGGGTGCGATTGAACGACCTGCCGCCCAACCAGACCTACGACCCCGCCAGCCCGCCAGCCATGCTCTCCGAGCAAGAATCGCGCCTGTTGCCTGCGCTGGTGTCGAAGTACGTCCAGCAAATGTTCGAAATGGAGAATTAACCATGAAACGCTTATTTCCCTTGCTTCCTCTTCTTCTCGCGATGAGCCTCGCCTGCTCGCTGACGGGCGCGCCGACTCCCACAGCGGAAGTGGTCGAGCCTGTCGAGACCCGGCCCCTCGAAACGGCGACCCAGCCCCGGCCTGCCCTGAGCGAAGCCGAAGGGTCACCGACCGAAGCGGCGGCAGAACCAACCTCCAGCGGCGAAAAAGCCGTCCTCCTGTTCACCATCGGCATGCACATCGAGCCATTAGGAACCACTGCACAGGGCATCAGCGGCGGAGGAGGCGGCAGAGGCGCCGATTACCGGCAGGGGCCGCTGTTTGAGAAACATGTCCAGGACATCCTTCTCGTGACGCAAATCGTCGAAGCCCACGGCGGACGCATGACCATTCAGGCGCAAAGCCCGTTCACGACGGTTGCAATTGAGTCGGGCAATACCATCCTCGCCGACCTCGCCGCGCATGGACACGAGATCGCCCTGCACTTCCACGAAGACGCGCACCTCGGCAAGAACCCCGAATCGCTCCCCGTCCAGCAATGGTGCGACGTGATGAAAGAAGAAATCGGCTACATCACGCAGGCATCGGGCGTGAGCGACATCCGCTACTGGAGCGGCGGCAACCTGTATCCCAGCGTGTACGAAGCCGCCGAATGCGCGGGACTGGACGTGAACAGCGACTGGAAAAACCCGCATTTGCAGCAGACCCCACTCGAACTGGTGGGCGTCAACCCCTGGCGGCCCGCAGGCGGCACTGACGGCGTCGACCTGACCGCCTTCACCACCCACGACCCCAACGGCGCGATTATTTTCCTGCCCGAAGGTCAATACGACACGACCAACTTCGCCTCCATGCGCCGCAGCGAAACGGCGGGCGGCGACCAAGCCTACTTCGAGTATCTCAAAACCCAACTCTATGCCTCGCTCCAGGCCGCGCAGCCGGGCAAGGTCAACGTCTTCCACTTCACCATTCACCCCGGCGAATTTCGCAGCGACCCGCAAGACCCATTCGGCGTCATCGAACGCTTCCTCACCGAAGTCGTTGACCCCCTCGTCGCCAGCGGACAAATCCAATGGGCGACCTTCTCCCAAATGGCGGACGCCTACGCCGCCAGCGAATAACTACGCAACGCAACGCAAGGAGATTCCCCCATGAAAAAATTTTTCCTCGCCCTGACATTTCTCTCCCTTCTGACCTTTGCCTGCGCCCAAACAACGCCTCCCACCCCGCCGACGCCTGCTCCCGTTACCCCAACACTCCCCTCCCCGACTCTCCCCTCTGCGACGCTCCCCTCTCCCGCCGGGAGAGGGGCCGGGGGTGAGGTTCTCCCCTCTCCCACTGGGAGAGGGGCCGGGGGTGAGGGCTACATCTCCTTCATCATCAACGTCCACGACTGGACTCACCCCAGCGAAAGCGCCGACATCCTCCTCAAACTGATTGACCTGTTCGAGCGCTACGGCGTGCGCGGCGA
>DAOTZT010000150.1:0-16092 GCA_034434255.1 Anaerolineales bacterium | reverse complement strand
AAACAGGGGTGTCACTGCGAACGAGCGCTTTTTGCGAGTGAAGCAGTCTCCCAAAGCATGGTTTTTCCTGTTCAACACGAGATTGCTTCGGGCAAAAAACGCCCTCGCAATGACAGCCTGAATAGTTACATTTTCGGTTTCAGTTTGGCGTTATAATCGCGTTATGTCCATCCTGACCGGCAAACATATTCTGCTTGGGGTCACTGGTTCGATTGCGGCCTACAAAGCCGCCGATCTGGCCTCCAAATTGACCCAGGCCGGGGCGCAGGTGGATGTTCTGCTCACATCGGGGGCTGAGAAATTCGTCACTCCGCTCACCTTTCAATCGCTGACTGGCCGCAAAGCCTACACCGACGCTGACCTGTGGGGGGGAGAAGCGCACGTCTTGCACGTTGGCCTCGGTCACAGCGCTGACTTGCTGGTGATTGCTCCCTGCACGGCCAACACCCTGGCAAAAATTGCCCGCGGCCTGGCCGACAACCTGTTGACCATCACTGCGCTCGCTGCCCGTTGTCCCCTGCTGATTGCCCCGGCAATGGATGCTGGCATGTACGAACACCCGGCCACGCAGGAAAATGTCCGCATCCTGAGCGAACGCGGCGTCCTTTTCGCCGGACCGGGGGAGGGACGCATGGCCTCCGGCCTGATGGGCCGCGGTCGCTTCCTCGAGCCGGCAGAACTGATCGGCCACATCCGCCTGGTGCTCGGACGGAACGGCAAACTGGCTGGAACGAAAATCGTGGTTACGGCGGGGGGAACGCAAGAACCGCTCGATCCGGTGCGCGTGCTGACGAACAAATCCTCCGGCAAACAAGGCTATGCCCTGGCTCAGGCCGCTCTCGATGCGGGCGCGACCGTTGTCCTGGTCAGCGCGCCCACGGCCCTAACCCCGCCGGTGGGAGCGCGCCTGCTCCGGGTCCAGACGGCGGAGGAGGTCAAAACAGCCGTCCTGGCAGAAGCCGCCGGAGCCGATGTCCTTATCATGGCCGCTGCCGTTGCTGACTTCCGCCCCAAGACGGTCGCTGCCGACAAACTCAAAAAGCGGGACGGCATTCCGCAGATAGAACTGGAGGCCGCGCCCGATGTCCTTTCAGCAGTGGCAGGCATGGGGTCGAAGAGACCGCGCGTGGTGGTTGGCTTTGCCGCCGAAAGCCGCGATTTACTTGAAAATGCTCGGGCGAAGTTGGCTTCCAAACGCCTCGATTTTATCGTTGCCAACGATGTCTCTGCCCCCGATTCCGGTTTCAGCGTTGATACGAACCGTGCTACCCTGCTCTTTGCCGATGGGCGACAGATTGCCCTGCCACTGATGAGCAAGAGCGACCTCGCTGAGACCATCCTCGAACATGTGATTGCATTACTGGATAAAAAATGACGCGTATTCTGGTAATTTCTGACATTCATGCCAATCTGGTCGCGCTCGAAGCCGTGTTAGCCGATGCCGGGGCCGTGGACGAAGTCTGGAGCTTGGGCGATGTCGTTGGCTATGGCCCTCGTCCGAACGAGTGTATCGAGCGCATTGCCAGTTTGCCGCGCCTGACGGCGCTGATGGGCAATCATGACTACGCCTGTCTCAGTGACATCTCTATTGAATCCTTCAACCCCGATGCGAGACGTTCTCTCCTCTGGCAACGCGAGACTCTCACCGATGCCAGCCGGGCATTCTTGCGTTCTCAGTCTGTGACACCGGTCGAGCGAGGGGAGATGACCCTGGCACATGGCAGCCCGCGCGATTCGATTTGGGAATATGTCATGAACACCCTTGTGGCACGTTTGAATCTGGACTATTTCGCCACGCCATGGTGCCTGGTTGGACATTCGCATTTTCAAGGGGTTTTTCAGTATCATCTGGCCGAAGATGAATTCACCATTGAGGTTCCTGCGCCAAATACTCCTTACGTTTTGCAGGAACGCGCCTTTCTCAATCCTGGCTCAGTGGGTCAGCCACGCGACCGCGACCCGCGCGCGGCCTATGCCATCTTCTATCCCCAGGAAAGAATCTGGGAACCTCACCGTGTTGCATACGATATCCAGGCTGTCCAGACGCAGATTCTGGAAGCCGGCTTGCCTGCCCGACATGCAGAGAGACTGGCAGGTGGATGGTGAATTGCGCACTGCCTCTGGAACATTTTGGCGATCCGGAACGTCAAACAAGAGAAATCTTTTCAAGGAGAAGAGACCATGAAAAAGAAAATAGCCTTCTTCCTCGTTGTGTTTTTGCTGAGCCTGACGGCTTGTGGGGCTGCGGATAAATCCTCCTCTTATGGGGATTCACCCGTTGTTTACAGGCTAATTGCTCCTTCCGAGATTGCGGCAGGAGAGGAATATTTGCCGGAGGCGGTTGTTCAGGAATCCGTAGCGCCGGTGGGGTTAGATACGGAAATTTCGCAAGTCCTGCAAAAACGCATGGTCATCATGAATGCCGATCTCACCATTGTTATCCGCGACCCACAGGCAAAGATGGAAGAGATCGCTGCGCTGGCCAAATCGCTGGGTGGCTTTGTCATTTCGATGGAAATTTACCAGACTTCGCTCGATACCGGTGGGACGACGCCTGAAGGGCATATTTCCATTCGTGTCCCGGCAGATCAGTTGGACGCGGCCCTCGACCAGATCAAAGCCGGTGTGGTTAAAGTGGATAGCGAGAGCCGTTCCGGGCAGGATATCACCTCATCTTACGTGGACCTCCAGTCCCGGCTCACTGCCCTTGAGGCGGCTCGCGATCAATTGCAGACCATCATGGACAATGCGACCAAGACCGAAGATGTGCTCAACGTTTTCAGCCAGTTGCAGTATTACAACGAGCAGATTGAAAGCGTGAAGGGCCAGATGCAGTACTATGAGGAGGCTACCGCCTACTCCCTGATCAACGTGACCTTGATTGCTGAGGAAACTATCCAGCCTCTGCAAATTGGACCGTGGACGCCCAAAGGCGCCGCTCAGGATGCTTACAAGGCACTGATTGACTTCCTGCGTGGGTTTGTGGAATTTCTCATCTGGTTCTTCATTCTGGTCATCCCGGTCTTGATTGTCACCGTTGGTCCTGTCGCCTTGATCGTATGGTTGATTGTCCGGACGGTGAAACGGAGCAAGGCCCGCAAGCAGCCAAAGCAGTAATGGAGTTTAACTGTCATTGCGAGCGTAGCGAAGCAATCTCCTCAACAATGCAACTGTCATTGCGAGCGCAGCGAAGCAATCTCCTGGAAAGCAAGGGGATTGCTTCGCCCCCGATAACGACTTGCAATGACAAGAGTGGGCAGATAAGACGAAATTTTGACCTCTCTGCTTTCTACCCGGCCCGGCGAGCAACACGTCGGGCCTTTTCGTTTATAATTCTCAGCATGGAAAAACTTGTTCAACAGGCCCAACAATTGTTCGGCATTCACCTGAGCGGCAGGCAGGTGCTGGCGTTGATGACTTACGAGCGTGAACTGATGGCCTGGAACGAGAAATTCAACCTGACAGCCATCCGCGATGAAGAAGGAATCCGCACCAAGCATTTCCTGGACTCCTTTTCCTGCGTGCTGGCCTGGAAAGAGACCCCCCTGCAACGGCTTGTTGACGTTGGGACCGGGGCTGGTTTCCCGGGCATTCCGCTGAAAATTCTCTATCCGGCGATGAAATTGACCCTGATTGAGTCGGTGGGGAAAAAAGTCAATTTTTGCCGCCACATTGTTGAAACGTTGAAACTCAGGGATGTGGAAGTCATCCATGCCCGGGCGGAGGAAGTAGGGCAAATGAACACCCACCGCGAGCAATACGATTGGGCGGTGGCGCGTGCTGTTGCCAATTTGTCCGTGCTCTCCGAGTATCTGCTGCCGCTTGTGCGTTTGGGCGGTTCGATGCTGGCGCAAAAAGGCGTCTCCGGGCCAGCGGAGGCGCATCAGGCCGAACGGGCTTTGAAAATTTTGGGAGGAAATTTAAGACAATTGATTCCGGTGGATTTGCCAGGAATCACCGAAGACCGCTTTCTGGTCATTGCCGACAAAGTCGCGGCTACACCAAAAGGTTACCCGCGCAAACCGGGCATCCCGACCAAAAAGCCCCTCTAGCAGGCATACACGAGATGAACTGCCGCGGTTAGCAACCTTTGGCGATGAGTTTGACGACGTCTTCTTTGTTGGGGACGATGCACAGAAATTCAAAATTCTCGTCGCCAATGTTCTGATACCAGTGCGGGGCGCCTTCCGGGATGAAGACCACGTCGCCAGGCTGAACCTCGAATTCCTCGCCGTCAATGCTGATGCGGGCGCGCCCGCGCAGCACATACTGCTCGTGTTCGACGGTGTTGGTATGCTCCGGCATGCCGCCGCCTGGTTCCATGACAAAGCGCCGCATGGTAAAGTTTGGCCCTTGCAACAGGACTTGAATTGTGGTGAAGTCGCCCGCCTTGACGGGTTGGGCGGGAACGTCGGACGTGTGTTTGACAGGCATGATTGACCTCCGCGGTTTAGATGGTTTTCAGGACTTTGACCGACCCGGCGCTGACCTCCCAGGTCTCGGTCTTCTCGGTGAAGGTGGGGGGAAATAATTTCAGGTCGGTGGTGGTGAGCAGAGCCTGCTCCGTTTTTTCCAGGTAGGTCAGCAAGTCGGCACGGCGTTGTACATCGAGTTCGGCCATGACTTCATCCAGCAGAAGGACAGGCCACTCGCCGGTTTTCGTTTTCATCCACTCGACTTCGGCAAGTTTGAGCGCCAGGAGCGCCGTGCGCACCTGACCGCGTGAGCCGTAATCGCCCAGGTCGGTCTGGTTGGCAAGGAAACGCACCTCGTCGCGGTGGGGGCCGAGGGCGGTCGCGCCGCGGGCAATGTCCTCGCTGCGTGTCCGCCGCAGGTTGTCCAGGAAACCGGCGCGGATGTCGGCTTCGTTCAGGCCGGAGCGATCGACAGGGGTGTCGAGGCGCAGGGCAATCTGCCCGGTGGGACGAGGCAACGGGTCGTAGGCTGGCTGATAGTCCAGGCGCAGAGTCTCGGCCCCGTGCGTCAGTTCGGCGTGGATTCGCCGTGCCAGGGTCTCAAGTTCTTGGATGGCAACGATGCGCGCCCGGATGAGCGCTGCTCCGGAGTGGGCGATGGTCTCGTCCCAAAAGTCAAGTTGCGAGGCGTCGCCGCCGCGTTCGTTGAGCATCTTGAGCAGGGCATTGCGCTGGGTGAGGGCCTGGGTGTATTCGCTCAGGAGATGGGCGTAGCCGGGGGTCGTTTGGGCCAGCGCCAGGTTCAGGTAACGGCGACGGTCTTCAGGTCCGCCCTCGATGATGCGCGTCATCTGTGGGACGAAGACAACGGCGTTGAAATGGCCGATGACTTCTGCCAGGGGACGTTTCACCCCATCCAGGAGAATTTCCTTGCGCAGGCGTTGACCGTTCAGTGGCCCCACCGGTTCCAGCACGAGCCGGACCTCGAGCCGGTGGCCGCGCCCGCCGCGCTGGTACTCGGCGACGAGGCGGGCCACAGCCAGGGCTTCGCGGGCGGCGATGAAGTTGACCAGTTGCCGGTCGGCGTGGGTCTGAAAGGACGTGAAGGCCGCGAGGAAATAGACGGCTTCGAGCAGGCTGGTTTTGCCCTGGGCGTTGCTCCCCACCAGCAAGACAACCCGCCGGGGGACATCCACATCCAGGCGGGCAAAGGCACGAAAGTTGGTGAGGGAGAGACGGGTTAAGTGCATCCGTTGATGTCGGCTGGCAAGTTGGTAGGGTTATACGTTATCCACGAGTGTTTCGTCGGGGGCGAGTTTCCAGGCTCTGGTGGCGCGGTCGGTGAAGAGGATGCCTTCCAGGTGATCAATTTCATGCTGGAAGATGCGCGCCATCCACCCTTTGACCTTGATTTTGATGGGTTGACCGCGGCGGGTGTAGCCCCGCACGGTGATAGCGAGGGAGCGTTCGACCTCGCCCTGCACGCCAGGGATGGAGAGGCAGCCTTCTACACCTACTTCTGTTTCGCTCGACATTTCTTTGATTTCGGGGTTGATCACCACGTAGAGTTTTTTGGGCGAGTCCTCTTGTTCGTCATCTTCGGGGTACTCGACGACAATGACGCGTTGTGAGACACCCACCTGCGGTGCAGCCAGACCAACCCCCGGGGCAGCGCGCATGGTTTCGATCATGTCATCTACGAGCCGCTGCAGGTCGGGGCCGAAGTCAGTAACCGGCCTGGCCTTTCGACGCAGGACAGCATCAGGGACAGTAACAATTTCACGAAGAGCCATAGTTCACCACTAAATAAGCAAGAATGAGAGGATATTTTACATCAAGTTGTCTCGGAATCTTCGTTTTCTTTGCCGGCATCGGACGAATCGGCGGGCTTTTGGCTGGCTTGTTCTTCCCGCAAACTATGCTCGGTTTGATAATAGGCCGCGAACCAGTCGGCGAGACGTTCGCTCTCCGCCTTGAATTTATCGCGCTCCTGCTTGGCGACCCGCTCCAGGCGGCGACGTTCGATGTCTTCCTGGACCTCTGAGGGATTGGCGACATCTTCGAAGACCATTTGTTTGCCGCCGCCGATGGTAATCATGACGTTTCCGTAGTTGAAGATGCGTCCCCACAGGCCGCGGCGTTCGTACTGGATGCCGAGGATATTGTCGAGGGCTGCAATGTCGCTGGTGATTTCTCCCAGCGGTTTCTTGTCAATATCCATGATTTGTTCTGGCGTGACCTGGAAGATGTCGTTGCTCCAGTCTATGTACTCATACAGCCACCAGAAAAATGCTACCAGGGCGAATACACTCCACACACACAGCAAGTTGAGGAGGCCCAGGGCGGCTGTAATGCCCCGACCGGCAGGGAGCAGGGCAAAGATCAACAGGGCAAGCAGACCAAGCAGGATCAGCAAGGGTTTCCATGTCTGGCGCAAGAGAATGATGATGTGCTTGCGGTAGGTGACCACGGACTTGTCTTCAAAACGGAGACGAAACAGGTCTTTGATGCGCCGCTTGCCTTTGTAGGGGTCCGATTTGGGTTGGGGCTTGGCGATTAAGGAAGATGCTTGAAGCGGACGAGGCCCTCCTTGGAGCAAACGCTGCCGCAAGGCCTGCTTGATTTCTTCCTCTTCCATGCGGCGCGAACTTTCCTGCGAACGTCGCCAGTGTTCCTCGATCAATGCGGCTGCCTGGTAAGGGTAACTGATGTTTTGCAGAGTCAGGCTGCTGCCAACAATGGTACGGATGATGAGGTTGCCGTAGCGGAGTTGGCGCCCCCAAAAGTCTGTTTGTACATTGACCCGCTGGACAGCCGAAAGAGGGGCTTCGTTGCGACTGTCGTAGATGCCGACCACTTTTTCCAGCCAGATGACTCGCCGGTTGGTGAGAATGTAGTAGTCGTTTCCCCAGTCTATGCCGTTCCAAAGTGCCCAAAGGCCAGCAAAAATGGTGATCAACAGCGCAAACCACCAGAGAACTTGCATCACAAATTGGTCTGCGTGGTACCAGGTGTAGAGCAAACCGGCCAGTCCCAGGAGTAAAAGCAAGGAGGGGACGAGAAGGGAGCGGAAAAGCAGAATGGAATGTTTGCGGGCCAGGTAGTAAATGATCTCGTCCTCGGGCATCCAGGAGAAATGTACCCTGCGCGCAAGACGGCGGCTTTCCACAGCCACCAGAAAGTTGGGGCGCAACATTTTGGCTTGTTTTAACAGCCGGCGGAAATGTTCTCGCCCCAATACCAGCGTGTGGGTGTCTTCTACAGCCGTGACGGTGGCTGTGCGGCGGTGATGTATGCTGAGCATCGCCTCTTCGCCAAAGTAGTCTCTGGCGACCAGCGTAGCCAGCGGACGAGGGGCTTTCTTGCGCGTCACCAGGACTTTGCCTTTGACAATCATGAAGAACTGGTAACCTTCTTCGCCTTCTTTGATGATGGTTTCTCCGGCTTTGAAAGAAACCTCTTCCAGACTGTTGGCGACAGCCTGGAGCTGGTCTTCCCCCAAACCGTTAAACAGATGCAAACGCGATAAAAAGGCGACGCGCTCAGGAATATCCATATGCTTTTATTCTAGCACGAAACAAGCAAACAGAATGTCGCATGGTAAAATCCTGGTATGAAAAAGTGGCAATTTTGGGTTGGTGTTTTCATCAGTGTTCTCTTTCTCTATCTGGCCCTGCGTGGGCTGAAATTGGGTGACTTCTGGCAGGCGGTAAAAACCGCCCGTTACTGGTGGATTTTGCCGGGAATCGCGGTCTATTTTGTGGGGGTATGGGTGCGGGCGTGGCGCTGGCATTATCTGCTCAAGCCGATCAAAGCGGTGCGGACCCGTGTGATGTTCCCTATCACCTGCATCGGCTACATGGGCAACAACATTTACCCGGCGCGCGCCGGCGAGGTGCTGCGGGCGGTCGTCCTGAAACGGCGCGAGGGGGTGTCGGTCTCGGCCTCGCTGGCGACGGTCATCGTCGAGCGCATCTTCGACGGCGTGGTCATGCTGGGCTTCGTCTTCGTCAATTTGCCCGAACTGGCGAAACTGGCTGCGGCCAATTCCGGCTTTGTGGGCGACTTGCAAACGCTTTCACTATGGGGCGCGGGGATTTTTGCCGCCGCGCTGGGCGTCTTTCTGCTGGCAGCCATGTTCCCGCAGGTGACGGCCCGAATCGGACAGTGGTTCATTGACCGCCTTTTGCCGAAACGCCTGCGCGAGAAGACCAGCGGTATTCTGCACAAATTCCTGGATGGGCTGGCCTCTCTGCGTTCGCCGCTCAACGTGCTGATGGTGTTCTTTACGTCTGTGCTGATCTGGCTGCTGGAGACGGGCAAGTACTGGTTTGTCATGCACGCCTTCAACTTCGAGGTCAGTTTCTTCGCTCTGATGTTGATGAATGGCGTGGTCAACCTGGCCACAACCGTTCCCTCTGCTCCGGGCTACATCGGCACGTTCGACGCGCCGGGGATTGCTGTGCTGACCGCTTACGGTGTGCCGCAATCGCTGGCGGCAGGGTACACGCTCGTTTTGCACGTGGCGCTCTGGCTGCCGATTACGTTGCTCGGGGCGTATTACCTGGCGCGCGAGGGCATCAAATGGAGCGACGCGCTGAGAGCGGAGACAAAAGACCCCCAGGCTTCAGAAGCGCCTAAGGATTGAGACCGCTGGTATTTCGAATTGCAATAGACCTCTTGCAAAAGCACTTCTTTGCCACAGATTTACAGCCACAGATTTACAGCCACAGATTTACAGCCACAGATTTACAGCCACAGATTTACAGCCACAGATTTACACAGATTTACACAGATTTTTTATGGAAATCCGTGGCTAAACACTCAAGGCAAATCCGCCTCACGACTGATGCAAGAGTTCTAATGTCTTTCTCTTGACAAATCCCCGCATGTATTCCATAATGGTTTCGTTTCGAAACCTTATGGAGGTTGCCATGGTTGCAGTGACTTTGAAGAATCTCCCTGAAGAATTGTATGAACGCGTCAAGCAAAACGCCAAAATTAACCGCCGCAGCATCAACAGTGAGTTGATTGCCATCATCGAGCAGGCGGTCATGCCGCGTCCTCTCGACGTGGCCGAGACCCTCGAGCGAACCCGCCGCATCCGCGAACTGACTGCTCCCTATCTCGCCACCGATGACGAGATCAGGCGTTTGAAGAACGAGGGGCGGCAATGATCGTTGTGGATACCAACATCATCGCCTACCTGCACCTGACGACGGAGTGGTCACAGCGCGCCTGCGATCTCCTGCAAAAAGATGCCGACTGGTTAGCCCCCTTGCTCTGGCGGAGCGAGTTCCGCAACGTGCTGGGGGGATATTTGCGCAAGGGGGTGCTGTCGCTCGAACAGGCAAAGCAGATTATGGCCGAGGCGCTGCGGACGATGAGCGGGCGCGAGTTTAGCGTCTCCTCCAACCGGGTGCTGGACCTGACCGCTGCCAGCGCCTGTACCGCCTACGACTGCGAATTCGTCGCCCTGGCGCAGGATTTGGGCATCAGGCTGGTCACGACAGACAGGCAAATTCTGGCGAGTTTCCCTGAAACAGCCATTTCACTGGATGAATTCCTTGGAGCGTAACATGAAAATTGCAATCATCGGCGCAGGATTTTCAGGGATGGCTGCGGCCTGGGATTTACGCCGCGCCGGCCACGAAGTGACCATCTACGAGGCTGCCGATTACGTCGGCGGGCTGGCGAGCGGCTTCAAAGAGCCGCATTGGGACTGGTCGGTGGAGAAGTTCTATCACCACTGGTTCGCCAGCGACCGGCACATGCTCGGCCTCATCAAGGAATTGGGCTGGGAAGACAAAGTCCTCTTCCCCCGCCCGCTGACGGTGATGTACTATAACGGGAAGTTCTACCCGTTCGACTCCATTGTCAAGGCGATTCTGTTCCCGGGGCTGGGCTGGGGCGTGAACAAGGTCCGCTTCGGACTGGTGGGCCTGTTTTTGCGCCTGACGAACAACTGGCGCGCCCTGGAAAAGTACACGGTGGACGAGTGGATGCGCAAATGGGCCGGGGAAAAGGTGTACCGCCTGATGTGGGAGCCGCTCGTCATCGGCAAGTTCGGCGAGCGCTACTACAAACAGGTGACGATGGCCTGGATGTGGGCGCGGCTGAAGGCACGCACCACCCGCCTGGGGACGTTTGAGGGCGGCTTCCAGCGCTTCGCCGACCTGTTCGCGGATAAGTTACGGGGGATGGGGGTGGAGATTCGCCTCCAGACGCCGGTGACGCGCATCGAGGCCGCGCCAGGCGCAGGCGGGGTGACGGTCCGCAGCGATCAGGCTGAGGCCTACGACAAAGTCCTGGTCACGCTCTCGCCCGAAGCGATGAGCCGCCTCGTTCCGTCTTTACCGGAAAAGTACCTTTACGGGTTGCGACAGATGAAGTCCATGGGGGCAGTGGTGCTGACTCTGGCGCTCAAACACCGCCTGTCGGAGGAGGGCTATTACTGGTTCAACCTGCCCAAGAGCGAGGGCTACCCGTTCCTGGCGCTGGTGGAGCATACCAATTACGTCAGCCCGGAGCATTTCGGCGGCGATCACATTGTGTATTTGGGCGATTATCTGGAGCCGGAGCATGAGTATTTCCGCCTGAGCCAGGAGGAGTTGCTGGCGCGCTTTTTGCCAGCCTTGAAGCGCTTTAATCCCAAATTTGAGCCGGATTGGGTGCGCAAGGCGTGGCTGTTCCGCACGACTTATGCCCAGCCGGTGCCGCTGGTGAATCATTCGAAGAATATCCCGCCGATCGAGACGCCTGTGCCAGGAGTGTATTTTGCTTCGATGAGCCAGGTTTACCCCTGGGACCGCGGGACGAATTTTGCCGTGGAAATCGGGCGGCGGGCGGCGAGGGTGATGATGGAAGGGAGAAGGAAGGGAGAAGGGAGAAGTAAGAAGTGAGAAGGAAGAAGGCGAAAAGAGAGAAGGCGGGAAGCAGCCATGAGCGTTGCCATTGACCGCCTTGTCCGTTCGCGGCGCAAGAGTATCGCCATTTTTGTCCGCCCGGATGGGACAGTGGAGGTGCGCGCCCCGCTGGAAATACCCGAGGCGAGCATCCGCGCTTTTGTGGAGAAACACGCCGATTGGGTGCGCAAACACCAGAAGCGGGCCCAGAAGTATGCGCCGCCGCCACCCAAGCGGTATGAGGAGGGGGAGAAGTTTCTCTTCCTGGGGCGGGAATATCCGCTTCAGATTGTTCCCCGCCAGCGTACCGCGCTGACCTTCGACGGGCAGGCCTTCCGGCTGGCGAGGTCGGCCCTGCCCAGGGCAGAGGAAGCATTTACCCGCTGGTACAAAGCACAGGCGGCGCTGGTACTGTCCCTGCGCCTGTCGGTACTCGCAAAACAGCATGGTTTCAAATACGAGAAGGTGCGCATCACCTCGGCGCGCACCCGCTGGGGTTCATGCAGTGCCAAAGGGACACTCAGTTTCACCTGGCGGCTGGTGATGGCGCCGCCCGAAGTGGTGGACTATGTCATTGTCCATGAATTGGCGCATACGAAGGTTGCCAATCACTCAAAAGAGTTTTGGGCGCTGGTGGAAACAATCATGCCAGGACATAAGGCATACCGTGCCTGGTTGAGAAAGAATGGGAAGTTCCTGACGCTCAAATAACGCCAGGCAGGGGAAGTTTAGCCAACGGCTACCAGAATCAGGCCGATAAAGACGAGGGCAATGCCGGTCAGTTTGGGGGCGGTTACGCCTTCTTTGCGGACTACGATTCCCAGCGCCGCGCCGATGGGAATGGATAACTGCCTGAAGGCAGACACGTAACTGACATTGCGGACGTATGCCATGGCCAGCAAGATCAGCCCATAGGTGACGGTGATGATGACCCCCATTTGAGCCGTCTTGAGCCATTCGGCAGGCCGCGCCGCAAATAACATCAACCGTTCTGTCCTGGAAAAGACGAGGAAAATCAGCAGGAAGAAAGAGAGGCTGATGGTCTCCAGTTCCACAAACAAGAAAGACCATGCCAGGTCAGAAAGCGGGGTTTGGGGGAGAGCGCGCAAGATGCGTAAAGCCTGGTCATCCAGTAAGGTGTAACCGGTGATGCAGATGGCTGCCAGGAGGGCAAACAATACCCAACGCTGACGGTAATGGCGCCAGCGCAGATTGTCGAAGCGCGGCTGGGGCAGGAGGATACATCCTGTCGCAACCAAAACAAAGCCCGGATAAGCCAGAGGGGCGATTTGATGCCCCCGTCCGAGGGCCACGTTCAGCAGGGCAACGAAGATGACCGGCAACGATCGCGCCAGCGGATAGGCGTGCGACAGGTCCCCGCTTCGATAAGCGGCAGCGAGAAAAATGTAGTAAACCGCCTGGACGATTCCGGTAGCGGCAATCAAGGTCCACACCGCAGGAGGAATCGCCCGTACGCCGCTCCAAAAGATCCACACAAGGGGGAGAAAAACCGCCGCCGCAGCCAGAGAGGCCATCAGGAAGAAGGCTGCCTGCGGGTTCTGGCGTTTGCTGAGGAAGTTCCAAAAGGCGTGCAGGAAGGCCGCAACGGTGACGAGAGCAAAAGCAAGCCAACTCATGGGGAAAGAAGGCCCTCCTGAGCCGGAGGGCCAGCGCGTTCAATCAGAAATTGTGTTGGGAAATGACTTCACTACAACAAGGCTTTTCACCCGCAGGGCACAAAGGACACGACAGCGAAAACGTTGCAAAGATTGCCTTTGTGTCCCTTCGTGACCTTCGTGTTGAGCGAGTTTTGCCGGGGAAATCGGAAATGCTATTTTACTTCCACGAGTTCGACTTCAAAGACCAGGGTGGCGTTCGGCGGAATGACGCCGCCCGCGCCGCGCTCGCCGTAGGCCAGGTGCGGGGGGATGGTCAGCACTGCCTTGCCGCCGACCTTCATCAGGGCGATGCCTTTGTCCCAGCCCTTGATCACGCGCCCGGTTCCCAGCACAAACTCGATCGGCTCGCCGCGGGGAATGGATGAATCGAACACTTTCCCGTCCAGAAATTTACCGGTGTAATGCACTTTTACCGTCTTGCCTGCCACAGCCTGGGCACCGGTGCCGGCTTGGATTTCAGTGTATTCCAGCCCACTTGCAGTTTTCATTTTGCCTCCGTGGTGCAATTTTACTTGACTCCACTGCAAAAACCCTGAAGTTTCACCACGAAGACACGGAGTCACAAAGTTTCCTTTCATTTACTTACTCGTGTCTCCGTGTCTTTGTGGTTCGATTTTCACCTTTTTGCAGGAGACTCTTACTTGATTTGGGGTGAAACGGGTTGAGATGGGCGAATGCAGACGGGAAAATGGCTGTAACAAAGTGAGCCGACTTTCCTGCCTGCTCTTGCGCGTTTCAGCCAAATTAGGGTACTATTACCTGGATGATGCAATCTCCCCCCTCTTCGCCCGAAACTCCAAGCGCTGGCCGAATGATCCAGAATGTCATCAGTCTGGCCGTTCTTCTGGCTACGCTTTTCACTGCTTTTTCGCCGCGTCTCTTCTCTGGCGATTTTGGCTCTGTTGTGCAGGCCTTGATGACTCCCCAACCCGTTTCCAACGGCGCAGCGGATTCTGACCGGCAGGCGGTCCGCATCGGGATCGTTGCCGGCCACTGGGGCAATGGCGCCGATCAGGGCGCGGTCTGCGATAATGGAACCACCGAGGTCAGCCTCAATTACGACATTGCTTATCTGGCTGCCCAAATTCTGGAAGGGCAGGGCTATACGGTGGACCTGCTGCAAGAATTCGACCCTCGCCTGACCAATTACCGCGCTGCGGTGTTGGTCTCTGTGCATAACGATAGTTGCGCCGATTATGGGCCGACCGCCACCGGCTACAAGGTCAGCCCGGCCCTGGGAAACCGTGACCCGAATCTCTCCAGCCGCCTTGTCGCTTGCCTCTACGACCGCTACGGACGCGCGACCGGTTTGCCGTTTCATCCCGGCAGTATCACCCGTGACATGACCGAGTATCATGCCTTCGATGAACTCGACCCGGCTACCACAGCGGCCATCATCGAGACTGGCTTCATGCGCCTGGACTATGAATTTCTCACCACGCAAACAGGCAAAGTGGCACGGGGAATTGCCGATGGTATTCTCTGCTTTCTGAAGAACGAAAGCACGAATCCCCTGCCTGCCCCATGAACTCTTCTCTGCCTGCTACCCATCGGGCGCTGGAACATGCCCGCCAAGCCGTCCGTGAGGGGGACCGACGAGCAGCCCGGCGTTGGGCGGAAAAGGCCCTCTCCCTCGACCCGAATCTGGAAGAAGCCTGGCTGATTCTGGCAGGAATCGCTACTCCGCGCGCGAGCGTGGTGTACCTGGAGCAGGCTCTGCGCATTAACCCCCAAAGCGAAGCCGCCCGCCGTGGGATGGAATGGGCGCAAAAGCGTCTGCGTCAGACGCAAACAACAGCCGCTTCGTCAACAGCGCAACCGTCAAGACCGGTGGCGTCCGGAACGGCGAGCCGGTCGCGGGTGGAGGAACAAAGCCGCACCCTGGCCAGTTTACCTCCACGCATCCGAACGACCTCCAGAGCCATTGCGCGGCCGCGCTGGTCGTTCACAATCATGAGCCTGCTGCTTCTCTGTGTCCTGCTGGCGCTCTTTTTCTGGAACGGGCGTGCCTCCCCCGCGTATTCACTGTTCGAACACAATTCTTCCCAACCAATCGTTGGTGCCCCGGTGGACGTGGACAAACCGACCTATACGCCCACCTTTACTTCGACCTTTACCCCCACCGCTACCTTCACGCCGACTGCCACCTTCACCCTCACGCCAACGTTTACCGCCACCTTTACCCCCACCCAGACGTTTACGCCGACCAACACGCCCCTGCCTACCCCCACACCGTTCCAGCCTCCCCCCGATACCCCTGTGCCGGTCTCTTCGGGTGGTGTGCGCTGGATTGACGTAGACCTTTCGGAGCAGCGGCTGTATGCCTACGAAGGGAACACGCTGGTAGCCAGTTTCCTGGTCTCTACCGGTGTGCCGGCTTACCCGACGGTGGTAGGAAAATTCCACATTTACATCAAACTCGAGTCGACGCTCATGACGGGGCCGGGATACTATCTCCCCAACGTCCCTTACACCATGTATTTTTACAAGGGATATGGCATTCATGGCACGTACTGGCACAACAACTTCGGCCAGCCCATGAGTCACGGTTGTGTCAACATGTACACCCCTGACGCCAAATGGTTGTTCTACTGGGCGCCGCTGGGAACGCTGGTGAACATCCATTACTGATGCGGTGATGATTACCCGGCGCGATTTTCTCAAACTAAGTGTGGCCTCTTTGCTCGGCTTCCTGGTTTCGGAAGTGTTCCCGGAACTTGGCCTGGCTGCTTCTGCGCCTGCCCAGGGACGGGTGACGGTCAGCCGGCTCAAGGTGCGCGCTGCTCCGTCTTTCGAGGCCGAGCGCGTCGGCACGCTGACGCGGGACACGGTCGTCAACATCCTCGAACAGGTGCAGGGGGGAAAAGCCGGGGATTACAACCGCACCTGGTATCGCATTGGGGAGGGGCAATATCTTTACTCGGGGTATGTTCAGCCGGTGCAAACCATCCTGAACCAGCCGGTGCGTGCATTGCCGTTGGATGGCATGGTCGGTGAAATCACAGTCCCTTTTGCCGAAAGTTGGTGGAGCATTCCGCGTTCCCCAACGCCGGGGCCGCGCCTCTATTATGCCTCGACCCACTGGGTCACCGA
>DAOTZT010000149.1:0-2699 GCA_034434255.1 Anaerolineales bacterium | reverse complement strand
GCGTTGAGATAAGGCACTTGTTCGTCCAGGATGGCGTAATCGGCGGTCTCTTTCAGGTAGGAATCCAGGATGAAGGGCAGCCAGAGCAAATCGTCCGAGCAATTGGTGCGCGGCCCGCCGCCGCGGATGGTAAACCACCAGTGGAGCACGTCGCCTTCGATGAACTGCTGGGCGGCGTGCATCAAAATCTGACGCTGGGCATATTCTGGCTTGCTTACCAGGAAAATCTGGCAATCCTGCAACTGGTCGCGAAATCCGTAGCCCGCTGAGACCTGGTACGGTCCCAGTTTGCCCCACAACCGCCCGGAGATAGCCTGATACTTGAGCCAGTAGTTGGTCATGAAATTGAGGGCCTCGTCGGGGGTCTCGACCTGTTCCCCGTCGAGGAAACGCGACCACAGGGTGTTGACTTCTTGCAGGGCAGTTTCAGCCTGCTGAGGGGATGTGTAACGCTCGATGAGGGCGCGCGGGTCTTCTTTGCCGTCTTCGGCTGCGCCGAGGGTGAAGACGAGGGAGCGGCTTTCGCCGGGGGCCAGGGCGACTTCCACCTGAAGGGCGGCAATTGCATCGCCGAAGCGTCCGCTGCGACCCGCCAGTCGCGGCTGCTGCATTGCCTGCGGATGCGCCTCGCTCCCATACAGGCCGAGGAAGGATTCTTTGTCGCAATCGAACGATTTGAGCGGCTCGCTGACGGCCATGAAGGCGATGTAGGGCCAGTTGATGTTGTTGTAACGTCCCTTGTCATCGGGGAAGCCCCACAGATACTTGCGGGCGAAGACAGCGCGCTGTTCCGGCTCGGCCCAGGTCTCAATGAAGAGTTTGTGGAACTCGCGGTGTTCATCGGGGGCGAAACCCAGCAGCCATTCGGCATAGGAGGTGACGTCCAGATGGCGCGTTTCATCGCTCTCGTTGGTCAGGGTCAGGGCGAAGACTTCGAGCGGGGCATCAGCCGCGACAAACACGGTCAATTCGCTGCGAATGCCCTCCACCCGTTGAGTGAAGCGGGAGTAACCGATGCCGTGAGTCACCTGATAAAAATCGGCCACGCGCCGCACGGGCTGATACGTGGCCGACCAGAAGATTTGCCTGTCCAAATCGCGGAGGTAAAGATACTTGCCCCAATTGTCCTTTACCAGGTCCTGGAACGAGCGGGTGACGCGGTTTTGCCCGGCGTTGCCGCGCCAGGAATAGCCGGAGCCGGTCTGCGAGACGATGAGGCCGTAATCGCCGTTGCTGATGACGTTGCTCCATGGCCGCGGCGTGAGCGGGGTGGTGACGATGTACTCACGACCGTCTTCGGAGAAATAGCCGTAGGGGGTGGGGAATTTTTGCTTCACGTGAGCCTTTGTGGAGAAAGTGGAATGAACTGGCAGGAAGGCGTTTCTGGAAAGCAGGGAGGGCTAGTAAAACGTTTTACTAGTTAAACATAGCATTTTCCTGAGCGTTTGTCAAGTTGATTTTTCTTAAAATTTGTGTTTTTCTCAAATGCTTTGTTGCAAACACTCTCAAAGTATGTCACACTGCAAACGCAGCGGTGTCCCCCCATCTCGCTTGCTGCGCTTGCCATGAGCGTGCGGGGTGGAGCGAAGCGTGAGGAATCTGCCCTTTGCCGTCTGCCGTCTGCAGTCCGCGTCCACCGTCCACCTGACCGTACAACGTGAAATTGTGGCGGGTGCATTGCAAGACTATGGGCGTGCCAGACTGGTCGGTGTCACTATTGGCCTGATTCAGAGCAAAGACGAAATGCGCGGTGTTCACCAGGTACTCAATGCGGCTGCTTTGACCTACGTTGCCGGCCTGGTTACCGCTCTCTTGCAACTCCTCTACTATGTCACGCTGGTTGGTGGTTTCGGTCGCCGTCGGCGCTGAAAGGAAACCGGCATCTGCAAGCAGGGCTTGCGGGAGCCCTGCTTGCAGCCAAGATGATGAAACACCACCCATCCCAAACCCAAAAGCCTGTTTATGCCGTATAATTGAAAGCACCACTCAGGTCTCTCACAAAAAGGGATTTTTTGACAAAAACAAGCAGATTAATCTGACGGGTCATGCTGGATTAGCACCTCCATTTTCAAAATCAATAACTTGCGCCCTCAAAAAGATCCCCACCGCCCTGACATCATCCCAAACCAGCCGGCATACACATTTCACTCGTAACCCTCGTGAGCGAGTCTGCCTCATCATTCATTTCTCTTGGCCCGTGAAAGACGGTTATCGCTTTACCGACAAACGACTTCAAGGATGTGCGCGACCTGGCTCAGGACTTTGACCTGTTAGGTTGGAGGCAAAAGTCCACGTCAGCATTATGCGAAAGAGACACCTCAAATTGGAGGAAACGCGTTGTTGCACAAGATGGTTGAAGAGGGCTTTCCTGAAGTAAGAGAAGATGTATCCAGAGTAAAAAATGTTTTCTCATCCTGCTCCGATTCGCCTCTACCTGCTGGGCGAACCATACCTGGAAGTGAATGGTCAGGTTATCCATCTGCCGCAGCGCGAAAGCCTGCTGCGCCTGTTTGCGCGCCTGGCGCTGGCAATCGGACAGCCGCTCTCGCGCAAGACGCTGGCATTTTCAGAGAGCGTTCGGTAATTCAGTTGCACCTTAAAAAGAGAGCCAAGAAAGGACTACTCCGAGTAGGATTAAGAAGCATTCATCAAAACCTTCTTGTCCCACGGAGTAGTCGCGATGGAGTCTATCATAAAAT
>DAOTZT010000148.1:0-1802 GCA_034434255.1 Anaerolineales bacterium | reverse complement strand
GTCACCAACGCCATCAAGGCCGCCGCGACGCCGAACGTGGTCATTGACCCGAAGGGATCGCCCAACCTGCTGTTGTACTCGCTCATCCCGTAAGGCAGGGCGTCTGCCGCGCCAATGTCGGCTGAAAATTCTGCACGGCTTGCTCAAAACAACTGAATAGAGAATCACCCCTGTCGGTCGGCCCGCCGGGGGTGATTTGTTTTCCAGCCCGATATTTATGATATTTATCTAAAATATTGACAATCTTGAATAGGATTGTTATACTCCAATTCATGGAGTAAAAAAGAGTATGAAAAGCACTCGCGACCGAATCCTGCAAACCCTGCTCAAGCGCCCGCGAATGACCATCAACGAACTGGCCGAAGCAGTGGGCATCAACCCCATCTCCGTCCGCCACCACCTCACCAATCTCCAGGTCGAGGGACTGGTCACCGCTGAAGAAGAGCGCCATGGCGTCGGGCGGCCGCGTCTCGTCTATCTGCTTACCGAACATGGCATGGAACGTTTCCCGACCCGCTACCTGCGTCTCACCTCCCGCCTGCTCGACCAGTTGAAATCCACCATGCCGGCGCCGATGGTCAGCAAACTCTTCCTGCAAATGGCCACCGACATGGCCGAAGAGTACGCCGAACAAATGCAAGGGCTGAGCATGGAAGAACGCCTCGAAATCGCCAAAGACCTGCTGGCGCAAGAAGGCTTCACGGTGGAATGGGAAAAAGACGGCGCGCAGTATCGCATCCACGAAATCACCTGTCCGTACCTGCAAATTGGACAAAACCACCCCGAGGTCTGCACCGTTGACCAGACGCTCATCTCCAAAATGCTCGCTGTCCCAGCCGAAAAAGTCCAGTGCATCCTAAGCGGCGACGCCAAATGCACCTACGTTGTTCAAGCCGAGGAAAAAAGCAAATGACCGAAAACGAAGCCCCCCTCAACCAAATCATCTGGGAGATTCACGACACGCACCCCGACCTCGTCCCTGTCCTGCGCGCCAAACTGGCCGAGGTCGTAGACCCGGAAATTGGCCTGAACGTCATCCAGTTGGGATTGATTCGCAAAGTCAAAATCGAAAATGGCACCGCCAGCATGTACGTCCTGCTGACCACGCCCTTCTGCCCCTACGGACCGGCCATGCTGGAAATGATCAAACAGAAAGCCGAAGAGGCGCTGGGCAAACCGGTTGTCCTTGAACTTGGCTTCGAGCCGTGGGATTTTTCGATGATGGAAGACCCCGGCGCCATTGACTGGGGCATGTACACCTGACCCCGCTTTTTTCCTGTACCCGCATCCCTGCAATGAACCCTCCCGTCTGCTCGGCGGGAGGGTTCGTTTCAAATCATCATCTTCTCGACCACTTCGGGGTCATCCTGATACTTCAGCAGGCGCAGCCCCTCCAGCCGCAACGCTGCGGGGAACAGCGCCCGGTAGATGTTGCAGTTCGGCGATTTGACGTCATACCGTCCCGTCGCCCGATACGTCGCCAGTGGACAGCCCCCGGCGCACCACCCACAAAGCCCGCTTGTAAAATACCTCTCAGATTGATACAATTCAGTTGAGAATTAGGCAACCGTGCTGGCTGCCGTCAGCAACGCAACCATAAAATCGTGTTGCCCTTTGTTTTGCAAACGCCTGCCAGCGTAAGAAAGGGATGTTATGGGCGATACCGAGACGTTACCATCGGTCAAGGGAGGCTCTCTAAAGAGGCTTTGGTCATGGGCCAAGGCGCAGTTCTCGCCTGCGCTGACTGCCTTCCTTGCCACGTTATTCGTTGCTACGTTCGTGTGGGTGCTTTTTGCTGCCGT
>DAOTZT010000147.1:0-12821 GCA_034434255.1 Anaerolineales bacterium | reverse complement strand
GTTTTGAGAACCCGCACATCGGGTATGTCTAACGGAATTGTGACTTGGGCTTTTGACATGTTGACCTTTGTTTTTCCTGCTATTTTACCCCCCAGATATGGGGGCTACCACGCTAATTCCCAATGAGCCTGAATTTGTGTTCACCAGAGGTTATCTGTGGTTTAATTGCACCCATGAGCGATGTTGATTTCAATCTCTATAAACCGGAACCCCTCTTGATTGTCATTTCTGGCCCGTCGGGCGTGGGAAAGGATAGCGTCGTGCAGGCGATGAAGAAGCGTGGTCAGTCGTTTCACTTTGTGGTGACGGCCACCACGCGCCCTCCGCGCCCTGAAGAGGTGCATGGGCAAGATTACTTCTTTGTGTCCAAAGAAGAGTTTGCCCGGATGATTGAGCAGAATGAATTGATTGAGTATGCGATTGTCTATGGGGATTACAAGGGCATTCCCAAGCAGCAGGTGCGCGAGGCGCTGGCTTCGGGAAAGGATGTTGTGATGCGGTTAGACGTGCAGGGGGCCGCCACGGTCCGCAAACTGGTCCCCGAAGCAGTGCTGATTTTTCTGACCACCCGTACCGAGCAAGAACTGGTGCAACGGTTGAAATTGCGCCGGACCGATGCTGCTGAGGATCTCAGCCTGCGGATTGCCACAGCCCGCCAGGAACTGAAGCGAGCAGAAGAGTTCGATTACGTGGTGGTGAATGACGATGGGCATCTTGAGGAGACCGTCAATACCGTCATCGCCATTATTGAGGCCGAGCATCACCGCGTGCATCCGCGTAAGGTGAGGTTGTGACCGCTTTTTTGAGCGTTTTTTGCCACGGATGAGAGAGAAAATCTGTGCCAATCTGTGAAATCTGCGGCTGAAAATGCAAGGTTTATTCCTGGCGATGGGGGACAGGCTAAAGCCTGTGCTACAGCAGCGGTCAGCGCTGGTTTGCCGTCTGTGGTCTGCGGTCTGCTGTCTGTCTATTTGACCAGATTCGGGTCCATGATATATTGCCACCAGTTGTTCGCGATGCCGTTCTTGCGACCGGCTGTGTGGGGAATGTGCTTGAACCACCAGAGATGATGGGCGCGCATGTCGCCGTTGCCCCATTCACTGGCGTTGACCTGGCGGGTAATTCCCTTGAAGTTGGGGAAGTTGTACCAGTCATCGCAGGCGCTTTTCACCAGGCGCGGATTGTTCCAGTCGTAATCGGACTCGCTGTTGGGGGCAAAGTGAATCGTGCCTACTTCGGCCTGACCAGGGTACTCTTTGTCGTAGCGGGTAAATTTGCGGTACAGATTGGCCTCGCCGCTGGTTTTTGAGAATGTCTTTTCGAGGAGGGATTCGGCGCGGTGCCCAAACGATTCCAGCATCTCCCCGACGCCGCGCTCGTAGGAGAATCCCATCACGATAAAGCGACGCGGGCAGGTATTGGTTCCGGCCAGCGGCGGAGCGTTGCACCAGAAGGCGCCGGCCCCGCCCATGGTGGACTCGTAGAATCCGGCATGCGGAAAGGCAAATACCCACACCTCGTCAATTTGGTTCTGCGCAACGCGGTTGAGAATGTTGTGCCGGGTCAAAATCGCCTGATAATCCACCATCGGCGGCGTATGGGGCGGCTGAACTTTATTGAGGACATCCAGGTAACTTTGCAGGGTGTAACGGAAGCCATCAATCAGTGCCGGGAACTCGTCTAACTCCACCCGTTCGACGATTTCAAAGCGCGCCATCCCGTTGCTCACCTGGAGAATGTCCTGGATGAACCCCCTCACCAGATCTTCGGGACGCTTCCAGCCCATTGCTTGCGAGAGTTTTGCCCCTGTAGCGGGGTTCATCACCGGATTGTAAATCAGCAGCAGCACGCGCGAGGTCACGATTTTTGCCGGTTCGTTCGGGTCGTCGGCGGGGGGGGCGGGAGCCGAAGGGGCTGGTTTGGGGGTGAACAGGCGGAGCAGAAAATCCCAAAATGAAAAATTCGATTTACCAGCGGGGTCCATGGGCCGCTCCTTTCAGGGAATATCTGCCGCGTAATAGACCTGGCCGGTAACGCTGATGAACAAACTGCGGTTCGGGCTGATGGTCATGGACATGGCCGATAAGTCCATCATCACCCTGCGCTGGTCTTCCGCGGCGCGGAATTGATTGAGCAGAATCAACGAATCGGCCCGTGGACTAAAGCGATAGACCGCTTGCGAATACGGGTCGAAGAGATAGAGAGATTGATCGGGCGCGTCGGCGAACATCATTTGGGTGAAGGTGGCGTCAATGAGGCGCTCGCCCGGTTGATGTTCTGGCCGGTTATCCACAAACGTGACCGGGTTGACACAGCGCTTGGGCACGTTTTCAAAAACGATCAATGTGCAGGCGGCGACATGACCATCTTCAAACAAAAGGTACAAATCTGACCCGTTCGTGGCAAAATCAATCACGCTATTCATGCCCGCTGGCACCTGTTCGCCAAAGAACATGATTGGCAGAGACATATACTTGCCTGCCTCGTCGGGCACATAGTACCAGACGGCACTGTTGAGAGCGTCCAGCGCGTACAGGTAGTCGGTGGTCATATCCAGTGCGATGGCCGTAATCCCTTTCAGCCCCAGTTCGGGGGCTGCTAACTGCACAGCAATCGGACGGGATGGACTGGGCGCACAATACAGCAAGACTCCCCTTGCATCCACGGCAATCAGGGTGGCATTGTACGGATTGACTTTGGGCGCGGCCACAATGTCAACCAGCGGCCCAACGTTGATCTCGTTGTACATTCCCGGTCGGCAAACAAAAGCCGTATCTATCTGGTATCCCTGGGCGCCAGCGTAGTAGCGCACCACACTCCCGCTCGCTGCATCCAGCAGATACAGGTCGTTGAGAGTGGCGGCCATTTCAGAGACGACCAGAGAGCGATTCACCCCCCCGATCACAGCCGGGGCAAATTCCAGGCGCAGAATCCCATCCAGCGCATCGAGTGCCGACTGGGCCTGCTGGCGCAATCGGCGCGAATCGTCCGTTTGCTGATAGCGTTCGGCCATATCGAGATAGTACAGCGTTTGCTCCCAGCCCACGCGGATATTTGCCGGGTCGGTTTGCGTTGCGGCCCATGCGGCTGCCTCAATGGCCTGCCTGTAATTTTCCTCATACGAGACGGTTAGACCGTGCTGGTTATAAAACACCAGCGCCACTGTCACCACCAGTACCGGAATGGCAATCGCCAGAAAGGCCAGGCTGGTGCCGGTCACCTTTGGCTCTTCGCTGCGTAAATCGGGCAGGAGATGAGGCAAAAAGGCGCGCAGGCGCTCCCCTACCTCATGAAAGAACACGCGCACCCCGCGCAAAGACTTGGCCAGGCCGCGAAACATCATCTGGCGCCTGGCTGTGCCGGGCCGGATGAGTTCGGGCAAGTCCTGTCTGGCGGCGTTCGGACCGGTGAACAGTGCGGTTTTGGGGCGCGGCGCTGGCCGGGAAACGGTCACAGGACGGGAAAGCGGCGGGCGGGCAGGGGAGACCGGTGTTCCTTCGATGGGCCGAGGGCTAACCGGTTTCTCTTCCACCCCTCCCTTTTGCTCTGGCTCCTCATTTGCCTGCCCGGCGAGCAGATGAGCAAACCGGCTGGCGGGCTGTTCCCGCACCACCTGCGACGTGGGCCGCGGCGGGACCTCCGCACTGGGCACCTCCGTTGGGGGGGTGGAGGCGGCCACAGGCGCCTCCCTCGCGGTCTTATCTTCCTGCTTCTCGGCTGCCGCAGCAGGCACTTCCTCAATGCGTGGCGTCAGAATATGCCACCCCCCTTTGCCAGGGCGGGCTTGAATCAAAATCCCGCCCAGGTCGTCTGGCGAGGCGGCCAGCAATTTCCTGCGCAGGGCTTCGATTGTGGCTGGGGTACTGCTTTGCAGCGCATCCAGCCAACCCTCCGGCAGCGCCGCACAAGCGACCAGTGTTGTGCCCGATTGCAGAGAGAGTTGCGCAAAGGAAACGGGCGTCGCCTGGCTGCTGCCGAGGGCGCGGTTTTCATTCCCCTCTTCGCCCAACCGTTGCAGACCGTTCTCCCCAAGCGAGAACACGTAGGCCGTCCCGCAGCGGGCCAAAAACACCTGCCCGCCGCGCCGCACCGCCAGCACCAGCCGTCCCAGAAGGTGCTGGTTTTGCTCTTTGGTGCGCATGTTGCGCTCGAACAGAAACGCGTTCAATTGCTCTGCCGCAGAACGCAGCGCTGACGTGACTGCGCCGGGCGTTTTATAAAAATGCTCGCTCAACAGGCCGGCGAGCCGTTGATATTCTCCCACACCAACGGGAGCAGTCCCTGCCAGGGACAGGTAAATCAGCAGTTGGTCTCCCTCCCGACTGCGAGCGACCCGCCGGGGCGGTGTAACGGCGACCAAACCGGGCATCTGCGCCCATTCCTTGCCTTTCACGCGGTAGAGAGGAAGAATATATAAGTCAAAAGAATCAGCCACGTCTCAATTATACTGGTAAAATCACCCCTACCCATCTTCCTTTGGTTACTTTTGATATGGATTTTACCCTTCACCGTCATTTCTCAGACCTCGACGCGCTTGCCAACCGTTGGAATGCCCTCTTAGCCGAGAGCATTGTCAACGTCCCCTTTTTGCGCTACGAATACCTTTCCACCTGGTGGGAAACGCGCGGGGGCGGCGAATGGCCCGCCTCTGCCGAACTGGCCCTCGTCACGGCACATCGGGACGGAGAACTGATTGGGATTGCGCCGCTCTTCTTTGCTCCCAACCTGAAAGGGATCCCCTCTCTTTTGTTCTTGGGCAGCATCGAAATTTCCGATTACCTCGACCTTATCGTCCGCCCGGCTGACCTGACCGACTTTGTCGCTGGCCTGTTCGATTTTCTCCCCTCCCTGCCGTTTGGCTGGCAATGCCTCGACTGGCACAACCTCCTCGAGACCTCCCCCAGTGTTCCAGTCCTCGAAGCCGAAGCGAAGCAACGGGGCTGGTCTTGCGAGAGCGAACAAACCTACCGCGCCCCCTTCATCTCCCTGCCGGGTGATTTCGAGTTGTACCTGGCCGGAATTGACAAAAAACAACGCCATGAAATTCGCCGCAAACTGCGCCGCGCCGAAGAGGGCGGCCTCGTCTCCTGGTACATCGTCCAGGACGAGAACGCCCTGGATGCCGAAATAGACGCTTTTCTGGCGCTCATGGCCACCGATGCAGAAAAAGCCGCCTTCCTGACCGATGTCATGCGTTCCCAAATGCGACTCTCAGTTCACGCGGCCTTCCGTGCTGGCTGGCTGCAACTGGCCTTTCTCACCATCAATGGCGACAAAGCCGCCGGCTATCTCAACTTTGACTACGAGGGCAAAATCTGGGTCTATAACTCTGGCCTTGACTCTCGTTTCATCGAGTTTTCCCCCGGCTGGGTCTTGCTGACTTACCTGCTGCGTTGGGCCAACGAAAACCACCGCCGCGAGTTCGACTTCATGCGTGGCACCGAGGACTACAAATACCGCTTTGGCGCTACCGATCGGCATCTTTTCCGCCTTTGCCTGACCCCACCCCCTGGCTCGAGCCGGTAAATACGGTTTCTCGGGTCAAAACAGTTGCCTATCTCCGATAACAGGCGTAAAATTACATCGCTGGTCAAACTCATTTACCAGCAAGGATGAAAAAGGCATGTTAACCCAAGAACAGAGTGAACAAACCGGTTCTGCAGACAGTAAGCCGCTCTCACAGAGCGGATGGTACGCGTTAAAAATCTAGGATAACTCCCCTGGCAGGCTTAAACGGGCCTCCTGTGGGTGTTATCCTCCTGCAGGAGGCCTTCATGTTAAGCATTTATAAAACGATCGCTGAGGAAGGTCTGGTCAAACAGGACAAATTCGTCAACGGCTCATGGATTCACGTCGTGGATCCCGCTCCTGACGAAATTGCCCAACTGGTTGAATGGGGTATCCTCCCTGACCTCATCAACTACTCCCTCGACCTCGACGAAATGGCGCGCATGGAACGCGATGAAGACGAAGACTACGTCTTCATCCTGCTACGCATTCCCTACTACCAGGGCAAAATCAGCGATGTCCCCTATACCACCATTCCGGTTGGCATCGTCATTAAGTCCAACATGGTGGTCACCATCACCAAATTTGAAAGCGATATCTTCCGCACCCTCTGCAATGGCAAGTATCGCCTCATGCGGACGGCCAAACGCTATCGCTTCGTCCTGTACATCTTCCTCGAAACAGCAGTGCGTTACCTGGCCTACCTGCGCGAAATTAACAAAACGGTCGATTTGCTTGAAGACCAACTTCAGAAATCTACCCGTAACCACGAAGTTCTCGAACTCCTCAAGTACCAAAAAAGCCTGACCTATTTTGCCACTGCCCTGCGTTCCAACGAAGTCATGATGGAACGCCTCCAAAAAACGCGCATGTTCAACCAGTACGAAGAGGACCAGGACCTCCTGGAAGACGTCATCACCGAAAACCAGCAGGCTATCCAAATGGTCAACACCTCTGCCGAAATTCTCTCTTCCATGATGGACGCCTTTGCCTCCATCATTTCCAACAATCTCAACGTGGTCATGAAGGCCCTGGCTGCGCTCACCATCATTATCAACATCCCGACCATCGTCTCCTCCTTCATCGGGATGAACGTCGAAATTCCCGGCAACGAGGCGCACCCGCTGGCCTTTTTCATCATCCTGGGAATTTCGATTCTTCTCTCCATCGTTGCGACCGTTATTTTCATCAAACGTGACTGGTTCTAATCCCCACCTCCTGCTCGACGCTCGCGCCGAACTGGGAGAAGGCCCCGCCTGGGACGCCCGCCGCGGCCTGCTCCTGTGGGTGGACATTCACGCCGGGCGGTTACATACCTTTGACCCTGCCTCGGGCGCGGACACTTGCCTCGAACTGGGCGAACCGATTGGGTGCGCCGTCCCGACCCGGCACGGCGACCTGCTCCTCGCCCTCCGCTCCGGCGTCTGGACCCTGCACCGGTCCACCGCGACCCGTACCCTGTTGGCCGTCCCCGAGCAGACTCCTGGCAACCGCTTCAACGACGGCAAATGCGACCCCGCCGGGCGTTTTCTGGTCGGCACCATGGACGACGCCGAGCAAAACGCCTCTGGCTCGCTCTACTCCATCGCCCCGGATGGTCGCTTCCAAACCCTTCTCAGCAACTTGCGCATCTCCAACGGCCTGACCTGGAGCCCCGACTACCGGACTTTCTATTTCATTGACACCCCCACCCGCCTGGTGATGGCCTACGATTATGACCTGGACACGGGCAGCCTGGCCCGCCCGCGGCCGGTCGTTCACATTCCCCCCGAACTGGGCTGGCCCGATGGCATGACCTCCGACCAGGAAGGCACTCTGTGGATTGCGCTGTGGGGAGGTGCCCGCGTGACTCGCTGGAACCCGGCCACGGGTCGCCTGATCGCCTCCTACTCCCTGCCGGCATTGAACGTCACCTCCTGCGTCTTTGGAGGGCCTGCGTTGAGCGATCTCTACATCACCTCGGCCCGCAAAGGAATGACGCCCGACCAACTGGCCGCGTATCCCCTCTCCGGCGGCCTCTTTTGCCTGCAGACCGACACGCGCGGCCTGCCGACGTTTGAATTTGGGTGATTTGCCTTACTTTGGAGTAAAATCTCTGTGGAGTTTTTGCGATGCCCATTTACGAATACATTTGCCTGAATTGTCACTACCAGTTTGAACTCATCCGTCCCATGGCGCAGGCGGATGCGCCGCAAACCTGTCAACAATGCGGCTCAGACAAAATCAAGCGCAAACTGTCACTTTTCTTTGCCGAGAGCGGCGGCAAAGCCGTTGCCGGAATGACAGAGCCCTCCTGCGGTTCCTGCTCCGGCGGCAGTTGCAGTTCCTGCGGGCATCATTGACCGCTTCAATTACCTTTCCCGCCTATGATTTACGGTAAACGCATTCGACTCCGCCGTGATGAGCGCAGCGACCTCCCCAAATTTGTTGAGTGGCTCAATGACCCCGACGTCCGGCGCTACCTCAAGAGGAACCTGCCTATTTCACAAGTCCAGGAGGAAGAGTGGTTTGAGAAAATGCTCAAACAACCTCCCGAAGAACAGCCCATGGCCATTGACATCAAAGACGGGGACACCTGGCGTCTGATTGGCAATTGCGGCTTCTTCAACATGGATCACTGCGCTCACAGCAGCGAGGTCGGCATTTTCATTGGCGACAAATCTTGCTGGAATCAGGGCTACGGGACGGAGGTGATGCGCCTGCTGCTGCGGGTCGGTTTTGAGACGCTCAACCTGAATCGCATCTTCCTGCGCGTCGACGCGGCCAATGCAGGCGCCATCCGCGCCTACGAGAAGGCTGGCTTTGTGCTTGAAGGACGTTTGCGCCAGGCAAGTTACCGCGATGGTCAATATGGCGATGTCTTGGTCATGAGCGTATTGCGTTCGGAATGGACACCAGAGGAGAAATGAGCGTATGTCACAAACCCATGAAATGAAAGTGTATGGCGGTATTAAACTCTACGCAGGCACCGCTTCGCCCGAACTGGCGCAAAAGGTGGCCGACTATTTGGGGGAAACACTTTGTGGGCGCGACATTATCGAATTTCCAAACGAAAATCTGTTTGTGAAATTGCATAGCAGCGTGCGCGGGCAGGATGTGTATGTCATTCAGCATACCGCTGCCCCCGTCCATCGCAACTTGATGGAGTTGCTCATCCTCTTGCAAACGCTCAAACTCGATTCGGCAGCGCGTGTCACGGCGGTGATTCCTTACCTGTGCTATGGCCGCTCCGACAAGAAAGATCAGCCGCGGGTGCCGATTACCGCCCGCCTGGTTGCCGATATGATTCAAATTGCGGGTGCTGACCGCTACATGACCCTTGACCCCCACTCGTTCCAGATTCAGGGCTTTTTCTCCATCCCCGGCGACGTGCTCAACTCGCAATATCTGCTGGTCAATTACGTGCGCGAGAATTTGCTCCATGAGATGCACGATCCCGTGGTGGTGACCGTGGACCTCGGCTATGCCAAAAAGGGACGCAATTTTGCCGCAGGAATCAACGCTCCGATTGCCTTTATCGAGAAACGGCGGGTGGCCAATGACGCCAAAGCGCAGGCCCTCACCATCATCGGCTCGGTCACCGACCGGGACGTGATCCTGGTGGATGACGAGGTGGATACCGGCGGCTCGATTGTCCAGGCGGTCAATCTGGTCAAGCAGAACGGCGCACGCAAGGTGTATGTCGCCTTTATTCATCCGGTTTTTTCGGCCAATGCGGTGGAACGCCTGGCGGCTTTGCCGGTCGAAAAGTTCATCACCACAGACAGCGTCCCCATCAGCGAGGAAAAAAGCTGCTTGTTGGGTGACCGGCTGACGGTCCTCAGCGTGGCGCCCCTGTTGGGAGAAGTCATCCGCCGCGCTCACGAGGGGCGCAGCGTCGGCCAACTCTTTAACGAATAAATGTTTTTTCCAAAAAAGGAGATTCTCATGAAAGGCAAAACAAAAATTCTTGATACGTTGAATCTGCTCCTGGCCGACGAATTGACGGCCATCAATCAGTACATGGTGCAATCAGAAATGTGCGCTAATTGGGGCTTTCAGCGCTTGCACGAAGCCGCCGAAAAACGCGCCATTGATGAGATGAAACATGCCGAAAAGTTGATCGCCCGCATTCTCTTCCTGGAAGGGCGGCCGATTGTCAGCACCCTCAATAAGATTCACATCGGCGATACGGTGGACGCCCAACATCAAAACGACATCGAGGCCGAAAGCGCGGCGATTAAAGCCTACAACGAGGCCATCAAAGTTTGTATGGAGTTGGGCGATCACGGCACGCGGGAATTGCTCGAAGACATTCTGGAAGACGAAGAGGAGCACCTCGACTGGCTGGAGGCCCAACTTGACCAGATTGCTCAGATGGGGCTTCAAGTCTATCTGGCCGAACAACTCCACTAGGAAAATTCAGGGGCGCGCCTGGAAGCGCCCCTCTTTTGTTTCAGACGCCCGGCGTCCCGCATGAAATACTTGCTTGCTCTGAGCGTTGTTTTGGCCCTCTTGCTCAGTGGGTTGGTGACTGTTTTTATCCTGGCCAATTCGTTCGGCTGGGACGCACAACTCTACTGTCAGGCGGCGGCCCTCGACCGCGCCGGTGAGAATCCTTACCTGGCGCAAAATTTCCCCGGCGGCCTGCCCTGGCTGTACCCCCCCGCCTTGTTGAATATCCTGGCCGGTCTCTGTGCTTCTCCCCTCCACTTTGCCGCTTCTTTCCCTGTGATTTATCTGGCCATCACCCTGCTCAGCCTTTTTGCCTGGCAACCGGGGAAAGACTGGCTGCTGGCGCTGGCTCTGGCGGTCAGCGCCCTGGCTGGCCTGGCCTGGTCGCTGTGGACCGGCAACCTGGAAATTTTCTTGCTCCTGCCGGTTTCGCTGGCATTCCGGGACGTTCGCCGGGCGCGCTGGCAAGCGGCCGCGTTTTGGTTGGGAATCGTGGCGGCGATTAAAATCGTGCCGCTCGTTTACCTGGTGCTTTTGCTTCTGGCTCCGCTCTCCGGGCGGCAACGGCTACGCCTGCTGGCGGTGGGAGCAGGCAGTTTTCTGCTGGCCTGGTCGCTCTTGAGCCTCTCGCGGCCCGATCTGTTGCTCTCCTACCTGCTCCAGTTGAGCGGAAGGCTGCCTGGCCAGGAGAACCCGGCTGCAGAATTCGGGAGCATCAACCACCCCGCTTTCCCCTTTTTGTTTGTCACCCTGTTCGGCTGGCCGAATGACCTTTCAGGATGGCTCTTTGGCCTCTTCGTCGGCGGCTTGCTGGCGATCGGCCTCTTCGGGCTGGCCTGGCGCTGCTTTGCTCCCCGCTTGCAAGCGACAGATCGCCAGGTCTTCTTCTTCTCGCTTGGCTTTTTGTTGCTTTCGCTGGTGATGCCGCGCTTCAAGCCTTACACGTTTCTTCTCCTCGCTCCGGCCCTGTTTGAACTCCTCCGCCCTTTGTCTGCGCGCTGGAAAAGCATTTTGTTGTTCGTAGCCAGTTTCCCTTTGATGGCGTTTTACGTCTATTACCACTGGCTGGGGTTGCGTTCCACCCTGTGGTGGGCGATTTACAGTCAACCGCTGGCCTTACTGGCCTGTATCCTCCTGATTTTGGTCGCCGAATGGCGACGTCTCTCCCCCCTTCGCCCCTATGCCCGAACTCCCTGAAGTCGAAACGATTGCCCGGACCCTCCGCCCGGTCCTCCTCAACCAGACCATTCTCCGCGCCGATTTGCGCTGGGCGCGCACCCTGGCGCGTCCTGCTCCGGCAGACTTTGTCCGGCAGATTGCGGGTCAGGTCATTCGCGCCGCTTCCCGCCGCGGCAAGTACCTGCTTCTGCAACTGTCCGATTTTGTCTTGATTTTCCATCTGCGAATGAGCGGTGACCTGTTTGTCGTGACAGGCCCCTATGAACCGGCGATCCATGACCGGCTGGTGTTGACCCTTTTGGGCGAGTCTTTCCTCGTCTTCCGTGACCCGCGCAAATTTGGCCGGGTCTGGCTGACCGCGGACCCTGGCTCTGTGCTGGCCAAACTTGGGCCGGAGCCTCTTTCGGAGGCCTTTACTCCTTCCTGGCTGTTTTTGGCCCTGCGGGAGCGGCACCGCCAACTCAAGCCACTTTTGCTCGACCAGACATTTCTTGCCGGTTTGGGCAACATCTACACCGATGAAGCGCTCCATCGCGCCGGTTTGCATCCCCTGCGCCTTTCGGATACCTTGAGCGAGGCAGAAGCGTTGGCTCTCTGGCAATCCATTCGGGACGTTCTGGAAGAAGGCATCCGTCGTAACGGCGCCAGTATTGACTGGGTCTATCGCGGCGGCGGCTTTCAAAATCATTTCCGCGTCTACCGGCGCACAGGCCAGCCCTGTTTTGTCTGTGGAACGCCGGTCGAGCGGCTTCTCGTTGGCCAGCGGAGCAGCCATGTTTGCCCTCGTTGCCAGCCCTTATCCCCTGTAACCGGCGATCGTCCCTGGGCCGCGCCAAAGCCCAGGTCGCGCTGCTGACGGATCGCCAGGAGGCTCGCATGTCCCGTTTATCTTTCTCTCTTGCAATTGTGCTTTTGGTGGTTCTCCTCGCCGCCTGCGTCTTCCAGACCGCAGACAGCGGACCGCAGACGGCAGTGCAGACGGCAGACAGCGGACCGCAGACCGCATCTCCCACCGAAACCCCCATCCTCCAGCCTTCCCTTGAGTCCCTCGGCCTCTCCCCACAGACCCAGGCCATGCTCAAAGACCAGGGCTGGCAGATAAAATGGGACGCTGAAAACGCCCGCTACACCATCCGTCAGCGCAAATGGGACGAAAGCACTCAAACCTTCCTCAACGAGACCACCCACGAAATCGGTTCCATTGACCTCGAAGGCAACCTCCACACCAAAGTAACCCGCTTCTCCGCCACCGAAAACCCCGATGGCACCTGGACCGACACCTCCACCACCCAAGACCTCATCCTCCCCCTGCGCTCCCCTCTCCCCCTGGGAGAGGGGCTGGGGGTGAGGGTGGTCGAAACCAAAAACCCCGCCTTTGAAAAAACCGGCATCCTTACCCTCACCTACCTCGACGAAAACGGCATCCCCCAAACCATCACCTACAACCGTGAACTCAACTTTCTCCAAATGCCAGAAATCTCCACCGACCTGCTTCACCCCACTCCTCTTCCCATCGAAGCCATCCACTCCCTGGCTGCCCATCAACTGCTTATTCTAAACTACGGCGATGGCGAGCCTTTCCCCACTGAAAACTTCCCCGGCTGGTCATTACAGTTTTACTATTACCCTGAAAATGATACCAAACAAGCCATTCTCTGGCCGCGAAGTGGTGAAACTGCCAAATACATCCGTTTTATCGG
>DAOTZT010000146.1:0-4083 GCA_034434255.1 Anaerolineales bacterium | reverse complement strand
ACTCGATCCCATGCAGGCCTTTATGCACGGCAAATTGAAACTCTCTGGCGACATGAGTCTGGCGATGAAGTTGGTCACCCTGTTCAAGATGCGCTGAGGATTTGAGACGATTCAAGGTGCGATAGATGTGTCGGAATTACAGGCGGCTTCAAAAGCCGCCTGTGTCAAATGTGTACCAGGCTGCGAAGTCCACCGGAATGCGCATCTCCCAAAAAATGATTGTGTTCTATCACATTGCAGACACTTTTGGAGGTAAGTATGGTGAACACTCTTCTCTGGTCGCTGTTTGGCTTTTTCATGGGGTCTATTCCGTTTTCTCTCATCATTGGCAAACTGGTTGCTGGCCGCGATATCCGCACCGTGGGCGATGGTAACCCCGGCGGGGCCAATGCCATCAAGGCTGGCGGGTTAAAAGCCGGTATCCCGGCCATTCTGCTTGACATCGCGAAAGGATTTATTCCCGTTTATCTGGCACAACGAGCAGGCCTGACGGCGTGGAGTCTCGTGCCGGTGGCGCTCGCGCCGGTGCTGGGACATGCCTTCTCCCCCTTCCTGCACTTTCGCGGCGGGAAAGCGCTGGCAGCCACGGGTGGGGTCTGGGTGGCGCTGATTGGCCTGTGGGCGTTTCCCCTTTATGCTACCCTGGCTTTACCGTTGACTTTGCTTCAGACCGAAGATGCCTGGTCGGCTTGCTCGGGCATGCTGGCCTTACTCGGCTATGCGTTCTTTTTTGGCGACCCGTGGCTGGTGACTTTTGCTGCCCTGAATGCCTCTGTCATTTTCTGGACTCACCGCCGCGAACTGACCCGTCGCCCTCACCTGCGCGCCTGGGTCAGCGGCTTGCTTTGGCGGAGGGGGGCATGAATCTGCCGCTTCACCCCCACGAACTTTTTATCCTCCTTTTTCTGCTCTTTGGGCTGGTGACGGCCCTGGCGAACTATCTGACCATTCGCCGTTTTGACCACTACCCTGCTCCCGATCGCTTCCCGACCGTTTCGGTCCTTGTTCCGGCGCGCAACGAGGCCGCCAACATTGAGGCTTGCGTCTCGTCTCTGCTCACCCAGGATTACCCTGATTTCGAAGTCATCGTCCTCGACGATCATTCCACCGACGATACCCCTTACATTTTGGAGAAACTGGCTCGAAACAGCAGCAGGCTGCGGGTACTGAACGGCGCTCCCTTGCCCGACGGCTGGTTGGGTAAGCATTGGGCTTGTCACCAACTCTACCAGGCCTCGCGAGGCGAGTTACTTCTCTTCACTGATGCCGATACCCGTCATGCTCCCGACATGTTGCGCACCAGCGTTTCGGCTCTCCTGGCCGAGCGGGCCGACCTGGTCACGGCATTTCCCCAGGAGAAAGTCGTCACCTGGGGCGAAAAACTCATCGTTCCCTTCATGGGCTTTGGCATTCTGACGTTCCTGCCCCTCGCCCTGGTGCAAAAATTGCGCTGGAAGGCGCTCTCGGTGACCATTGGCCAGTTCATGCTTTTCCGCCGCGAAGCCTATGAACGCATCGGTGGATTTGAGGCCGTGCGTTCTGAAATTGTGGACGATATGTCGCTGGGGCGCAACATCATCGCTGCTGGTGGCCAGTGGCGCTTTCTCGATGGCACGCGGCACGTCTCCTGCCGCATGTATCACGGTTTCTGGGAAGCCGTCAACGGGTTTGGCAAAAGCGTCTTTGCTGTCTTCGATTACCGCATTCTTCCTTACCTGGTTGGCTGGCTGATCGTCAGCATGGCTTTCCTCGAGCCGCCTGTGGCGCTCATTTCGCGCTGGCTGGGGTATCCGCTCAGCATCATTTCGCCTGAGACAGCCTCCCTGGCCGTGGCGCTCTCGCTCTTCTTGTGGAGCCTGGCCTACCGGCGCTTTAAATTCCCGCCCTATCTGGTGTTGCTGTATCCGCTCACCATGTTTCTCTTTCTGCTGGTAGCGTTGCGCTCCTTTGTTCAGACTGCCTCCGGCACAGCCACCTGGAAAGATCGCGTCCTCGAACGCCCAGCCTTGCGCTGGCTCTGACATTGTATAATGGGGGCATGAAAACGTACGTCATCCAGGTGGAAGAATTTGACGACCTGGTTTCGTTGCGCGACAAAATGGCCTGGGCCAAAGCGCCGCGCATCCTGCTCATCTACCCCCACCGCCTGCGTTTCCTGCCGCGGACCCTCGACCTGATCCTGCTCAAACGGCATGCTGCCTCGCTGGGAGCGCAACTGGCCATTGTGACTCATTCGCCCGCGTTACGCGAGCGTTGTCGAGAGGCCGACGTACTCGCTTTTCAAACGGCGGCTGCTGCCCATCGGGCTGACTGGGGGGCTGTATCCCCCGTTGTGCGGCCCCGCCGGCGCCGTCCCGCTGTCAATTTGCGCCTCCTGCGCCGCTTTCTCCCTCATCAGAATTTTTCGCAAACTCCTTTAGCGGTTCGTTTGCTCCTTTTCGGGCTGGCTGTGGTGGCGACCCTGGCGGTCTTCCTGCTCTTCCTTCCCTCCGCCTCGCTGGAACTGACCCCTGCCATTCAGGAGCAGCGTCTCCAACTCACCGTGCGTGCCGACCCGACCGCTGAAACGGTCAATGTCCTCGGCCTGGTTCCGGCCCTCACGCTCACGGCGGAGGTGGATGGCAGTAAAATTGTCCCTGTGACCGGGGAGGTCACGATCGCGGATGCGTTTGCCAGCGGAGAAGTCCGGTTTACCAATCTTACCGATGCTGAAATTCTCCTGCCAGCCGGAACTGTCGTCCGCACCGTGATTGACCCACCGGTCCGCTTTGCGACCGTGGAGGAGACGACTCTCCCGGCCGGGATCGGGAAAACGGTCACGGTGCCGGTGCGTGCGCTGGAGCCTGGCCCGGACGGCAATCTGCCTGCCGGTTCGTTGACGGCGATCGAGGCAGACCTGGGAGCGGTTGTCGCTGTCACCAATCCCAAACCCACTGCTGGCGGTACGCAGAAGACTGTTCCCATCCAGACTGCTCAAGACCGGCAATTGCTGTCTGCCTCGTTGCAGGCGGAACTGCTCGCTAAGTGCCGCTCTGCGTTGGAGGCCTCCCTGCCTGCGGGCGACATTTTTCTTTCCCAGACGGTTACGCTGCTTGGCTCTCCGCTCGAAATGTATTTCCCCGCCCCTGACCAGCCCGGAGAAATGCTGGCGTTGACGGCTCATCTTGCCTGTACGGGCAACTACGTTCGTCAGGCGGACTTGCGCCGGCTGGCGGTGCTGGCCCTCGATGCTGCCCGGCCGCCGGACTTTATCCCCCTGGACGATACGGTCGAATTTGCGCTGCACCAGCCGTTTACGGTCAGTGCAGAGGGGGAGGCGGTAGCCGTGCTGGAGGCCTGGCGCTCGATTCGGGCGAAAATTGACCTACAGCAGGCTGCCTGGCTCGTTCTAAACCTCGACCCAGCGGCGGCTTCGCAACGCTTGCAGGAACGTTTTTCCCTGGCCGCCTCGCCTGTGATTGTGGTCACTCCCTCGTGGTGGCCGCGTTTGCCCCTCCTTCCCGTTCGCGTGACCGTCCTCGAACGCGAGGAATGATTTTTTACCTTCCGCCTTTGCCGATGAGAATCCTGGCTGTTGACCCTGGCTCCAAACGAATTGGCCTTGCCCTGAGCGATCCGACCGGTACCCTTGCCACGCCCCTGACGGTGCTGACGCATGTTTCGCGCCTGGCCGATGCTGTGGCGGTGGCTGAGATTGCCCGTCAGCACGAAGTTAGGCTGATTGTTGTCGGCCAGTCCTTCGATGAAGAAGGGAACCCCAATCCGGAGGGCCGCCGTGCGGCTCGCTTTGCCGAAGTTTTGCGAACCCAAACCGGCCTGCCGGTGGTCTTGTGGGATGAAGCCTTTACGACCCAGGATGCCCGTGCCATTCGTCTGGAAATGAATGTGCGGCGCAAAGACCGCCGCGGTCATCTCGATTCCCTTGCCGCTGCCCTTCTCCTCCAATCCTACCTCGACGCCCAGCCTTCGCCATAACTCTTTTCCATCCGTTTCCATTTTCCCCACCTTTTCTTTACTCCTCTCCTCTTTTCTTCTCCTCTTCTCTCTTTTCTCTTCTCTCTTTTCTCTTTTCTCTTCTCTCTT
>DAOTZT010000145.1:0-9562 GCA_034434255.1 Anaerolineales bacterium | reverse complement strand
CCGCCGAGGGAGACGACCAGTGCAGCCACGAGGATAAGCAAGAGTGAAATCAGCCCGAGTCCGCCGATGAGGGCGATGGTGCCCTTCGACATGAAGTTGTCGAAAAAGTACTGAAAACGCTGTTTGAAGGTAGGTTTCGCTGGCATATTGTCCTCCGCACAAGATAGGTATAAAATCATTATAAGCATTCCTGACACATTTTGTTCACCCTAATTTCCCTTTTTTCAAGGAGGTTCTTATGACAAGATTGACCTGGTACGGGCACGCGACCATTGGTCTGCAAACCGGTGGCTATCATCTGCTGATTGACCCCTTCTTTAGCGGCAATCCAGCAGCGAACGTTTCCGCAGATACGGTCGAGGCCGATTTCATTCTCGTCACGCACGGTCATGGGGATCATGTTGGCGATACGGTGGCCATTGCCAAACGCACTGGTGCGCTGGTCATCAGCAATTTTGAGATTGCCAACTGGCTGGGCAATCAGGGAGTCAAAACACACCCGCAGCATTTGGGGGGCGGCTATCGTCATCCCTTTGGCTATCTCAAATTGACTCTGGCGTTGCATGGTTCGGCCCTGCCCGATGGCACGTATGGCGGCAACCCGGCTGGTTTCTTGCTGACGACGAACGACGGCAAAAAGATTTACCTCGCCGGCGATACCGGTCTGTTCGGCGACATGAAACTGATCGGTGAAGAGGGCCTCGACCTGGCGGTGATTCCGATTGGCGATAACTTCACGATGGGCCCTGACGATGCGCTGCGGGCGGTGAAGTTGCTCACGCCGAAGGTGGTCATCCCGATTCACTTTGGCACCTGGGGCCTGATTGACCAGGATCCTGCTGCCTGGGCGACTCGGGTCGAGAACGAGACGCAGACAAAAGTGGTGATTCTGCGCCCTGGTGGCACCTTTGACCTGTGAGGTAGCAGCCAGCGCCCTTTTTTCTGTCTGAACAACGCACCGGGGAGAACGGGAGGTGGACAGGTTCCTCTCCTTGTCTCTCCCCGGTTTGTTTATTTCCGTATTATCTCTCGGGGCAAGTGGTAAGATTGGGGGCATGAAGTCTCTCAAAATCTTCTGGGTCTTGATTGTTTTTGCAGCCGTGGCACTGGTTGTCTTTGGCGTGTGGGGCATTCCCTATTTTTTCGGTTTCCATCAGCCTGCTCCGAGCGGCACGGGTTTTGGCTCCGAGACGGTGCGGGCGCAGGTGGACCTGGTACTCGAAGAAGGCATGGTTGACCTGGACGGCATCCTCCAGCCCTATCAGAAATTGCGCGTTCGGGTGTTGGAAGGCGAGTATGAAGGCATTCTTATCGAACTGGAATACGGTCGTCAGCAGGTGCGCACCGACGATACCCTCTTCCGCCCCGGCGATGAGATTTTCATCGTGCTCAGCCTGCGGCCCGATAACCAACTGGTGGCCTACTTCGCCGACTATGTGCGCTGGAAACCTTTGCTCCTCCTGGCAGTCCTATTTGTGTTTTCCATCCTGGTCATCAGTCGCTGGAAAGGTCTACGCTCGCTGCTGGCGCTGGCTTTTAGCCTGTTGGTCATTGTTCGCTACGTCCTTCCACACATTTTGCTCGGCGAAGACCCGGTTCAGGTCAGCCTGATAGGGGCGGGTCTCCTCCTGGCCGCCACCCTCTACCTGACCTACGGCTGGACGTTGAAGACCCACGCGGCCGTCCTTTCGATGCTGGCCGTCCTCGTTTTGACCGGCACACTGGCTTGGCTCTTTGTCACCCTGGCGCATCTTTCGGGCTACGGCGACGAGAATGCCATGTTCCTGCTGCAACTGCCCGGCGCTAAAATCAACCTGCGCGGCCTCCTGCTCGGTGGCATGATCATTGGCGCGCTGGGCGTCCTGGACGACCTTGTGACCACGCAAGCCTCGGCAGTTTTCGAACTGCACGCTGCCAATCCATCGCTTGGCCTGCCCGCTCTGAGCCGCGCGGCCCTGCGCATCGGTCAGGACCATGTGGCTGCCACTGTCAACACCCTTGTCCTGGCCTATGCTGGGGCTTCTTTGCCGATGCTGTTACTCTTTACCGTTGGCAGTGGAAATTACTTCTACCTGCTCAACTCGTCCACTGTGGCGGAAGAGATCGTCCGTACGCTGGTTGGTTCGCTGGGGCTGGTGGCTGCAGTGCCGATTTCGACCTTTGTCTCTGCCCTGCTGGCGCTGTACGCCCACCGCCTTGGCAGTTTGCGTCCGTGGCTGGGACCGGAAACCGGTCGCGGCGAAGAGGGGCATTCCCACTGACGATGCAACTCCCTGTTTGCTCCTGCGTATATCCTGTCAGAATGACCTGCGAGGAAACACTGTGACAGAAGAAATAACCTGGATACTCCGGGCACAACAAGGCGATGAGGACGCCTTTACCTGCCTTGTGCAGGTTTACCAGCGGCCGGTTTACAACCTGTGTTACCGGATGCTGGGCGAACCTGAAGCCGCCGAAGACGCGGCCCAGGATACTTTCCTCAAGGTCTATCAAAATCTGACGCGTTACGATCGCGAGCGTCCCTTTGCTACCTGGTTGCTTTCCATTGCAGCCCATCATTGCATTGACAAATTGCGCCGCAGGCGATTCCTCTCCTTTTCCATTGACAAAGATGATGAGAACCAGACGGAAATCCCCGATCGTTTTGCTCCAGACCCGGAGACCGAGGCCGTCAAACAGCAAGAGTGCGACCGCCTGCACGACCTGCTGCAATCCCTGGACCCGCTGGATCGCGCGGCCATTATTCTGCGTTACTGGCACGAGGCTTCCGAAGTGGAAATTGCTGACATGTTGCACCTGACTGTTCCCGCAGTCAAAAGCCGCCTGCACCGGGCGCGCCGGGCCCTGGCAAGGATGTGGCAGGAAGAGACACCTCGCCTGCAGGCAGAAAGGAAACCGTATGAATCACCGGCCTTTTGAAGACTGGCTGCTTGCTGAAAACCCGCTTACTCCCCAACAGGAGCGGGAATTGACTGCTCATCTGCAAATTTGCCCTTCATGCTCGTCGTTGGCGGAGGTGAGTCTGGCCCTGCGCACTGTTCAACAGGCAGGACCTCCGGCAGGATTTGTCAGCCGGTTCCAGGTGCGGCTGGCGGCGCAGCGGCAGGCCATGCGGCGGAAACATGTGGCCGGTTTTGTTGTCCTGGCTGGCAGCGTGGTGGTTTTGTCTATCGGGCTGGGTTGGCCGACATGGGAGATTGCCATCCACTCCCCTGTGGATTTCATCGGCTCGTGGCTTGTGTCTCTGACCAATCTGTGGGCCTCGCTCCAGGTATTGTTCCATGCCGCGACCGTGTTGTTGCGGGTGGCTCCCGGTTTTGTGCCGGCATATCTGTGGGGCCTCGTTTTATTTGCTTTTACCGGTTGGAGTGCTTTGTGGGTCGTTTCGTTCAGAAAAACTGCCAAAATCTGGCAAGGAGTGTAACCATGAAAGTCAAATTTTTTGCTTTTCTTTTGCTGCTGGTGTCGTTGTTTGTCCCGCTTCGTTCAGCGGCAGCCGGCGGACCGCAGTTCGATGGACAGGTGATCTTCGGCGAATCCTACACGCTTGTCAGCGGGGAAACGCTGGTGGGTGACCTGCTGGTCTTCGGCGGGACGGCTGAGATTCAGGAGGGCGCTACGGTACAGGGCGATGTCGTCCTGTATGGAGGGGATTTGATTATTGATGGCGAGGTGACGGGGGATGTCTCGGCTACTGGTGCCCGCGTCACCCTCGGGCCGACAGCGCACATTGGCGGTGACCTGATCACGGTCGGAGCAACGCTCGAGCGGGCCGATACGGCTCGCGTGGACGGCCAGGTTTACAACACGGCTACATCCTGGAGCGATACCACCGTTGAACCGACGCCTGTCCCAGAGATCGTGCCTCCAAAGCCAGAAAAGCCTGATTTCAACTTCCATGTGGTCGGCAGTATTGCGAATGCCATCTTTCAGGCATTGGGACTCACCGGCCTGGCGATGCTGCTGATGCTTTTCCTGGCCCGCCAGACGGAGCGGGTGGCCCAGGCGGCTGTGGCCCAGCCATTGATTGCCGGGGGAATTGGCTTGCTGACCTCCCTGGTGGCGCCTGTAGCGCTCTTCATCCTGTCCATCACCATCATTCTTCTGCCAGTGGCTTTGCTGGCTATGCTGATCTTGCTGGTGGCCGGCCTGTTTGGCTGGATCGCTCTTGGCTATGAGACGGGGCGACGCCTGACCCAGGCCTTGCACTGGAACTGGCACCCCTCCCTTTTTGCGGGGTTGGGCACACTGATCCTGTCGCTTGCCTCGGCGGCGTTGATGGGCATTTCAGGGCTAAATTGCATCGGCTGGATTTTGCCCGTCTTGGCTGCCCTGGTCGGGTTTGGGGCCGTGGTGATGACCCGCTTTGGGACACAGGCGGTGGGGATGGAGGCAGAAAAGCCGGCCGAGGGTATCCCCTCTCCCGATGGAGGGCCGAATCCGGCTTGATTGGCGGAAACAGGTTTGAGGTCCAGACCTGCTCCGGCGTGTGCGTTTGCATGCAAAGGTAGTCACGTTTAAAACGTGACCTACGGTTGGCGGAAACAGGTTTGAGGTCCAAACCCGCTCCGGTGCATCGGGGCGGGTTTTCTTTTTTGATGGGGTGATGATAGAATCGCCTCAATCCGTTCCTTGAATTGTTTTTTACAAAAGAGGAGTCCGATGGCACAGAGGGTACCTTTGCATCCTAATCCCCCGCCGCTGGTGCGAGTATCGGGGACTTATCGTGAGATGGGGCGTCAGATTGGGGAAGCCTGCCGCCGTCAGGTTCAACATGGAATTGAAAATGCCCGTGCGTTGCTTGCAGATGCCTATCAGCAGTTGGAGTTAACCTGGGAAGGAGCGCAAATTCAGGCACGCAAGTACATCCCGTTTGCGCAGGAACGCTACGCCCAGTATGTGGAGGAATTGATGGGAATTGCGGAGGGCGCCAATGTGTCGTTTGACGACCTGGCAGTCGTCAATGCTATGGAAGCGGTGACCATGGACGCTCTCCATTTGACGCGTTGTACCAGTATGGCGGTCAATCAGGAGCGCACCGCCGATGGTCATGTGCTGATGGCGCACAACGAGGATTGGGTGCCCGAGGACGAGGATGATGTCTTCGTCATCCATGCCACGCCAAAGGATGAGCCGCCCTTCCTGGCGATGACCTATGGCGGCCTGTTGCCCAACATTGGCTTTAACGCGTATGGAATCGCCCAGATGTGCGATTCGGTCTATCCAAATGATTCTCGCATTGGCACCCCGCGCATTGTGGTCTCACGAGCAGTCCTTGCGGCAAAAACGCCGGATGAGGCGATCCGGCACATGCTTTCAGCGCAAAGAGCGGCGGGCTATAACCATGTTCTGGTCCATGAGAGCGGGGAACTGTATTCGGTGGAGGTCTCGGCGCGGCGTTTTGCCATTTTGTACGGCGAGGACGGCTACATCGTCCATACCAATCATTATCTCTCGCCCAAGATGCAGGAGATCGAGCGCGATCCGGAAGACCTGGTCTCCTCACGTGTTCGCTATTTTCGCGCGCTGCGGCTGATCAAGTGCGAGAAGGTGCATACGATCAAATCCTTGCAAGCGATTCAACGCGACCATGTCAATCACTCCAATTCGATTTGCAACCATTCCATTGATGCAACAGATCCGCTTGACCGTGAGAAGACGGTCAATGCCATGGTGATTGACTTGACTGCGCGCGAGATGCACATCGCCTGGGGCAACCCGTGTGAGAATCCGTATCACACCTATCACCTGGATGCATAGAACGCGGAGTGAGGAACGTTTCTCTGCCACGAGTAACACGAATTTCACGAAAAATGTCCTTTCCACTCGTGTTTCTGTGCAAAATTTGGGGCGGATTGTCTCTGGGGCGGTCTATCAGCGCCTGAGAGGAGACCCGTTTGCCTGTTCTCTCACCGGTTTGGGCACGACCCAGAAGCAGAAATGTGGTTTCTCAACAGGTAGATTTGAATGGAGATTCAAAAATGCGCTTTGGAATCATGAGCATGCAATTGGATGCGCTCGTCCCGGCAGGCGTGCCGGCCGAGCAGGTCATGACGAACATCATGGGCTTCGACCACGCCGCCCTGGCAAAAAGCCTTTTCGACCAGGGGTTCAATCCTATCGAACTGGGCGGCGACCTGGGGATGTTCCTGCCCCACGCTTACAGCCCGGAGGCGATCGAGCGTCTGCGGGCGCTCAAAGCGGAAGGTCTGACCTACACCCTGCACCTGCCGCTCTGGTCGGTGGAGCCGTCCACGCCGCTGACCCCCGTCCGGCGCGGCTCGGTGGAGGCGGTGGTCCAATCCATCCGCGCCGCATTGCCGCTCGACCCGGAAGTGTACGTCCTGCATGCCACCGGCGCGCTGGCGGCGGAATTCTACAACATGAAGATTTCTGAGATGGCGCGGGCGCTCATCCTGCGCCAATTTCAGAATGGGGCGCGCGAGAGTATCAAAGCCATTCTGGATGCGACCGGCCTCCCCTCTCGCAAACTGGCGATTGAGACGATCGAGTTCCCGCTCGATCTGACCCTCGAACTGGCTGAGGAACTCGACCTTTCCGTGTGCCTGGATACCGGTCATGTGCTGGCAGGCTTCCCCGGCTGGTTCGACCTGTTCGACGTGCTGGAGCGCCTCCTGCCGCGCCTGGCCGAAGTGCATCTGCACGACAGCCGCAACATGCCTGCCGGTCAGCGTGGCTACGGCGAGGATCATAAGCCGCTCGGCACGCGTGACCTGGACGTGGGCCGCCTGCTCGACCGTTTGGCGGATGCGCACTTCACCGGCCCGATCATCTTTGAACTTACTGTTTCCGAAGCCCTTGCTTCGCTCGAATACGTTCGTTCCCTTCGTCCCCATTACCTCTAACGCGCCGCTGCCATGTGCTCCGGCGCGGAATTTTTGCCTAAGGAGATGCTATGCAAAAAATTTCGTTCGGACGTATGTTCGTCATCAGTTTGCTCGGCTTTGCCCTGACGTTTTCCTCCAACATTCAGGACCCGCCGTTGATGACCTTCAAGGTGCGCCAACTGGCGCCGGACCTGCCCAACACCGCTCTGGGCATTCTCGGTTTCGTCGGCCTGCTGGTGGCGATGGTGGTTCAGCCCATTGTGGGCGTTTTCTCCGATCGGGCGCGGACCCGACTGGGCCGCCGCCTGCCGTTCATTATTGGCGGGGCGGTCTTGATTGCTGCCTCTCTCTTCCTGCTGGCTGCGGCACCGGCGCTGTGGGTGCTTCTGTTGGGCGTGATCCTGATTCAATTTTCCTCGAACATCCTGCAAGGTCCCTGGCAGGCGCTCATCCCCGACCTGGTGCCGGAATCGCAACGGGGGACGGCCTCCAGCCTGAAAGCAGTGATGGACATTGTCGCGCTGGTGGTTGGCGGACTGGTGGCCGGGAAAATTCTCAGCGCCGGGGTCGATCGCTGGGGCAATAACGGCGTCTATCTGACGGCGGCCGCGCCGACGGTTGTCTTTTTCGTCTTTGTCATCATCACCGCTATCTGGGCGCGGGAGAATCCGGACACAGTCTCGGAATCCGGGCTGGTGGCAGGCAAAACGGTGGCCGAGGCGCTCAAAGGGGCTTTCTATGTCAACTTCCGTGAGAATCGCGTCTTCGGCTGGTGGTTTGCCAACCGCATTCTCTTCTGGGGGGCCTTCATCGCTATCAATTCGTTTCTCATCAATTACCTGGTGGACGTGATCAAGATGACCGAGTCTGACGCCCAGGCTTTCTACGGCAGTTTGAAGATGATCCTGGGCGGGGCGCTCATCCTGCTGGCCCTGCTTGCCGGCTGGCTCTCGGATAAATTCGGGCGCAAGCCGGTGATGCTCATCGCCGGTCTGGTGGCGTTTGCCGGGGCTTTCAGCCTGCTCTTCGTGCGCGAGAAGATGCTCATCACCCTCGCGGGCGGGATCGTCGGCATGGGCATCGGGGCCTTCCTTTCGGCTTCCTGGGCGCTGGCCACCGACATCGTGCCGCGTGAGGAGACCGCCCGTTACCTCGGCATCGCCAACATCGCTACCTGCATCGGTTCGGGGACGGCGCGCCTGCTGGGCGGGGTGTTGATTGACCCAATCAACCGCGCCCTCGGCTCGGCGTCCTCTGGGTATCTGTTGCTCTACACGCTGGCCGCGATGGCTTTCCTGGCCAGCGCGCTGGTCATTTTGCCGCTGCCCAATCAAAAGGCGCGCTAATTTCGTTCTGGAGGAGATACCATGAAAATCAACTTCCGCATGTGGGGAAAGGCTCTTTCCACCCTGGTCAAGATGGACTCGAAGACCGAGTGGGATAGCCTGGATGTCGTTTCCAAGTGGCTGATTGCCACCCGTTCGGCGGTGACGACCGTAACGATCTACGCCTGCGTGATGGCCGGCCTGCTGGCCTGGCGCGATGGACATTTTGCCTGGCTGCCGTTCCTGATCGTGACCCTCGGCCTATTCCTGGCTCATGGCACGAACAACCTGCTGAACGACTATACCGACTTCAGCCGCGGCGTGGACAAGGACGATTATTTCCGCATCCAGTATGGCGTCCACCCGCTGGTGCAGGGCTTCTGGACGAAAAAACAGCAGTTGACCTGGTTCTTTGTCAGTGGTGTGCTGGCGGTGGCGGCGGGCATCTATTGCCTGTTTTACACCAACTTCTCGCCCTACATTCTTGGTCTCTTTGCTTTTGGGGTGGTGATGGTCCTTTTCTACACCTGGCCGCTGAAGTATATTGGCCTGGGCGAACTGACCATCTTCCTCATCTGGGGACCGATTTTCTTCGTCGGCGTGTATCTCGTGCTGGCCAAAGGCGAATGGTCTCCCAATCTCTGGAATGTGGCTCTGGCGGGCGTGCCGTTTGGCCTGAGCGTGGCCAGCATCAACGTGGGCAAGCACATTGACAAGATGGACGATGACAAGCGCAAAGGCGTCGGCACCCTGCCGGTCAAGATCGGCGAGAAGGCAGCGCGCTACGTCAACATGGCCGCGTTGATTCTCACCTACCTGACCATCGTTTACCTCGTTTTTGTGCCGCGCTACTTCACACCGGTCATGCTCATCGTCTTCTTTGCCGGCAAGCGCGCCCTGCTGGCGCTTGGCGTTCTGACCAAACCGCGCCCGGCCGAACCGCCCAAAGAGTGGATGGCCTGGCCGACCTGGTTCTCCGGCTTTGCCTTCTATCACAACCGCATGTTCGGCGGATTGCTCATTTTGGGCATCCTGGCTGATACCCTTCTGCGCATCTTTTTGCCGCAATTCTGGCCCATGCTGTAAGTCGTTGACGGACTGCCTCTATGTCCCCTCCCGCCGGTTATTTTCTAACTTGCGGGAGGGGACATATCCCACTTTTTTATCTGGTTCCTCTGCGTTTCTCTGTGGTCGGCGCGCATTGGTGAGTCCACTGCAAAGACCTTTTTGACCACAAAGGAGCACATTGTGCATCGAAATTGTAACTATTCAGCCATCCACTCGAAACAGGGGTGTCACTGCGAACGAGCGCTTTTTGCGAGTGAAGCAGTCTCCCAAAGCATGGTTTTTCCTGTTCAAGACGAGATTGCTTCGGGCAGAGAACGCCCT
>DAOTZT010000144.1:0-4091 GCA_034434255.1 Anaerolineales bacterium | reverse complement strand
GCGGCAGCAACGCTCTTTTTGACGACTTTGTGCCGCTCTTTGGGCATCCTGTGCTTACCTTTGGGCCAGCCAGGCGTTTTTTTGCGCGGTTTGGGACGCTGCGCAGCGAGAGACAATCTGCAAGAAAACTTGTGCCGAGTGTAGCCGAAGCATTGTCACCGGCTCTGGCGCGCCCGCTGTGGGCTGAGGCTCTTTTGCGCCTTTTGCCAGGACAGGCGGTGGTCTTTGACGATCAAACGCGCCAGAAAGAGCATCCAATGCGCCAGCGCTGCCAGCCAGGTCCAGGTATTGTCCGTCTCGGCGGACTGGAAGCGGGGCAAGGTCCAGCCCAGCGTCTCTTTGCGGAAGCGCATGCCGGATTCAATTGACCAATGGTTGACGTAAACCGTCCAAATGGTTCAGGCCGTCAAGACAATTGCAGCAGGCGGCAGCCAGACCAACCACACGGCTTCAGGTGGTTTGTCCTTTTCCCGATGCATCTCGGCGCGGAGGAGGTCGCCGGTCAGACCAGGAGCCCGCGTTTGCCTGGGGTGGGTTTGGCAGGGCGGTAAAACACCTGGTCGGAGCGCAAACGGCTCACAACCCCCACGCGCAAGCCGCTCACGCAGGAGCAAAAGCGTGGGTTGCCATATCCATCAAACAGCAAGGCATCAAGCGTATCGAACAGGGCATCGCAGCGCTTTCAAAAGACGCGCGAGTCCACCGCTTGACGAAATTCACTAAGGAGGTTTGTTAATTTTGGAGTGTTCCCCATCCCAGTCTACCAAAGAGCAATTTTGCTCAAGGCAGAACCGCCCTAAATTTTGTCTAAACTCAATTACAAACACCACAGCGAATATATACGCCTAAATTTCATCTTTCCAGATAACATCCGTTCTGCAATCGTCAAAGCAGTACCAATACAGCCTTGCTTTGTGCAATTCGTATCCTTCGTGGCTAAAAAACATCCTTCGTGCAATTCGTCCCATTCGTGGCAGATGTGAAGTACAATTCCCCTGGAGAAACCATGCCCGAGACTGTCCAACTCTTTATCACCTGCCTGATCGATTCCTTCTTCCCGCACATCGGCGAGGCGATGGTACGCGTCCTCAACCGCGCCGGCGTGCGGGTCGAATTCCCCGCCGGTCAGACCTGTTGCGGTCAGCCGGCCTTCAACGCCGGCCTCCGCTCCGAAGCCCGTCCGCTTGCTGAACATACCATCCGGGTCTTCGAGCAGACCACCGGCGACATCATCATCCCCTCCGGTTCGTGCGCGGCGATGATCCGGCACGGCTACCTGGAACTCTTCCGAGACGACCCCCACTGGCTCGCCCGGGCACAAGCCCTCGCCGGTCGCGTCTTTGAGTTGACCGAGTACCTGGTGGACGTGCGCGGCGTGACCGACCTCGGCGCGCGCTGGCCCGGACGCCTGACCTATTACCCCTCCTGCCACCTCCTGCGCGGCCTGGGCGTGGACCGTCAACCGCGCCTCCTCCTGGCGCACGTCCGCGAGGCTGAAGTCGTCGAACTGCCCGAACGCGACGACTGCTGCGGCTTCGGCGGCATCTTCTCGGTCGAACATCCCGAACTTTCTGCCGAGTTCCTCAAGCGCAAGATTGCCAATCTCGAAAAGACCGCGGCCCCCACCCTCGTTGTTGCCGATACCGGCTGTCTCATGCACATCCAGGGCGGCCTGACCCGCCAGGGCAAGCCGCAACGCGTGGTCCACATTGCCGAAGTCTTGAGTAACCAGAGATGAACAAAGATCAAACTGACACCGAATTCATCCCGCTTAAAAACTTTCACCAGCGCATCCGCCGCTCCCTGGCCAACGAAACCCTGCAACTCGCCCTCGACGCCAACGCCGCCCGCCGCAAGGCCAGCCGCCAGGCTGCCTTCGCCTCCCTGCCCGACCTGCAAGAGCGCCGCGCCCGCGCCCATGCCATCAAAGCCGAGATCGTGGCTCATCTCGAAGACTACCTTGCAGAGTTCATCCGACAGGTCGAAGCCAACGGCATCCACGTCCATCGCGCAAAGGACGCCCAGGAAGCAGTCAGCATCGTCCTCAAGATTGTCAAAGATTCACCCCAAAGACTCAAAGATTCCTTCGTGAACCCTCCTGACCTTTCTGGGGAGGATGTTTTAATCGCCAAATCCAAAAGCATGGTGAGCGAAGAAATCGAACTCAACCATGCCCTCGAGGCCGCCGGTTATCGCGTCGTCGAGACCGATTTGGGCGAATACATCGTCCAACTGCGCGGCGAGCGTCCCGCTCACATCATCACCCCCGCCGTCCACCTGCGGCGTCAGGAAGTAGGCGTCCTCTTCGCCGAAAAACTCGGCATCCCCTACACCGAAGACATCCCCACCCTCACCAACACCGCCCGCAAAGTCCTGCGCGAAGTCTTCCTGAACGCCCACGTTGGCATTTCCGGCGTCAACTTCGGCGTCGTCGAGAGCGGCACCCTCTGCCTGGTCACCAACGAGGGCAACGGCCGTATGGTCACCACCCTGCCGCCAGTGCACATCGCCCTGATGGGAATCGAGCGCCTCATCCCCACGCTGGACGATCTGGCTTTATTCCTCTCACTCCTCCCACGCTCGGCCACCGGACAAAAACTCAGCGTCTACACCAGCCTCATCCACGCCCCGCTCCCCGGTCAGACCCGGCACCTGATTCTACTCGACAATGGCCGCCTGGCCCTGCGCGCCTCCCCCCTGGCCGAGTCCCTCTACTGCATCCGCTGCGGAGCGTGTCTGAACGCCTGTCCGGTCTTCCGCGAACTGGGCGGGCACGCCTACGGCAGCATCTACCCTGGCCCGATTGGCTCGGTCATCTCAAGCGCCCTGGTGGACCCCCAATTTGACTACCTGGCCCAGGCCTCCTCCTTGTGCGGCGCCTGCCGCGAAGCCTGTCCCGTGGACATTGACCTGCCGGGCCTGCTCCTGCGCGTGCGGGCGGGTAGTTCACCACGAAGGACACAAAGTGACCCAAGGGGAGAGCAGAAAGAAGCAAAGCAACATGAAGGGGCGGGGATTCCGTTGCCGGTCAAATTGGGCTTAAAAAGTTTCCGCCTCGCCGCCTCGACCCCGCGCCTGTTCGCCGCGTTACAGACGTTGGGCGGCCTCCTGACCCATCTCCTGTCCCCCCGCCGCGCCTACCTGCATCTCCCCGCCTGGACAGGTTGGGGCTACAGTAAGGACTTCCCCCGCCTGGCGGTGCGTCCCTTCCGGGCGCGCTGGAAGGAAATTGGAGGAAGAGAGCAGAGAATAGAGAGCAGAGAGCAGGGAATAGAGAGTAGAGAGCAAGGAGCAGAGAGGAGGGAGCAGAGAGGAGAGAGTAGAGAAGATGGCCAGGAAGTGGTAGAGCGATTCGTGCAGGAATTGACTGCCCTGGGTGGGAAAGTCGAGCGGGTATCTGCCGACGAGTTAGCAGCCCGCTTGCAGGCGTTTCTGGCCGAAACGGGTGCGACGCAGGCCCTGACCGATGACACCGTTGCCCCGCTGTTAGGCAAGGCCGCCGTCCGCCGACCCGACCCTGGCATCCCCGTCGGCGTGACCGGCGCCCTGTGCGCCATTGCCGAGACCGGTTCGCTTGTCCTCGTCAGCGGCGCGGGCGAGACCCTAACCGCATCCCTTCTTCCGCCGGTCCACGCTGTGGTCTTAAGAACTGGCCAAATCGTCCCCACCGTAGCCGAGGCGCTGGCGAGGCCCGAAGTGCGCCGTGCTGCAGCGGGGGTCATCGTCACCGGTCCCAGCCGCACCGCCGACATTGAAATGGCGCTTACTATTGGCGTCCATGGGCCGGGCAAACTGACCGTTTTTCTCGTTGACGAGCGCTAAATCTGTGATAAAATCAGCCCGCTAAAAAAGAGCCGCCCCCATCGTCTAGCGGCCCAGGACGGGGCCCTCTCAAGGCCCAAACAGCGGTTCGAGTCCGCTTGGGGGCACACTCTTGAACGGCGTCATGGCTATTCAAACGACGTAACTATTCAGCCATCCACTCGAAACAGGGGTGTCACTGCGAACGAGCGCTTTTTGCGAGTGAAGCAGTCTCCCAAAGCATGGTTTTTCCTGTTCAAGACGAGATTGCTTCGGGCAGAGAACGCCCT
>DAOTZT010000143.1:0-3161 GCA_034434255.1 Anaerolineales bacterium | reverse complement strand
AACGCTGATCGAAGCCTATCTCAATGGCAAGGGATACAGCCTGGATGATTTGAAGAAATTACCCGAAGAAACAGCCAGGCAACTGATGACAGAGGCTTCTACGTATGCTTCGGGAAAGCTCGCCGAAATGGAACTGAAAGCATATTTTGTGCAAGAACTTCACGACGCCTATCTGGGCGAGTAAAATCCAGAATACCCCTGCAAAAACATGCCTGATTTCCTCTCTATGCAGGCGACGTTCCAGAAAGAAAATGCAGCAGGTACCATTGTGTGAACCATGCCGATGAGACAAATCGGCGTGTGTTGATTCCCATTTCTGCTCGCCGCCGTGCGCAAGAATCGGCGAGATGCACAAAAAGGAGACCCCCATGTCTGAAGCGCGCAAGAAAATCACCCTCCCCTACCTGTTCGACAAGGTCCGCAAAGGCGAACCCATCACCTGGCTGACCTGCTACGATTACCCCACCGCCTACCTGCAGGAGCAGGCCGGAATCGAGATGATCCTGGTCGGCGACAGCCTGGGCATGACCATGCTCGGCTACGACAGCACCCTGCCGGTGACCATGGACGACATGATCCGCCACAGCCAGGCCGTGCGCCGCGGCGCGCCGACGGCGTTCCTGGTCGGCGACATGCCGTACATGTCCTACCAGCCGAGCAACGAGATTGCGGTCAAGAACGCCGGGCGCTTCATGGCCGAAGCCGGCTGTGACGCCATCAAACTCGAAGGCGGCGCGGCCATGGCCGAACGCATCCGCGCCATCGTTGAGGCGGGCATTCCGGCCATTGGTCACCTCGGCCTGACGCCACAATCGGTCTCGGCGCTGGGCGGCTTCCGCCTGCAAGGCAAGACCGCCACACTCGCCAAGAAAATCGTGGACGACGCCAAAGCGCTGGAAAAGGCCGGCGCGTTTGCCATCCTGCTCGAAATGGTGCCGGATCGCGTTTGCCAACTCATCACCGAGCGCGCCGAAAATTGCATCATCATGTCGCTCGGCTCCGGGCCGCACGCCCACGGTCAACTGCTCATCTACCACGACATGTTCGGCCTGTACCCCAAGTTCAAGCCGAAGATGGCCAAGGTCTATGGCAATGCTGGCGAAGTCATCCTCAACGGCCTGAAGGCTTATCACGACGAGGTCATCAGCAAACAATTCCCCCAGCCGGAGAACTGGTTTGGCATGCCGGATGAGGAGTTCGAGGAATTGAAGAAGATGCTTTAGGAGACCCCATGACTACTCTCCAACAAAAACTCGCCATCCCCCCCGACCGTCTGGCCGCCATCAACGCCGTCTTGACCGACCCCAACTCGACCGTGATGAAAGAATTCCTGAATGTGGTGGCCAAATACGGCGCGCCGGAAGAAATCAACCGCAAACACCGCGAGAACCGCAAGATGGAGGCGCTCTTTGCCAAAGTGCGCGAGCGGGCGCCCGAATACATCCAAGACCTGGAATGGCTCATCGAGCAGCGCGAGCGCGGCGCCTTCGTGAGCGTAGCCGACTACCGCCGTGCCGTTCTGGGTCCCAAAGCCGATACGATGACCTTCAAGGACGAGTACGCCGTCACGCTCGAAGTCAGCGCCCTGCAATACTTCCCCTGGATCCGTCCGATGTGCGAAAAAGCCATCGCCGAGCGCTCGCTCGTCCCGGGGCGCTTCATCGCCGTCCGCAAGATGAAGGAATCGGAAGCCGACGGCGACCTGCCGGCCATCGTCGCCGCGCTGGACATCATGGGCTGTTCCTTCGTCGAGACGCTCGACACGAAGGGAACGGACGGCTCCAACCTGCACCTGGGCGGCCCGGCCACCATCACCGGTTACTTCGGCGGCATCGGCCAGCCCGACGAGCACGCCCTGATGTGGCTGGACGAGTTCCTGTACTACTACACCAACTACGGCGTCCAGCACGTGCTGAACTTCAACGCCGGCACCATCCTGCTGTCCTTCCTGCTCTACAAACTGGGCGTGGACATCAACTTCAAGATTTCGGTCTACTTCGGCTCCGACAACCCCTACCATGCCCTGTGGATCATGACCATGGCCAAACTCTTCAGCCGCGACGACGGCTCGACCCCGCTCATCGGCTTCAACTGGTCGAATTCGATTCACAACCGCACCATGGAACTGAGCGCCGAATTCCGCCGCGCCCTGGGCTTCGAGCGTCACATCCGCTTCGAGCATCACATCGTCGAGACGTGGAAGAGCATCGTCGTCCAGCCCTACGACCGCCGCGCCGAACTGGTCGAGATCGCCGACCACGTGGCCAACATCGCCGCCAAACACGAGGGCGGCCTGCCCGAAGTGGAACAGACCCTCGACCACCCCTCCGACATCCTGGATTACTTCCGCGAAAAGAAAGAAGTCATCGAGAGCGGCGACTGGGATCACCTGCAAAAGAACTTCCTGCTCAAGGTCGAGGCGGCCAACTCCACCGCCCGCATGTTGACCGAGAAAGGCCTGTCGTTCGTCGCCGCGCCCAATTTGCATTTGTAGAACAAGTCTTTAAGACTTGTTCTACAAATACAGCGGCAACAGAAATGTTGCGCTACAAAAGCCCTGCGTGGGGTTCATTCCCGCGCAGGGCTTTTCTTTCCCAAAGTAGGTCAGGCTTTTAGCCTGACCACAACAAAAAGCAGGTCAAGCCTTTCGTAGGTCAGGCTCATAGGTCAGGCTCGCAGGTCAGGCTCGTAGGTCAGGCTCGTAGGTCAGGCTCGTAGGTCAGGCTCGTAGGTCAGGCTTTTAGCCTGACCACAACAAAAAACAGGTCAAGCCTTTCGCAGGTCAGGCTCGTAGGTCAGGCTCGTAGGTCAGGCTTTTAGCCTGACCATACCCAAAAAGGCTTTTCGCCTGACCATTGGGGACACACCGTAGGACAAGTCTAAAGACTTGTTCTACATCCCACGTTGAATATAGCGCGTCAGAGCCTGGCCGGCTTCGACTTCGGCCGCGCCTTTTTCCTGCGGCGCGGGGAAATGCAGGGCTTCGTACAGCCGCCAGCGGTAGAGGTCGAAGGCGGATTGCACCAGGACGGCGAAGGTGCGCGCCAGGGCACGCGCCAGGGAAGCGGCGAGGAGCATCCAGAGCAGGGCCACCAGCACGGCCCAGGGCTGCCAGAACGCCCAGACCAGGAAGCACAGCCCCCAGCCCCAGGCTTCGGCCA
>DAOTZT010000142.1:0-23587 GCA_034434255.1 Anaerolineales bacterium | reverse complement strand
CTGCCCTGGATTCAGGTGGCGGGCTGGAACATTCACTACTACGTCGGCGTGGACGGCCTCTCCATCCTGCTTGTCCTGCTGACCACCTTCCTGACCCCCATCTCCATCCTCTCCACCTGGACGGCGATTGAGGAGCGCGTCAAGGACTTCATGCTCTTCTTTCTCCTGCTCGAAGTGGGCATGAGCGGCGTCTTCCTGGCTCAGGATTTGTTCCTGTTCTACATTTTCTGGGAATTTACCCTGGTCCCGATGTACTTCCTCATCGGCATTTGGGGTGGCCCGCGCCGCATCTACGCCGCCATCAAGTTCTTCCTGTACACCATGGCTGGCTCGATTCTCATGCTGCTTGCCATCCTCTGGCTGGGAATCAACCAGGGCACCTTTAGCGTCCCCGAACTGATGGACAAAGGCGGCATCCCGGCAGATATTCAACTGTGGCTCTTCCTGGCGTTCGCTGCGGCGTTTGCCATCAAAGTCCCGATGTGGCCGCTCCATTCCTGGCTCCCCGATGCCCATGTGGAAGCGCCGACGGCTGGTTCTGTCATCCTGGCGGGTGTCTTGCTGAAGATGGGGACTTACGGTTTCCTGCGCTTCAACCTGCCGCTCTTCCCTGAAGCCGCGAAACAGGCTGCCCCGTGGATCGCCCTGCTGGCGGTTATCGGCATCATCTACGGCGCCTGGGTCTCGTACGCACAGAAAGACGTCAAGAAACTGGTCGCCTACTCCTCGGTCAGCCACCTCGGTTTCGTCATGCTCGGCCTGTTCGCGTTGAACGCCCAGGGCATTCAGGGCGGCATCCTGCAGATGATCAACCACGGCTTGAGCACGGGCGCCTTGTTTCTCCTGGTCGGCATGATTTACGAGCAGACTCACACCCGCGAAATAGCCGTCTATGGCGGCTTGTGGAAGATCACGCCCATCTTTGGCAGCATCATGCTCATCGTCTCGCTCTCCTCGATGGGCCTGCCCGGCCTGAACGGCTTCGTCGGCGAATTCACCATCCTCCTCGGCGCCTTCGGCTCAGAAGCCATTGGCTCGCCCTGGTTCGCTGGCGTGGCGGCCCTGGGCGTGATTATGGCGGCGGTGTACATCCTTTACATGTTCCAGAAGATGTTCCTCGGCCCCGAAGGCTCGATTGTCGAAGAAGTCAAAAAGCATGGCCATGCCCTGCGTGACCTGAACTGGCGTGAAATCGTCACCATTGTGCCTCTGCTGGTCTTCATCTTCTGGATTGGCCTCTACCCCCGCCCGTTCTTCGAACTGATGGCCCCCGCGGTGGAGAAATTGCTGACGGTATTGCACTGATTTTTGGGAACCGCGGACGGTAAAGCGGTCTGCGGTCTGCCGTCTGCTGTCCGCTGTACGGAAAAACGGATTGCCAGACCACTGAACTCGCGAAAGAGCGACTATGACATCTTCTGATTTGCTCTCTATCCTTCCTCTCCTCGTCCTGGTTGTCTGGGCGTCCCTCCTGCTGCTGGTGGACCTGTTCCTCCAGCGCAAGGGCATGACCGCATTGCTGGCGGCTTTGGGGCTGGCCCTGACAGCCGGTTTGACCATCGCCCAGGCCGGTGACGAAGCCTCCACCTTTGGCGGAATGATTGCCGTGGATGGCTTTGCGATCTTCCTGAATGTCCTCTTCCTGCTTTCCGGCTTGTTGGGGATTGCTGTTGCCTATGGCTACCTCAAGCGCATGGGCATTGAGCGCGGCGAATACTACTCTCTGCTCCTCTTCAGCACCGCCGGCATGATGCTCATGGCGCACGCCGCTGACCTGATTGTGGTCTTCCTGGCGCTTGAATTGCTTTCCCTGCCCCTCTACGTGCTGGCTGCCTTTGCCCGCCCGCGCCTCGATTCAGAAGAGGCCGGGTTGAAGTACTTCCTGCTGGGCGCATTCGCCACCGGATTCGTCGTCTATGGCGTGACGCTCGTCTATGGAGCGACCGGCAGCACCTCGCTGGCGGGCATCGTCGCCGCCGCTGCCGCCGGGACCTCGGGCCTGCTCCTGACCATCGGCGCGGCGCTCCTCCTGGTCGGTTTCGGCTTCAAGGTCGCCGCCGTGCCGTTCCACATGTGGACGCCTGACGTCTATCACGGCGCGCCGACCCCGGTCACGGCCTTCATGGCAGTTGGGGCCAAGGCCGCCGGTTTTGCCGCCCTGCTGCGCCTCTTCGTGACCGCCTTCCCCTCCCTCGGCGCCGACCTGACTCCGGTCGTCTGGGTGCTGGCCGCGCTCACCATGCTGGTCGGCAACGTGGTGGCCATTGCGCAGACCAACATCAAGCGCATGCTGGCCTACTCCTCCATTGCCCACGCCGGTTATATCCTGATGGCTTTTGTCGCCTTTGGCAACCCGGCCACGCAGGCCGACGCGGTTGCCTCGGCGCTGTTCTACCTCGTCACCTACGCCCTGACCTCCTACGGCGCCTGGGCGGCGGTCATTGCCCTCGAAAAACAGAACGGCCAGGGCCTGGACATCAGCGATTTTGCTGGCCTGGGCCGGCGCAGACCGCTTCTCGCCGCGGCGATGACCGTCTTCATGCTCTCGCTGACGGGGATGCCGCCCACGCTGGGGCTGGTGGGCAAGTTCTACCTGTTCCGCACCGTGATCGAGGCCGGGCAGGTTGGACTGGCCATTATCGGCGTGCTGACCTCGCTCATCTCGGCTTACTACTACCTGCGGGTCGTGGTCGTGATGTACATGCGCGAAGGCACCCCAGAGACAACCCGCGAACCCTGGCTCGATTTCACCTGGGCGCTTTCCGCGGTGGCTACCGTCGTCCTCTCCGTCCTGCCGATGGCACTCTTTACCTGGGCGAGTGAGGCAGTCCTCAAGTTGTTTTAGTCCTTGAAAAATGCCTCTGTCGTTTTGAAATTCAGCAATTGACCTTGAACCCAAAAGCGATGACCTCCAGCCGGCGGTCATCGCTTTATTTTCAGGGCATTTGGCCCGCTACCGGCTGGCCTGCTTGCCAGCGTGACATGAAGTTCACAAGAAAATGTCCTGCAACGTTGCGCCTCTTCCTGTGATCCCCGTTGGGGCATCTCGGTTTTATCTCTGACCCTTTGCGAGTAAAATACAGGCATGAAAGAACTCATCTATTCCCGAAATGCTGTCTATGAAGCCCTGCGCGCTGGTCGGCGGCAGGTGTTTCGCCTGGAAATTGCCCAGGGTGTGCAGGAAAAAGGCCGTATCCTCGACATTCTGCAAATAGCGCAGGAACGCAAGATTCCGATCACCCAGACGCCGCGCCCTCTCCTCGACAAAATCCATCCTGCTCATCAAGGCGTGATTCTCGAAGTGAGCAGTTACCCTTACGTCAACCTGGAAGACATCCTCGACCGGGCGGCGGCTCGCGGCGAACCACCATTCGTCCTGCTGCTCGATACGCTCAATGACCCGCAGAATTTCGGTTCCCTGCTGCGCACTGCCGAGGCCGTCGGCGTGCATGGCGTGATTTTGCCCCTGGCGCGAACGGTGGCTGTCACGCCGGCGGTGGTCAACGCCTCGTCGGGCGCTTCGGAACATTTGCTGATTGCCCAGATGAACCTTTCCCAGGCCATTGACGAATTGCGCCGGGCGGATGTCTGGACCGTCGGCCTGGATCAGGCCCCCGAAGCGCGCCCCCCGTCCGAGATCCGGCTGACGGGCGGGCTGGCGCTGGTCGTCGGCTCGGAAGGGGAGGGCATTCGCCCGCTGGTCAAGTCAAAATGCGACTTTTTCCTGCGCCTGCCGATGCAGGGTCAAGTCGAGTCGCTTAATGCCGCCGTTGCCGGTTCGGTGGCGCTCTATCTGGCCTACCTGGCCCGTCAATCCTGATTTTTCTGTCGTTGAGAAGGAGATTTTGCCATGCCATCTGCATCGTTTCATTTTCCGCGAGGGTTCCTGTGGGGGTGTGCGACCGCTGCCCATCAGGTGGAAGGCAATAACACCAACAATAACTGGTATCGCTGGGAGCAGGAAGGACACACGGTTCACAAATCTGGCCTGGCCTGTGACTGGTGGGGCGGGCGCTGGCAGGAGGACTTCGACCGCGCCGCTGAGACAGGGCAAAATGCTCATCGCCTGTCGGTGGAATGGAGCCGCATTCAACCCACGCCCGACCGTTGGGACGAAGAGGCCCTGGAACGCTACCGCACCATGCTACGCGGCCTGCGCGAACGCGGGATGACGGCCCTTGTCACCTTGCATCACTTCACCGACCCGCTCTGGCTGAGTGAAATGGGCGCCTGGGAGACCGAGGCGGTTGTGCCGCTGTTTGAAAAGTTTGTCCGCAAAACGGTGGAGGCGCTCAAGGAGTATTGCAACCTGTGGTGCACCATCAATGAGCCAAACGTTTATGCTCTGATTGGCTATCTCTCGGGGGCTTTCCCGCCTGGCAAAAAAGACAACAAACTGGCGATGCGCGTGCTGGCGAATATGTTGCGTGGTCACGCGGCTGCCTATCGCGCCATTCACGAAATTCAGCCCGAGGCGCGCGTCGGCTATGCCCTGCACTACCGCCCGCAAGTCCCGGCCCATGCCTGGTCGCCACTTGACCGTTTGATGCGCAACCTCCGCTACAGCGGGATGAATATGGCCTTCCCCACCGGGATCAGCACAGGCGTCATGCGTACCCCCCTGGGTAAATTCCTCATTCCCGAAGCCAAAGGGACACAGGATTACTTTGGCTTGAACTACTACTCGGTGGATACGGTCACCTTTGACCTGCGTCACTCCCACGAACTCTTTACCCGCGCGTTCTACCCCCCAGACTCGGACTTGAGTCCAAATGGCTTCATCGCCAACATCCCAACCGGCTTGTTCGACAGTTTGCGCTGGGTGCAGCATACTTATCCCAACCTGCCCATTCTCATCACCGAGAACGGCGTGGAGGATGACAAAGACCAGATGCGCCCGCGCTATCTGGTGCAGCACATCCACCAAATGTGGCGGGCGGTCAACTTCAACTGGCCGGTCAAGGGCTATTTCCACTGGTCGCTGGTGGACAACTTCGAGTGGGAGCGCGGCTGGACGCAGCGCTTTGGCCTGTGGGGCCTCGACCCCGAAACGCAGAAGCGCATCCGCCGCCCGTCAGTGGACCTGTACGCGGCCATCTGCAAAGAGAACGGGCTGACCTCCGAAATGGTGCAGCAATACTGCCCGGAGATTTATGACAGGTTATTTCCCGCCTGAGAGCAGGCTTTGACAGGGCGTTCAGGGAGATGCGATAAAATTTGCCATTCCCTGATGGCATGAGTGACGTATAATAAGCATACCCTCGGTAACGCGGGTGGCGCGGCTGGGCAGCATACAATCCGCAAAACGCCTCGGCAGATGTACTATCCTTGAAGTAAAGGCTGGAGATATATGGCCTCTCACCGTATTCTGATTGTTGAAGACCATCGCGAAGTCAGTCGCCTTCTCCGATCGGCGCTGGAGACGCTGGAATATGAACTGGAAATCGTGGAAATTCCCTCTGGAGAAGAAGCCATTCTCTACAGTTCGCGCCATAATGTGGATTTGCTTGTTGCCGATTACCTTTTGCCGGGGATGACCGGCCTGGAGTTGATGAAAAAAGTGCGCAACAATCATCCCCAGGCTAAAATTTTTCTGATTACCGGCCAGTCAGACCCCAAAATTCGCAGGACCCTGGCCGATGCGGGTGCCGATGCCTTCTTTACCAAGCCGGTCGAGATCGCCGATTTTCTCGATGCAGTTGAACGCCACCTTGGGCTGATTCAAACCTTCCTGCCCCCTGAGCCGATTGCGGTCGAACCGGAGGATCGGAATGTCAATGGTGGGGACCGTCGCCTGCCAGATTTGCTCGTCGAATTGCGCCAGAAGTTGAAAGCCTACACCGTCCTGCTCATGGATGATACCGGGCATGTGCTGGCGCGGGCGGGCGACTTGCCCAACCCAAACGCCGAAACAGCGCTTCTTTCCTCGCTCCTGTCGGTTCACAGCGCCTCTCAAAAAGCCTCGCGTTTACTCGGCTACCCTGCTCTCTCCAGTTGGACCATCTTTGATGGCGATGGTGACCACCTTATTTTTGCACCAGTTGGTGACGAACATTCTATGGTTGTGTTGGGCAAAAACATTGCCGATGAAGGCCATATCCAGGGAACCTTTCACACCGTTGCTTCGATGTGCGAATTAATCCGGGCGGCCATTGTCAAATTCGTGCCTGCGCAACCAAAGAAAGACATCCCTGCCTACCAGGAACCATCTACAACCCCGCTGGAAGTGGTCGAGCAGAACGTCAAAGAACTGGAGCCCCTGCTTCAGAGCAAGAAAAAAATCAAGACGGATGAATTGAATCAGTTTTGGGAAGAGGCTGCCGATCAACACTGGCCTCCCTCCAAACCCGATATGCTTTCTTACGAACAGGCCAAACAACTGGGTCTTGCTCCCGAAGAAGATGCCTCTTGATATTGCCCCTCTACTGAGGCTGTGATACAATTGCGCCCGCTTTGGGGCGTGGTGCAATGGCAGCACATCAGCCTTTGGAGCTGAGTATCTTGGTTCGAATCCAGGCGCCCCAGCCTATCCCCTCGGACGGAGGGAATGTCAATTCGAGTCAGGCTTTGCGCCCTCCGGTGCAAAGCCTGTTGCTTTAAGGAGATGTCATGAAAATTACCCCCATTCTTCTGGCAGCCGGATTGGGCACGCGCATGAAATCCACTCTCCCGAAAGTTTTGCATCTGGTTTGTGGCCGCCCTATGATTGCCTATGCTTTGGATGCAGCGCGGATGGCAGGGACAGAAACACCGGTTGTTGTGATTGGCCATGGAGCAGAGGCGGTTCGTAACTACCTGGGGGAGACTGCTCGCTGTGTGCTCCAGGATCCACCGCTGGGGACGGGACATGCTGTCCTGCAGGCCGAATCGCTCCTGCGTGGCGCGACTGACCTGGTGCTGGTCACCTATGCCGATATGCCCCTCCTCCGTCCCGAGACATTGACCCTCCTCGTCGAGACGCAGCAACAGAATCCCGGTCCGATGACGATTCTGACGGTCATTGCCGATGACCCGCGCGGCTTTGGGCGCATCGTCCGCGCCGCCGATGGAACGGTTCAGGCGATTGTTGAAGAAGCAGTAGCGACCCCTGAACAATTGTCCATTCGCGAACTGAACGTCGGCGCGTATTGCTTCCGGGCCGACTGGCTGTGGGAGGCGCTGCATCGTATCCCGGTCTCCAAGAAAGGCGAGTATTACCTGACCGATACTGTCGAACTGGCTGTCCGCGACGGGCAGACCGTCCAGGCTGTTTTGACAGACGACCCGACCGAAGCCATTGGCATCAATACCCGTGTTCACCTGGCCGAAGCCGAGAAACTCATGCGCCGACGCATCAATACCGCCCACATGCTGAATGGCATTACTCTGATTGACCCCGACACCACCTATATCCAGCCTGGCGTAACGATTGGGCGCGATACGGTCATCTGGCCCAATACGCATCTTGAGGCCGGTACAAGCATCGGCGAAGCGTGTGAAATCGGCCCCGATACGGTGGTGCGTGGTTCGACCATTGGTCCCCGTTGCAAAGTCGTCAAATCTGTCGTGGAGTATGCCTGGCTGGAAGAAGATGTGGACATTGGCCCCTTTGCCCACCTGCGCAAGGGTGCCCGCCTGTGCAAAGGTGTCCACATGGGCAATTTTGGCGAAGTGAAGGATTCGACTCTTGGCCCGGGCACGAAGATGGGGCATTTCTCCTACATTGGCAATGCAACGATTGGGGCAAACGTCAACATCGGCGCGGGAACCATCACCTGCAACTACGACGGCGTCAAGAAGAACCCAACCGAAATCGGCGACGAGACCTTCATCGGCTCCGATACCATGCTGGTTGCTCCGGTCAAAGTCGGGAAACGAGCCAAAACAGGCGCCGGGGCTGTGGTCACCAGGGATGTGCCAGACGATACGCTGGTGGTTGGCGTGCCGGCCCGCCCCCTTCGAAAGTTGAATCAGGAAAACGGATCATAACAAGGATGTGCTATGGCGACTCTCACCGAAGAAGAGCGCAATACCTTGATTGCGCTCGCAAACGAAGCCCGTCGGCGGGCTTATGCCCCATATTCGCAATATCCGGTCGGCGCTGCTTTGCGCACCCGCTCAGGGCGCATCTATACGGGCTGTAACATCGAGAATGCCGCTTACCCGCATTGTATCTGCGCTGAACGCGTGGCGATTTTCAAGGCTGTCTCGGACGGGGAAAGAGAAATCGAAGCCATCGCCGTCGTCACTCCCAACGGTGGCACGCCCTGTGGCGGCTGTCGCCAGGTGATGGCCGAGTTTGGCCTCGACACGATCGTCTTGATTGCCCATCCGGATGGCCGTCTCCTGCAACAAACCACGGTGCGTGACCTGTTGCCGGGCGCGTTTACGCCAAAGGATTTAGAGCGCTGAGCAAAACGATGTTAGCGAGATGATGTCCACTCTGCCGCGGTCTTTTCGGGTAGAAGCCATTATCCTGCGTCATGCAGACTGGGGGGAGGCTGACCGCATTCTTCACCTGTATTCCCGTCAATACGGAAAGTTGCGTGCCGTGGCCAAAGGGGCGCGGCGGCCAAAAAGTCGCAAAGCCGGTCATGTTGAGCCGTTTACGCGCGTCATCCTGCAACTGGCCCGCGGCCGCGACCTGCCCATCGTCACCCAGGCCGAGACGGTCAATGCCTACCTGCCCTTGCGCGATGACCTGGTCAAAACGGCTACAGCCAGCACAGTGGTCGAACTGCTCGACCGCTTTACCTACGACGAGGGACACGAAAACGTGGCAATTTTCAACCTTTTGGCCGATACCCTGGAACGAATTGTAACCCTGCCCGACCCCTGGGTGGCTGTCCGTTATTACGAAGTGCAGGTCCTCGAGTTGCTTGGATACCGTCCGCAGTTGACATTTTGTGTCAATTGTGAGGCAGAAATTCAGCCTGTCTCCCAGTATTTTTCATTTTCCCAGGGCGGTGTGGTCTGTCCGCGTTGTGGGGTGGGGCTGCCTGGAATGTACGAAATTTCTATGGAAGCGCTCAAGTACCTCCGTCACTTTCAGCGCAGTTCTTTCCCCGAAGCGCAGCGAGCGCGGCCCCGGCCCGAGGTCCGCGACGAGGCGGAACGGATTCTGCAAGGTTACATCACTTACCTGCTGGAACGGCAACTCAACTCGCCCCGCTTCCTGAAAGAGGTCAAAAATTGAAACGAGGCTTGCCGCCTCGTTCTTTTTTATACCTCGTGCTTTTTGTCTCGCATGGCCCAGCCGATGAAGAAGGTGCGCACAAGCCACACGACGATCGGCCCCATTTTGCGCCAGATGAGGGCCTGAATGCGCGCCGAGCGGAAACTGTAGAAGAATCGGGCAAACCAGGTGCGCCGCTTGAGGGCTTTGCCCAGTTCGGAGCGCAACAGCAGGGAACGGTAATCGCCGAAAGAGAAATCCTGCGTCTCAAAGGCGCGTTGGATGAGGCGCGCCGCCAGTTTGCCGTAGCCCAAGGCGATACTGATGCCCTCGCCGTAGAGGGCATCTACGCCCGCCGCATCGCCCACCAGCAGCACCCGCGGCGCAGAGAAGACCGAGCGGGGGGCAAACCAGCGGATGGGGTGACCCTGCAATTCATACGCGTCCAAATCGAGACCGTGGCGCTTAAACTCCTCCGCCAGTGCCGCGCGCAGACTGACCTTGGCCTTGCCCGGATAAATGTTGCTATCGTAGATGCCGCGTACTCGCACCGGCTGACCGTGCTTGATGGCCGGAAAATCCCACACATAGCCAAGAATTCCCTGGGGGACAACCAGAAAGTCGAAGTATGGGTCAGATTGCTTGTGGAAGGATGCTTCTGGCTTGGGCGGAGTGAATACCTCCAGCAGGCGCGCCACGTGAATTGGCTCGTGGGGCACAATCGTCCGCCGGACAACGCTATTGCTCCCGTCGGCGCCGATGACGATCGCGGCGTGGTACTCACCGTGATCGGTCTCCACCGTCACGCCAGACTCGTTAACGGCTATCCGTTTCACCGTTGTGTTCTCATGGATGACAAAACCACGTTCGCGAGCCTTGTTTGCCAGCCAGCCATCAAACTCGTCGCGCTGGATGATGCGAAAAGCGTAGGTGCTTGTTTTCTCAGCGCGCATCGTCATCCCTTGGCCGTCGTAGTCAAAGTGGGCCCAATCGGCGTCGTAGTGCGGAATCTCGGTCAGGCTCAGTCCCAGGTCTGCCAGAATCACCTCCCCATCGGGCAGGATGCCGCCTCCACACAGTTTTGGCCGGGGGTGGCGCTCTTTCTCGAGAATCAGCGTGCGGGGGACGAGTTCAGGGGCAATCGCGGCCAGGTGCAGGGCGGTCGAAAGCCCTGCTGGTCCCGCGCCGACGATGATGATGTCACAGGAAAAGACAGACATACGGTGAATTTTACCATGAGCAGTGCCAGATAATCCACGCTCGGAGAAAATAGGACGGGAAACTTGTCCATTCGAGCGGTATACTGGTATAATCTCTCTAACTTATTATTTTCCGGAGTAGTTTCAACATGGAACAAAATGATATCCATCTCGGGACGGGGGATGCGCCCGAGAACATTCAGTCTGCCGAAGGCAGCAACAACAATCACACAAATATGGAGACTTTGCTCGACCAGGAGGGGCTTTCTCTTGACTTTCCCCAGCCAGGAGAAATTCGCACAGGTGTCATTGCCAGTATTGGCCCGTCACAAATTCTGGTCAGCATTGGTGCCAAATCCGAAGGCGTTATTGCAGGCCGCGAACTGGAGTCCATTGATCCTGAAACGCGGGCAGCGCTGAAGGTCGGGGATGAAATCCCGGTCTATGTGCTTTCTGCTGAAGATTCGAGCGGCAACATTATGCTCTCGTTTACCCGTGCCCAGGAGCAAAAAGGTTGGGCCGAGGCCGAAAAAATGCTGGAGGAGGGGGCTTCTTTCACCGGCAAGATCGAGGGATTTAACAAAGGTGGCCTGATTGTCCCAATTCACGGCTTGCGTGGTTTTGTGCCGGCCTCGCAACTGGGAATTTCGCGCCGGATGGCGATCAGCGGCGATAATCCCGAAGAGCGATATGCCAGCATGATTGGCGAACCCATCACGGTTCGTGTCATTGAAGTGGACCGAAGGCGCCGCCGCCTCATCCTTTCGGAACGCGCGGCCTCGACCGAAACCCGTCAATCCATCAAGGAACGTATCCTTGAGACCCTTGAAGAGGGCAAAGAATACGTCGGCAAAGTCACCAGCCTGGCTGATTTTGGCGCTTTCGTCAATATCAATGGCGCAGATGGCCTGGTGCATCTCTCGGAGATTTCCTGGGAACACATCCAGCACCCATCGGAAGTGTTGGAAGTTGGTCAGGAAGTCAAAGTCAAGGTCATCAGCATTGACCGCGAAAAGAAACGCATTGGGCTTTCCATCCGGGCGCTCCAGGATGACCCCTGGCGCAAAAAGGTCGAGAAATTCAAGGTCGGTCAACTGGTCAAAGGCGTCGTTACCCGCCTGACCAAGTTCGGTGCCTTCGCCCGCATTGAAGGTGACCTTGAAGGCTTGATTCATGTCTCAGAAATCAGCGAAGAGCGCGTCGAACACCCCAAAGAAAAATTACATGAAGGGGATGTGTTGACCCTGCGCATCATTCGGATTGACCCCGAACAGCGCCGCATTGGCCTCAGCCTGCGCAAGGTCGACTCGGGCGCCTACAAAGACCTGGATTTCAAACAAATTGACCTGGAAGATATCAACTTGGGAAACCAAGAGTAAACGATTGCGTCAAACCACCGGTTTCCCGCGCGTTTTGGTGGGGGAAACCGGTTTTTCTTTTGTCCTATGCCGCTTCCTTTGATTGTTGACGCTCACGAAGATCTCGCCTGGAACATCCAGACATTTGGCCGGGACTATACCCGCTCGGTTCTTGAGACGCGCCGCTTAGAAACAGATGCTGACGCCCCTGTCCTGCGGCGGCAGGGCCATACCTTGCTCGGGTGGCCAGAATATCAACAAGGACGGGTGGCCGTGGTGTTTGCCACACTCTTTGTGGTACCAGGGCGCCTCAAGCAGTCGTGGGAGACTGTCTATTACGATGACTTTGATACGGCTCATCGTCTTTATCGGAAACAGTTAGACCTCTACCATGAACTGACCGACCGGCACAGCAACAAATTCCGCCTGATCGGTTCGCGAGCAGACCTGGACTCTGTCCTGGCCCATTGGGCCGATGCCTCGTCCGAGACTCATCCCGTTGGCTTGCTGCCCCTGATGGAAGGCGCCGACGGCCTCCGTTCTCCTGCCGAACTGGATGAGTGGTGGAAAGCAGGATTGCGTATCATCGGCCTTGCCTGGGCGGGGACGCGCTACTGTGGCGGCACGCGGGAACCGGGTCCATTGACCGATGAGGGCCGTACCCTGCTCAAAGCCATGGCCGATTTCGGATTCATCCTGGACATCAGCCACATGGACGAACTGGCTGCCCGCCAGGCTCTGGACCTGTATCCTGGCCCGGTCATTGCCAGCCATGCCAACGCCGCTGCTGTCATCCCGGAATACTCCGGCAACCGTCACCTGTCGGATGGCGTCATCAAGGCCCTTGCCGCGCGCGGTGGAGTGATGGGCCTGGTCCCGACCGGTAAATTCCTGAACTATGGCTGGAAACCCGGCGAGAGCCGCGACAAGGTTTCGCTCGCGCTGGTAGCCTCGCAGGTGGATCACATCTGTCAATTGCTGGGCAGCGCTGATCACGTAGGTCTGGGCACCGACTTCGACGGTGGTTTTGGGGTCGAGGCCGTCCCGGCTGAGGTGGATAGCATTGCCGACATGCAAAAACTGGCTCCCATGCTGGCCGCTAAAGGCTATGGCGAAGCGGAGCAAGAGGCAGTTTTTGGTCAAAACTGGTTGCGATTGTTGAAACAGTGCCTGCCATGACTTCGTCTTCCTCTTCTCAACTCTCAGATACTACGCCCTTTGCTGTTCCTTCCCAGGGACGGATCCGCTTGAGTTTGCTGTTATCGTTGTTCGGTTTGCTGATCTTCCTGGTGGGAGTCCGACCGTCGTTATTCGGCCTTGACCGTAGCCCGGTGGTTGGCTTTATCCAGATTTCCACGTTTACCGTGGGATTGGGAATCATCTGCCTGGGTGGCTATCTGGGCCTGACTGGCTTTTGGAAGAACACCACCCGTACGATTGCTGCTGATATTGGCGCTCGCCTGGTGGCAACCGGTTACGTGATCGTGGTATTCGCCGCAATGGCGGATGTCTTTGGCATGGGAACTCAGCCCGTGCCGGGAAAAATGGTCTTTGGCCCGTGGCAGGCGACGGGCGTGGAACTGGGCCAGGTGGTTATCGCTATCGGTTTCCTGTTGCTGATCCCCCGTCATACGCGATCGGTGTCTTCATAAAGCCCTGCTCTTCCACTCCACAGGTATTTCTGACTGTGGGAGGCTGAAGCAAATTCACAAAAAAACTCCTTCTCTCGCTTATTGGGAGAAGGAGTTTTGATTCAATCCCAAAACGGGTAAAACGTCAGGGCATCAAATGCTTGAAGTACAGCCCCTGCCCGGTGTCTGTCAGGGTGGAGTTCATGCCCAGGATTTCAAACCATGTCGTGCCGGGTTTGAAGGGGAAGGGGGAGCCATCGGGATACGTCAGCGAGACGACCGCGTCCGGTGCGGGGCGTTGCCACAGCACTTCATACACCTGTCCATCGCGAAACGCATACGCTTTGCCGCTTCCCAAGAGCAAAATATCAATCACCTCGGGATCGCGGTTGTAGTATTCATTGGTCACAAACATCACGACCACGTTATCGAACGCGATGGGTTCACCGGTTAAACGGTCGGTCAGTTGCTCGTATTTCATTGTGGTTCCATTGTTCAAAGTTTCGCCAGTCTCCGAGAAACGCAGGTACTTCCCCGTTTTCTCGTCATAGTTCCAAAGATTTTCGATGGCACTCGAATAATGGACGACAAATTGTTCGGCTGGCTTTCCACTGGCGGGCGGGTTGACATGGAAATACATGCCATCCAGGTTTTGACGCCCATTCTCAATCCCTTTTTGGGTGATGTATTCGCTCAATGCGGCGGTGTTGACCATCAGGTAATCGTAACCGTTTGGATCATAGCGGTAGAGAGGGGTGTTTCTCCCTTCGATCACCAGCCGGTCAGCAAATTCGGCGCTATACAGGCGGTCTAAAACTTTTTCGTAGGCGGAGCCAAAGGCAAAGATGGCTTTATAGCCACGCACAAAATGCGCATCTACAAAACGAGCCGAGCGAATCGGCCCCACCATTTCCGCGTCGCGCCCGTAGAAGATTGCCGTGAAGCGCGTCGTTCCAGCCTCGGTGTAATACTCAAAGACAATGTCAGCCAGTGAAAGCCCCCACTGGGGACGGACATAGCGCGGCAAATTCGAGACCTTGATGGCCATCGGCCGTCGTTCCAGCAGAGCGGGGTTTTCCACGGCTAAACCGGTCAGAGGATTGATGTTGGCAGGGAAATTCGTGGGCCCGTACTCCATTTGCGGAGTGGGGGTGGGGGGCAGCGGCGTTGGAGTGGCCGTCGGTGTGGCAGTCACGTTCTCGGTTGGAAGGGGTGTTGCGATAACGGATGAGGTTGGACTTGTGTTTGCGCCGCATCCTGCCAGGAAAAGCAAGACCACCAGGAAAGGTAGATATTTTTTCATCAGACAGTTTCTCCTGCGTTATGCTCTTTTGAACACAGTTGGTAGGGCACAATCTGCCAGCGTTGTGACAATTTTTTGTACAGAGAATTCTGGTAGATCGTGAATGACATCCACCTTGGAGTTTACCCTATTCAGTTAAAATTTGCCTGAATGGAATTACCTGCATGGGGAGAGTACGCCTCCTCCCCGCAATTTTTAGTTTTTGCATATGCGCCTGCGGTATAATCACGCCCGTGACCAAACGGCCCGAAGAGTTAAGCGAACAGGAGTTACGGCGTTTATTGCTCGAAAAACGCCGTGAAGCGCGGCAGAGACGACTCGAACGTTTCCGTCGCAGTGGTCGCGTGGTCCCGCTTGCTCCTGACCTTCCTCCCGAAGTCTATCGCGAATGGCGGATTCAAACCCCAGCGGAAGAACAGGAGGCGCAACCAACCCCTCCGCCGTCCAGGCGTCGCCGCTGGATGGACCGGCTCTTGCTTGCGATTGAAATCCTGGCCATCATTGGCCTGGTGGGCGTGCTCGCCAACGCCTTTGGCCTGCTCCAGACCCTCAATGCCGAGGTCGCTGCTGCTCTCCGGCAAAATACCCTCACCCCTACCCCGCTCATCACGGCGATTGTTTTGCCGAGTGGGCATACCCCGCCAACCACAGAGGGAGGGGCACAGTTCAACGAGGCCGAAATCCCCGAACATTTGCGGCCGCTGGTGCAGTCTATTGCCAATTTGCCGGTGCCCACGCCGGGGCCACAACAAGCCGTCCGCATTCAAATCCCCGCCATTGGCGTGGATGCGCCGGTTGTTCAGGGAGATAGTTGGGAACAACTCAAAAAAGGCGTTGGGCAACATCTCGGCAGCGGCAATCCGGGCCAGCCAGGCAATGTTGTTCTTTCGGCACACAATGACGTCTTCGGCGAAATTTTTCGTGATCTGGACCAGTTGCAACCCGGCGACCAGGTGATTCTCTTTACGGCGCAACAGCAATATGTCTATGTAGTCACCGGCAGTGCCATTGTCGAACCAACCTACGTGGAGGTCATGGCGCCCACAGCCGATCCGACCGTCACCCTCATCAGTTGTTATCCGTACCTTGTGGATAACAAACGAATCGTTGTCTTTGCAAAATTACAACCTTAAGGAGTCCTTCATGAGCAAAAAAAGCAAAGCCAGCAAGTCAACCGTAAAACAGACAAATACGTTTGAGCAAGATTACAGCAATACCAAACGCGATCTGAAGCGCATTGGCCTGTTGGCTGGGATTTTCATCATCTTCCTGGTCGTACTTTCTTTCTTCCAGAACCAACTGCTTGCCCTGTTCATCAAATAATTTTCCCCAAAAGTTCTCGTTGCGAGAGCGGCGTGCTCCTTCTTGAATTCCTGGAATCTGTCCGGCGCTATAGACTGTGACTTTGCAGCAATACAAGAGTGCTTCGCCAGCAGGCCTCGCAATCCATTGCAAACAAAAATGTAGCCAACGACTATGTCTGAACAAATCTTCGATGTCTTGCTGCTCATTGGACGGCCAGCCTCTGGCAAGAGCGAAATTATTGATTTTTTGACCCACACCCCCCTGGAGGAACGCCGTCGCCGCTTTCACGTCGGCGCACTGGATGTTTTGGATGACTTCCCCCTCTTGTGGGCGTGGTTTGAAGAAGATGATTTGCTCAGCCGCAAGTTCGGGCTGCCGCGCCTGCACAGCGACGAGGAGGGCTACTTCAAGCAGGAGGCCTTCTGGCATCTCTTGATTGAGCGCCTTTGCCTGAACTACCAGAAAATTGTGCGCGACCACCCGGATTACCACCAGACCTCGACCGCTCTGATCGAATTTTCGCGCGGCAGTCAACATGGCGGCTACCGTGCAGCCTTTGCCCATCTCTCTCCTCTGGTGTTGGAGCGCGCCGCCATTTTATATGTCAATGTCTCGTTCGCTGAGTCGTTGCGCAAAAATCGCAAGCGCTTCAATCCCAATCGTCCTGATAGCATTCTGCAGCACTCTCTTTCGGACGAGAAGATGGAAAAATTGTACCGCCACGACGATTGGAAAGAACTGGCTCCCGACTCGACCGGTTTCCTCCAGGTTGGCGGTTTCCGCGTTCCTTACGCCGTTTTTGAGAACGAAGATGACGTCACGACGGGCAGAACCGACCTCTTGCCGGGTCGCCTCGAAGAAGCGTTTTCCTCCCTGTGGACCCACTATTGCCGCCGATGACGACCTCAGCGGAATTTTCTGTCACCCTTGAAAAACTGACCTATGGCGGCGATGCCCTCGGTCGGATGGAGGATGGGCGCGCCGTCTTTGTGCCGTTTGCCTTGCCGGGCGAGACGGTGCGCGTCCGCGCCGTGGACGAACGACGCGGACACGTGCGTGCCGAACTGCTCGAGGTCCTTACCCCCTCCCCGCACCGCATTACACCGCGTTGCCGCCATTTCACCGTCTGCGGCGGGTGCCATTACCAGCACCTGGACTACCCGGCCCAACTCGCCGCCAAAACGGACATTCTCCGGGAACAGTTACAACGCCTCGGTGGGGTGGCAGAACCGCCTCTGCAGCCGATGGTCCCTTCGCCGCGGGCGTGGAATTATCGCAATCACGTCCAGTTTCATCTCACTGGCGAAGGCGCTCTGGCCTACGCTGCTCACCAACCGACTCCCCAGGCCCCGCTGACGTTTATCCCGATTACCGAATGTCACCTGCCAGAAGAAATGCTCAATGACCTCTGGCCCAACCTGCAGTTTGACCCTGGCCTGGGCATTGAGCGCGTCTCGCTGCGGGCAGGCACAGCGGGCGAGACGATGCTGATCCTCGAGTCGGAGGAAACGCCCGCCCTCGAGATTGAGGCCGCTCTCTCTGTGGTGCATCTACGCGACGGGGAGAGCCTGGTCCTGGCTGGAGAAGATGCCATCACCTTGCAGGTGCATGGGCGTCCTTTCCGCGTTTCGGCGGCTTCGTTCTTCCAGGTCAATACCCTCATGGCTGAAAAGATGGTGACGTACTTGCTTGAGCGGCTCTCCCCTTCTGCCTCAGCAACTCTTCTGGATGTCTATTGTGGCGTGGGATTGTTTAGCGCCTTCTTCGCGCCGCGGGTGCGACGCCTGGTCGGAATCGAAATCTCTCCGGCGGCGTGCGAGGACTTTGTGCTGAATCTGGATGAGTTTGAGAACGTGGAACTGTATGAGGGGGCGGCAGAAGACATTTTGCCCGGCTTGAGCGACTCCGTGGACCTGGCGATTGTGGACCCCCCACGCGCCGGCCTGGACCGACGCGCTCTCGACGCGCTCCTGGCACGGGGTCCGCGGCGCATCGCTTACGTCTCATGTGACCCGTCCACGTTGGGCCGCGATACGGCCCGGCTGACGGCTGCCGGGTATCGCCTGGTCGAAGTGACACCGTTCGATTTATTCCCCCAGACATATCACATCGAAAGTATCTCGATTTTTGACAGGGGCTAAAGGCCTGAGGCGATTTGCTTGCGACGGAGAGGCAGCAGCAGACGGAGCAAGCGCATCAAGAGGCTGTCGGGCATCAATCTGTGTCCGCGTTTTTCGCTTTCGGCGCTGAGCGAACGAATGGCCTCCATCAGTTGTTCAGAAAGAGTGCGCACATGGTCACGATCTTCGACATCGCCGGTCAGGTAGTGGGGTTCGCCAACGGTCAGGAGATAAGGCCCATGAAAATACCAGAAGGCTTCTGTCTGCTCGCCGCTAATGCCAGAGCGAATATGGAAGCGCCAGTCGCGCCGCAGGTAAATTCCCACCGGTACGACCGGCACCTTTGCGCGGAGTGCCAGCCGCACGGCTCCCGTACGCGGGGGCAGGAAGCCGCCCTCTTCGGGGCTGATGTGTCCTTCGATGAAAATGGCCACAGAACTTCCCCGCGCCAGGTGCTCACAGGCCTGGTCCAGGGCGGACGCGCCGCTTTTTGGGGGTTGTGGCACAGGAATTTCGTGCAGCGCCCGTAGAAAGCGGCCAAATCCTTTTACCTGGAAGGCCTTTTCGGTAATCATCACGTTGATTTCCTCTTTTGAGACGAGGTGAATGAGAAAGGGATCGGTGGCGCTGGGGTGATTGACTACAAATATCTTGGGGCCGGCTGGCAGAGGGGCTTTGTATTTCACGGTGAAGCGGAGCAAAATCGCTGCAAACAGGCGCACCACGAGTCGGCTGATGCGATACAACAAAGGGGGAGAAACTGTTGAGTCCATAGGTCGTTGGGATTGGAAATGAATAGAAAGATGCAGCAGGCGAAATTGATCCTGCTCTCTGAGAAAATCATACTGCTATTTGGGTGTTTGTTTGCTATCAAGCCGCTAATAAAATGCCACGCGGCCCATGGAGCAAATAACTGTAAATTTAAACCCCGCAGAAGAGGATTTGTTGCGACGTGTCTCGTCATCGTAACGGATTACTCTTCTGGCTGTTGGAAGGGCACAAAATTTGTCCCTGCCAGCGAAGTGCAAAAAAAACAGGGGCAGGGAACGGCAAATTGACGTTCTCCTGCCCCTGGACAGGGTTCTGCGTTTACAATTTCGGGAAGCGGCTAATGACGACCGCCTCAGTCGGCAAGGCTGACTTATCCCCTATTTTCATGGTAGCCGGGGCCGGGCCGGTCTGGTTGGGTGCAGACTGGTAAATGAAAATGGGCGTTCCTTCTACGGCATATTTCAGTTCGACATAGGCCTGGCCGGTCAGCGTGCCGTCCATATCGGCGGCGCAGGAGGTCACCCAGCCGATGACGCGACCGCGTTTATCGAGCACGGGGTCGCCGTTGTGGGCCATGCGCACGCCCTTTTCGGGGAAGCGGAAGCGCACGACGACGCCCTGGCGTTTCTTCTCGCGGGCGAGGAACGCCTCGCGCCCGATAAACCAGGGCTTGTAGGTCTTCACGTAGGCGCCGAAGCCCGATTCACCCACGCCCAGGTCGGGCAGACCCATCTTGCCGGAGCCGTCGCCCATCTCGTGGCCATAGAGCGGCAGCCCTGCTTCGGTGCGCAAACTATCGCGGGCGCCCAGGCCGACCGGCTTGAGGCCATATTTCTGCCCAACTTTGAGCAGGGCATGCCAGAAGTCCACAGCCCGATCGGGGTGAACGAAGAGTTCATAGCCCATCTTTTCGCCGGTGTAACCGGTGCGCGAGACGATCAGGTCAAACCCGCCGACGACCGCGTCGCACAGGTTGGTGCGCTTGAGCGCCATGATGCGGCGGCGTGTATCGGCCTTGGCGCCGAGTGCCAGCAGAATATCCTGGCTGCGCGGGCCTTGCAGGGCGATGTTGATGCGCATGGCGTCGCCCTCTTTCGGGTCGCGCAGGTTGCGGATGATGGCGTTATAGCCCAGGGTCCGCGCACCCGGGCGGGCGTTGTCAATTTTTACTTTGCCATCGCGGACTGCTTCGAGCCAGGCACGGTCTTTGTCATCGTTCGAGGCGTTGACGACCATCAAGAACTTATCCCACGTGCGGCGATAGACGAGTGTATCATCAATCACGTTGGCATCGGGGTCGAGAATGTGGGTGTAGAGGCTCTCGCCAGGCAGGAGGAAACTGCAATTGTTGCCAACGACAGAGTCAAGGAACGCCACCGCTTCATCACCCTCGATCTGGTAAACGCCCATGTGCGACACGTCGAACAGGCCGGCAGCCTGCCGCGTGGCAAGGTGCTCTTCCAGAACGGAGGTGTACCAGACGGGCATTTCCCAGCCGGCGAAGGGAATCATCTTGGCGCCCATCTGTTTGTGGACTTCGTTGAGGGGCGTGCGGCGCAATTCTGCTTCGGGAGGAGTCCACTGGAAGGCGGGGCGAGCGGGTTCGGACCCGGCGCCGGTGACGCCAATAAAGTAGGGTTTGAGGTCGCTGACGGGATTACCAGTTGCCGTGGCCGGTTTTTCATCCGATTCGATGATGACAATCGGTCCGGGCACGCGGCGCGAGGTATGGTCGGGCGTCCCGTCCAGGTTGAAGGAGACGTAGGTATCGGAGAGGTCGCGCAGCCAGGTGACGGCCAGGTTGGCTTTATCGAGCGGGAGGGTGAGACGGTAATGATCCCAGGCGACCGCAGTCAGGACGCCGTCCACTTCGCCCAGCGGGGTGAGGAGGCGCGTCGGCTGGCTCTCGCCGTATTTGAGGGCCGACAGGTCGGAGGTCACGATGTAGTTCAGGAAGGAGCGGACGCGCGGGCCGGTGAGTTCATACACGCCGGTCTTCGGTTTGTCGTCGATGTAGTAGAAGTGGGGGTAGCCGTGCGAAGTTGGCTCAAAGTCCATGCCGGCGGAGAGAGCCAGTTCCCGGACGCGCAGGCGGGCATCGTTGAGCACTTTGAAATCTACTTTGGCGCGACGGACGACCTTGCCCTTGGCGTTGACGTAGGTGTGGGGGGTGGCAGCCAGGAGCACATCGGCGATGATGTCGGCTAACTGGCGGCATTTTTCCTCGTCAAAGCCGCGTTGGGTGATCCAGGGGGTGCCGAGGCGGATGCCAGAGGGGTCGAGGGCGTTGGTGTCGCCGGGGATGGTGTTGCGGTTGCAGACGATGCCGACCGAGTCGAGGATGCGGGCGGCGTAGTCGCCGCTGAGGGTGGCGCCGTCGGGGCCGCGCACGCAGGAGACGTCCACATTGAGAAGGTGCGAGTTGGTACCGCCATAGGGGATGCGGAAGCCGCGCTCTTTGAGGCGTTCGGAAATGGCCTGAGCATTCTTGATGGTTTGCCGCTGGAGTTGTTCGAACTGGCGGGTGCGGGCCAGTTTGAAGGTCAGCGCCAGGGCAGCGAAGATGTGGACGTGCGGCCCGCCCTGTTCGCCAGGGAAGACGGCGCGGTCAATCTGCGCGGCCAGTTCGGGGTCGGTGGTGAGGATGATGGCGCCACGTGGCCCGTTGAGGGTCTTGTGGGTGGTGGAGGTGATGACGTGGGCGTAGCCTATCGGCGAGGGGACGACGCCCGCTGCCACCAGGCCGCCGATGTGGGAGATGTCGGCCAGCAGGTAGGCATCTACGGCATCGGCAATCTGGCGGAATTTTTTCCAGTCGGGAATCCAGGGGTAGGACGAGTAACCGGCAATGATCATCTTGGGCCGGTGCTCTTTGGCCAGGGCCAGGACGCTGTCATAGTTGATTTGTTCGTTGTGCGGGTCCACCGTGTAGGAGACGATGTTGTAGTATTTGCCCGAACGGTTGGCGGGCGAGCCGTGCGAGAGGTGGCCGCCGTGGAAGAGGTTCATGCCCATCACTGTGTCGCCGGGCTGGAGCAGGGCGTGGTACACGGCGTTGTTGGCGGGCGCGCCCGACAGGGCCTGGACGTTGACGTAAATTTGTTCGGGCTTGACGTTGTTGGCAGCAAAGGCCTCGGCGCAGCGGCGTCTGGCTAGGGCTTCGACGATGTCGGCGTATTCTGTGCCTTTGTAGAAGCGCGGGTCAGAGTAACGGCGGAAGTCTGCCAGGCGAGCGGGGTAATCGAGCAATTCGGCTTCTGTCATGAAGTGGTAGGATTTTTTGGGGTATCCCTCGGCATAGATGTTCTGGAAGGCGCTGGCCATCGCCTCCCGAACCGCAAGAGGCGCCTGGCTTTCAGAAGGAATTAGAATCAGTTTGCGGACCTGACGCTCGGCTTCGATCTGGGTCAGTTCATAGACATCCGGATCGAGGTCGGCAAGGGTGCCGCGGAAAAGATAATCAGTCATAAGGGGACTCCTGGAAAGAAGGTGGTGGAAGGGGAATGGAGAAATGATCAGGCCTGGTGGGCGAATGTAGTATAGCCGTTTGCAAAAGGTGGGTCAAGTGAGCAAAAACATGGATTGCCGTCACAATTCCTGGGTGGGGCGCAGGGTTTGACCGGTGAAATGGGCTGCCACCAGACCGGCGTACACCAGCAGCGGCGGCAGGAGCAGGAAGAAGGTCAGGGCAGCGAGCAGGAAGATGACGTTGAACAGAGCAATGCCTACCAGCAAAAAGAGGATGACGTATTCTGTGAAGCGCGGGCGAACGATTTTCGACAGGAAAAAGGGATTGGCCGTCTGCCAGGCAGAGGCGTCTTGGGCCAGAGCGGCCATCATGGGAGGAAGAAAGAAGAGATAGAGCAGGGAATACACAAAAAGAAAGGCCAGCACACACAGAAGGGTGAGGCCAAAGGCCCATAAAATGGCGGTATCTGACAGGCGCCCCAGCAGAAGCGCTGGCACGCCGTAGAGCAGGAGGACAGCAAAGAGCAAGGGAAGCAGCCAGAGAGCATTGGCCAGAGCGAATTTGCCGCCCAGCGACCAGAAGCGTTTCCAGTCCTTCAGTTCGGGGAGGGGCGGCTCCTCCCCGTGTGCCACGCGGCGGACGGTTTCGATCGTCCAGCCCAGCACGGGCGTCGCGCCGACGAGTGTGCCGGTCAGCAGACTGACCAGGATGAGTTTGCGCGCCCATGTCTTGTCCTGGAAGAGGAAAGTGAATGGAGCGCTGTAATCGAGGCTCATGCTTTGATTTTATCGCAAAAGAAAGCCTCCGCGTGCTTCTGGTCACGTGGAGGAAGTGGGCGCAAAGGGACTCGAACCCCTGACCTTCTCTGTGTAAGAGAGACGCTCTAACCAACTGAGCTATGCGCCCGATGGGTTTATTATATCAGAGGTGGGCGAAGGAGTGTACACTGGGAGAAGGTAGGTCGTGGTTTTCTCAACGTCAACTCTTTCACCGCAGAGCCGCTGAGAACGCAGAGAGAACCACCAAAAATCTCTGCGAACTCTGCGTCTCAGCGGTCAAAATTGTCAATTGCCGTGTTTTGCACAGGGCATCAAGGGACTTTGAGAAAACCAAACCTCTTTGCCTCGTGGTTTTCTCAAAGTCAACTCTTTCACCGCAGAGCCGCTGAGAACGCAGAGAAAACCACAAAAAATCTCTGCGAACTCTGCGTCTCAGCGGTCAAAATTCTCAATTGCCGTGTTTCGCACAGGGCATCAAGGGACTTTGAGAAAGCCATA
>DAOTZT010000141.1:0-6583 GCA_034434255.1 Anaerolineales bacterium | reverse complement strand
ATCCCTTCAAAACCAACGGCGCGCGCCAACCCTACTACGGCCTGCCCGCCGATTCCGTGCTGGCTATTCAGGAAAACCGGGCGCGTTTCCTGGTGGATTGGGTCAAAATCACCACGCTGTGAGCGCCGTGTAGAAAATCAACATGCTCCCTTCGCAATCTTCCCCGCTTTATCTCGGCGAAACCCTGCTGCCGCCGCATCCCGCCGAACCCGTTGGGAGTTGGACGATTCTGCTGGGCGAGCCGTTCTATAAAATTCAGCACTACGACGCCATGCCGCCGTTTTTCATGAGCCTGGTCAGCGGTTCTGATCACTGGCTGTTTCTCTCCTCCAGCGGCGGGCTGACCGCCGGGCGCGTCCACGCCGACCGGGCGCTGTTCCCCTACTACACCGAAGACAAACTGACCGACAACAGCGAAAACACCGGCCCAAAGACCATTTTGCGCGTCACGCGCGGCGCGCAAACCTGGCTGTGGGAGCCATTTTCTATCCGCCAGCAGGGACTGTACCGCACCGAGCGCAATCTCTATAAGAACATCCCTGGCACGACGCTCATCTTCGAAGAGATCAATCATTCGCTCGGATTGGTCTTTCGCTACGCCTGGCGCACCAGCGAGCGCTTTGGGTTCATCAAAACGTCCTGGCTGCGCGAAATCAGTCACCTGAAGACCCCCTGCGAGGTGGAACTGCTCGATGGCCTGCAAAACATCCTGCCCGCCAATGCCGATTCGGCTACCCAAAACACCTTCAGTTGCCTGTTAGATGCCTACAAACGCGCCGAACTGGACGAAAGCACCGGTCTGGGGCTGTTCACGCTCAACTCGCGCCTGACTGACCTGGCCAAGCCGAGCGAATCGCTGGCCGCCAACACCGTTTTCCAGGTCGGGCTGAAGCCGTTAGGCGTGCTGCTCTCCTCCCGTCAACTGGATTCCTTCCGCTTCGGCGGCGCGATTCAACCCGAACAAGAAGCCCGCGGCCAGCGCGGCGCGTACTTTGTCCACGCCCGCATCCACCTGGAACCCGCCGAAGAGCAGACCTGGCTGCTGGCCGCCGATGTCCAGCAAGATCATGCCGCCCTGGCGCGTCTGCACGACTTTTTGAGCGCTCCGCCCGCCGAGCAGCGCCAGGTCATCGAGCAGGATATTGACTTCACCGCCTTCAACCTGCAAAAAATTGTCACCAGCGCCGACGGCTTGCAGGTTTCGGAAAACCTGATGGCAGGCGCGCATCATTTTGCCAATGTGCTCTTCAACGTCATGCGCGGCGGGGTCTTTGCCAACGGGTACTGGATTGACAAGGCCGACCTGCTCCACTACCTGAACACCCATCAGCGCGGCCTGAGCGAACGTCACGCCGATTTCTTCGCCGCCCTGCCAGCGCAAATTCACCTGGCCGATTTGCAGGCCCGCGCCGCCGCATGCGCTTCGCCCAACCTGTGCCGCCTGTTGACCACCTACCTGCCGCTGACCCTCAGCCGCCGTCACGGCGATCCCAGCCGCCCCTGGAACCGCTTTTCCATCAATCTGAAAAATCCCGACGGCTCACAGCGCCTTCATTACGAGGGCAACTGGCGCGACATCTTCCAAAATTGGGAAGCCCTGGCCTACTCCTACCCCGAATTCACCGAGGCGATGATAGACACCTTCCTGTGCGCCACCACCGCCGACGGCTACAACCCCTACCGCATCACCCGCGACGGCCTGGATTGGGAAGTGCCCGAAGAGGGCAACCCCTGGGCCAACATCGGCTACTGGAGCGACCATCAAATCATCTACCTGCAAAAATTGATGGAAGCCAGCGCCCGCTTTCACCCCGGCGCGCTGCGCACCCGCCTCAATCCGCCGCGGCTGAGTTACGCCAACGTCCCCTACCGCATCAAACCCTACGCCGACCTGCTGCAGGACCCCTACAACACGATTCTCTTCGACCGCGACCTGCACGAACGCCTGGAAGCGGAGTCGCGCCAGCGCGGAAGCGACGCCCGTCTGCTGCGCGATGCCCGCGGCGAAATCCTGCACGCCTCGCTGACCGAGAAACTGCTCACCCTGCTGCTGGCGAAACTGGTCAACTTCGTCCCCGAAGGCGGCATCTGGATGAACACCCAGCGCCCCGAGTGGAACGACGCCAACAACGCCCTGGTCGGACGCGGCCTTTCGGTGGTCACGCTCGGCTATCTACGCTGCTTCCTGGCCTTCTTCCGTGACCTGATTCAGCCCGAAGACGGCGATTTCCACGTGCACAGCGAGATCGCCGTCCTGCTCGAAAACATCGCCGCCATCCTGGGGCGCTTCGCCCCCGTTTTACAGGGCAATTTCACCCCCGAACAGCGCCGCGCCATGATGGATGCCCTCGGCGAGGCGGGCAGCGCCTACCGTCAGGCGCTCTACGCGAACGGGCTGGAAGGCACCGTCAGCCCGGTCTCTGCCGCCCGTTTGAAGGATTTCCTTGCCCTGGCGCAGGAGTACGTCGAACACAGTTTGCGCGCCAACCGCCGCCCCGACGCCCTCTACCACTCCTACAACCTGCTGCGCCTGGAGCCGGGCCGCGCCCACGTGGATCGGTTGTATGAGATGCTCGAGGGTCAGGTAGCCATCCTCTCGTCCGGCCTGCTGAGCGCCCAGGAATCGCTCGACCTGTTGACCGCGCTGCGTCACAGCCGCCTCTACCGCCCCGATCAGCACACCTATCTGCTCTACCCCGATAAAGAACTGCCTTCCTTCCTGCAAAAGAACACCCTGACCCCCGAACAGGTCGGCCACCTGAAACTGCCCGCGGCGCTGGTGCAGGCCCAAGACCGCATCGTCTTCACGCAGGATATTCACGGTCTGTTCCACTTTGCCAGCGAACTACGCAACGCCAGAGACCTGCGCCGCGCGCTGGAGGCCCTGGCCGCCCGCCCGGAATTTGCCAGCCTAGTCGAGGCCGAGGACGAGGCCATCCTGAATCTGTTCGAGGAGATCTTCCGCCACGCCGAATTTACCGGTCGCTCTGGCACGTTCTTCGCTTACGAGGGGCTGGGCAGCGTCTACTGGCACATGGTCTCCAAACTGCTGCTGGCCGCCCAGGAAACCGCCCTGCGCTTCCAGGATACGCCCCTTGCCGCCGACCTGCTGGCTGCCTACCGCGCCATCCGCGACGGCCTGGGCTACCGCAAATCTCCCGCCGAATACGGCGCTTTCCCTACCGACCCGTATTCGCACACGCCCAAACACAACGGGGCGCGCCAGCCGGGCATGACCGGCACGGTGAAGGAGGAAATTCTCACCCGCCAGGCCGAAGTCGGCGTCCGCTTCGAGAACGGGCGGCTGACCTTCAGCCCCTTCCTGCTCGAAAGCGCTGAACTGCTGAGTGCGGCACGCGACTTCACCTACCTGGATGTCTTCGGCGAACAGCAGAGCCTGCGCCTCCCCGCCGGTTCGCTGACCTGCTTCGTCTGCCAGACGCCTGTCACCGTGCAATTTGGCGAGCGCGACGAAATCGAAATCCAGTTCGCCGACGAGACCACCCGCACCCTGCCCGGCCGCATCCTGGACGAAGAGTCCACCCGTCACCTCTTCTGGCGCGACGGCGTGATCCGCCGGCTGGTGGTGTGGTTTGCAGGCAGTGAACAGTGACCAGTGAACAGTGATCAGTGAACAGTAAACAGTGATCAGGGAACGGGGCCATTGGTGATAAATGGCCCGCGCTGGCCGCAACATACCCTTCAGGCAATGAATACAGAAAATCCTTGCTCTGGCTGTCATTTCAAGCGAAGTGTGCCAATAGAGCAAGCAATCTCCCAACCAGCAAGGAGATTGCTTACCTGGCGGGTACGCTTCGTGGTCGCCACGTCTGGCGGCTTGCAATGACATCTTCGCAACAAAGCAAGTTCGCAAACAAAACGGCGGTATAATAATCTTACAAGTTATTGTTCGATAAGGAGAAGTAAGATATGGACACCGCAACAATATCCCCCAAATATCAAGTGGTCATTCCCCGCGCCATTCGCGAGAAGTGGAATGTCAAACCAGGGCAAAAAGTGCGCTTCATCATTTACGGGAATCGCCTTGAGATTGTCCCCGTGCGGGACATCAAAGCAGCACGCGGATTTCTCCAGGGCATGAGCAGCGACATCGAGCGTGACGAGGAAGACCGCGTATGAACGTTGTCGATTCATCGGGCTGGCTGGAATACTTCATCAACGGCAAAAACGCTGATTTTTTCGCGCCTGTCATCGAAAATACAGGCGAAGTGATCGTGCCAACTATCAGCCTGTTCGAGGTATTCAAGCGAATCTTGATGGAGAAAAGCAGGGATTATGCTCTGGAAGCAATTGCAATGATGAAAGAGGGGCGCGTTGTGGATTTGGATGACAATCTCGCCCTGGTTGCGGCTGAATTATCGTACGAATTGAAACTCCCCCTGGCAGATAGCATCATCCTTGCCACGGCCCGCGTCCACAACGCCACACTTTGGACGCAAGATGAGCATTTCAAGGGCATCGAAGGCGTGAAGTATGTCGAGAAAAAGGGATGATACAGGCATCCGACCTGGAGCCCCCTATCCAACCGCACCCTGGATTAAGACTCCACTCGTCACCTCTTCTGGCACGACGGCGTGATCCGCCGGCTGGTTGTATCGTTTGCAAAAAGTGAGCAGTGAACAGTGAGCCGCTGGTGTAGGACAGGCTTTCTGGCCTGTCCGATTTTTAAAGAGTCCGCTGCAAAAACCTTTTTGACCACAAAGTGCACAGAGGAGCACATTGTGCGCCAAAATTCAAGATTCTCAATTGAGCCTTTCAGGAATCCTTTGTGTACTTCGTGTCCTTTGTGGTTCAAGACCTTTTTTGCAGTAGAGTCTTTATCACATTAGACTTGCTCAATTGGTCCGCTTGCCGCCTCGCCACGGTTCAACCAGCGCCAGAACTTCCACAGCAAGAAGGCGCCCCCACTGGCTGCCAGGGGCAGGAGAAGGATTAAATTCAAAGCGAAGGAAAACGTGACGTTGAAGTCAGTCAGCACGATCCCTTCCACGCTTTGAACGCCTTGCGGCATGGAGGAATTTTCCGGCATAAGCCGAGCAATCATCACAACCGTTATCAACACCAGCGCCAAAGGAGCGAGTATCGTCAACGCAACAAACGAATCAGAAACCAGCAGACTGAGCGCCGAGCCGTTGAAGACATCCCTCGCTGTGAGCGGCGTTCCCTGTGCCGGTGGGACGGACTTCCAGGCGGCGCGCAGGCTGAGAAAGGCAAACCCCAGCCCTATCACCAGCCCGGCCAGCAGCCAGAGATGTCGTCCGATGCCGCCTTCCACGGCCCAAATGGTCAGGAGCAGGGTCAAAAGCGCAAGCGCGGCAAAATAGACCGCCAACAGCCGTGCTTCCCCCTGCCGCCCAAAGAAGACCCGTACCTTTTCCGGCACTCGCCGTTTCAAGAAGTGCGCCAGCACAAGCGCCAGAAGAACCAGAGACGGCCAGAAAACGGCTGTCAACCATGACAGAGACGGATTCCCTGAGATGTCAGGTATGCCAAACAAGCCATACAGCACCGGCACTAACAACGGTATGGCAACCAGCGCCCCAAGCACTGTGAAGATGACGCTCTGGATGACCGTCCCCTCCATTGCGGCAGGCATGACTTGCAGCACCCTCCAGGCAACAATTTGCCAGAACAGCAGCCAGAGCAGGCTCAGACCCACCGGCAAGGCGAAGAGAATCGAGGCCGGATAGGGCATGGGCGTTGAAATTTTTTCTATCGCACCCTGAACAGTTTGGGCGAGCAACGAGTACGTCGAACTCGTCACGATCAAATTGAACGCCGCGATCGTTAGCGAAATCGTGACCAGGCTGAGCCAGAATCGCGGCTGAGGAGCCGCCGCCTGACCCCGCCGCCCGGCCAGCAGTCCGCCCAACCCGCCGAGAATCAGGCCAGACAGCATAGCGATAAAAATCGAAGCGTAAATCAGCACCACAATGGAAAGCACGCTTTCAGCAATCAGGGAAATGAATTGCTCCTGATCTTGCGCTGGCACAAGGCCATGAGCCAGAAGATTTCTGGCGCCGAGCACGCCCGCCCCTGCGCCGCCGACCAGCGCTGCTGCAATCCAAGCCGCCAGCCAGCCGGCCACCGCCCCAGCGCCCATTGCTCCCAGACGGCTGCGCGCCCCGCTCATCCTGCCGGCCACGAAGCCGGTGAGCAGCAACAGCACGGCCATCGCCGCGCTCCAGCCGAGCGCCTGCTGAACCCTGACGCTGCGCTCCGGCATCCAGTGGGACAAGACCGTTTGGGGCAGAAACACCCGCAACGGCACCCACCCCGCCGCGCTGACCAACACCCCGCCCCCTGCTCCGACAAGAAAAATGCGTTTCATCATCTCGACCTCCTAACGATGAAAATTCGACTACCCGACGATCTTCTTCCTCACCCACTCCGCAACCACCAGGATCGCCGCCGCACCGGCCAGAACCACTGCCACCACCGCCAGCGACTGCGATTGCAGGTAAGGCAGCACGGCCTCCTTGAGCACATCCTGTGCCCCGGCGAGCAGCACGCCGGTTACGGCCAGCAAACCGACCAGGAAAAACAGCGCCAGCCCGCGCCC
>DAOTZT010000140.1:0-18208 GCA_034434255.1 Anaerolineales bacterium | reverse complement strand
ACCGAAGAAGTGGCCGATGCCTTCTGGAGTAAACTGGATATTGACCTTTCGGATGTAGGCGGCATCGGCGGCACGCTGGCAGGCAACGCGCTCTCCATTGCGGCCATGCGCGCCACGCTGGAGCACGTCCTCACCCCGGCCATGTATGAGCGCTGCGAAAAACTGGCCGACCGCTATGAACAGGGCGTGCTGGACGTCATCAAGGAATTTGAATTGCCCTGGATCGTCAAACGTCTCGGCTTCCGCGTTGAGTACTGGTTCCGCGCTACCCCGCCTCGCAATGGCGGTGAGGCCAACGCCGCAGTGGACAGCGAACTCGACCGCTACATGCACTTGTGGGCGCTCAACCGCGGCATCCTGATGACACCCTTCCACAACATGGCTCTCATCGCCGCTGACACCACCGAAGCCGATGTGGATTACCATACCCAGGTCTTCCGCGAGGCGGTGCAGGCGTTGTTCGGGTAACGCGGATGGCGCGGATTTTGCGGATTGCGCGGATAGGAGCGCAGATGACGCGAATGATGCGGATTTCGCGGACTGAGATTGGTTTGTGAGGTTGGAATGCCGCTGGTCGAAGAGACTTTGTCCTACGAGATTCTCAACGCGGCTTTTGAAGTGCACAATTGTCTTGGGCCGGGATTCCCTGAAGCGATTTACAAAAAGGCGCTGGTGATGGAATTGCGCTTGCGTGGCCACAAGGTTGACGTTGAAAAGCGCGCCACAGTTTCCTAGCGCGGCGAGACAATTGGCGAATACTTTCTGGATATTGTTGTAGAGGAGAAAGTGATCTTGGAACTCAAGGCCGTTGCAGAAATTTTACCCATCCACAAACAGCAAGCCTTGACCTATGTGCGCGCGACCGGACTACCGCTTGCGCTCGTCATCAACTTTGGCGGAGAAAGCGTCACCCACGCTCGCATCGTCAACACCCGCCGAAAGACCGAAAACAAGAAAGGAATATCCCCGTCATCCGCGTAATCCGTCTAATTCGCGCAATCCGCGTTAACAGAGAGGTAACCTATGCAAATCTGGCGAGTAAATGTAAAAACACAAACCCTGAACCTGGAACCCGTTCCCGCAACCTGGGAACGTCTCGGCGGGCGCGGCCTGATCGCCCGTATCCTCCTCGACGAGGTTCCGCCGGAATGCGAACCGCTTGGCCCGAAGAACAAACTGCTCTTCTGCCCCGGTCTGCTGGTCGGACACATGCTCTCTTCCTGCGACCGCATCTCCGTTGGCGGCAAATCCCCGCTCACCGGTGGTGTCAAAGAGGCCAACGCTGGCGGCACAACCGGCATGCAGTTGACCCTGCTGGGCATCAAGGCGTTAATCATCGAAGACATGCCGGCCAAACCCGGCTGGTGGGTGCTGCATCTCTCAACAGCCGGAGCGCGCTTTGACCCGGCAGATGACCTCGCCGGTCTGGGCGTGTACGAATCGGCCCGGCGTCTGCTCGAACGCTACGGCGAAAAGGTGGCCGTGGCCCTCATCGGCCCCGGCGGCGAGATGAAACTGCGCGCCGCAGGCATCCAAAACCTGGACAAAGACAAAGTCCCCTCGCGCATCGCCGGGCGCGGCGGCCTGGGGGCGCTGATGGGGTCCAAGGGCCTCAAGGCCATCGTCATTGATGCCACCGGTGGAGAAAAGCCGCCGATTGCCGACCCGACGGCCTTCAAAGAAGCCCAAAAGGCCTTCACCAAAGCCCTGATGGATCACCCCCAGACCCACACCTATCACGATTACGGCACGGCCGCCATGGTGCAAATGTGCCAGACCTTCGGATCGCTTCCCACGCGCAACTTCTCTGCCGGTCAGTTCGAGCATGCCGAGACCCTTTCGGGCGAATATCTGCGCGAGACCATCCTTCAGCGCGGCGGAGTCGGCAAGCCCAGTCATGCCTGCATGCCCGGCTGCACGATCCAATGCTCGAACGTCTATCCGGACCAGGACGGGCAGACGGCGCTGGTGGCGCCCATCGAATACGAGACCATCGGCCTGATGGGCTCCAACCTGGGCATGCCCTCCCTGGATGACGTGGCGCGGCTGAATTACGTCGTCAACGACCTGGGGCTGGATTCGATTGACACCGGCGCTGCCCTGGGCGTGGCTGCCGAAGCGGGCCTGATGGAATGGGGCGATCTGGAACGCGCCCTCGCATTGGTGGATGAGATTCGCCGCAACACCCCGCTGGGACGCATTCTCGGCAACGGCGCGGCCATGACCGGTAAAGTGCTGGGCATCGAGCGTGTGCCGGTGGTCAAGAATCAGGCCATGGCTGCCTACGAACCGCGCGCCATCAAAGGCACGGGCGTGACCTATGCCACCTCTCCCCAAGGAGGCGATCACACGGCCGGGCTGACCATTCGCGACAAAATCAACCACCTCGACCCCAATGGTCAGGTTGAACTCTCACGCACCAAACAAATTGCCATGGCCGGGTACGACACCCTCGGCGCGTGCATCTTTGCCGGTTTTGGCTTTGCCGCTGCCCCAGCCGGGACAATTGCCCGTCTGCTCCATGCCCGCTACGGCTGGGACGTCCCCGATGACATCTTGCAGGTGCTGGGGAAGGAAACCCTGAAACTGGAGCGCGAATTCAACCGCCGCGCCGGTTTTACCCCCGCCGACGACCGCCTGCCGGAGTGGATGACCCGCGAACCCCTTCCCCCCACCGGCGCCGTCTTTGATGTCCCGCCGGAAGAGTTGGACAAACTCTTCAACTGGTGACGTTCCGGCCAGTGCCAGCGCCTGTTCCACTTTAGCAAACGAAAAAAGTCGAAGGTCGTTTTTGGCCTTCGACTTTTGACTTGAATTTCCAGAGCCACCAAAGGGATTCGAACCCTTGACCTGGCGTTTACGAAACGTCTGCTCTACCGGCTGAGCTATGGTGGCTTTTTTAACTGGCGGCGGGATTATACAGCATCCTGCAAAATCAGGCAAGTTCCGTTATACTGTTTGCTATGAAAATTGCCATGCTCTCCTATCACACCTGCCCGCTTGCTACACTGGGTGGCAAAGATACGGGCGGTATGAATGTCTACGTACGCGATCTGACCATCGCGCTGGGTCGTCGAGGTATTCATGTGGATGTCTTTACCCGCTCGCAGGATGAACATGTTCCCCATGTGCTGCACGATCTCGGCTATGGCAATCGTGTTGTCCATGTGCCTGCCGGGCCTGAGGTCCCGCGCCCGAAACAGGAGTTGGTAGAATACCTTCCCCATTTTGTGGAAGGTGTTCATCGTTTTGCTGTCGAAAAAGGGATCCGCTATGACCTCATCCACAGCCATTACTGGATGTCCGGCATTGCCGCCGCGACGCTTTCGGACTTATGGTCTGGCGTGCCGATTGTCCAGATGTTCCATACCCTGGGGGAGATGAAGAACCGCGTCGCTCGTTCCGATGAGGAACGGGAGGGCGCTTATCGTCTGGATGGGGAGCGGCAGGTGATCCGTCGCGCCGACCGGATTGTTGCTGCCACGCTGGCGGAGCGTGCCCAACTGGAGTGGCTCTATAAGGCTGACCCGCGCAAAATCGTTGTCATCCCGCCGGGTGTGGATACGGGTCACTTTTACCCCATTCCACTGGACGAGGCGCGCCAGTTTGTGGGTATTCCGCCCGAAGACCGGGTGGTGTTGTTCGTCGGGCGCATTGAGCCACTGAAGGGACTGGACACGCTGATTCGCGCCATGTCCTGCCTGCGTTGCACCGAAGGAGGGGAACGGGTGTCGCTGGTCATCATCGGCGGCGAACCAGAGGCCGACCCTGCCGCAATGAGCGCAGAAATGGCGCGCCTGCAAAAGATGTGCGATGACCTGGCGATGGGCAAGGTGGTCGTTTTTTTGGGCAAACGCGGACAGGACACCCTGCCTTACTACTACTCCGCCGCCGATGTGTTGGTGATGCCCTCTTATTACGAGTCGTTTGGCATGGTGGCGCTGGAAGCGATGGCGTGTGGCACGCCGGTCGTCGCTTCGCAGGTGGGCGGGCTGGCGTTCCTGGTGCAGGATGGTGTGACGGGTTTCACCGTCCCTGCCGAAGATCACGATGCCTTGTGCGAAAAGTTGGGCCTCTTGCTGGAAGATGATGCCTTACGGGAAAAGATGGGGCGTGCTGCGGCCGAGTATGCTAAAAGTTACGACTGGAAAAATATCGCTGACCAGATCGTGAACCTGTATCAGGAGGTGACGAAGACTACTTAATGCGTGAGCAGGTGCCCTGCCCTTAGCAGAATCACGATGACTTCACTGCAAAAAGACTTTTAACCAGAAGGACATAAAGTACATGACGGTAATGAAAAGATTTCCTTTGTGGCCCTTTGGTGACCTTTGTGTTGGGCAAGTTTTTACAGAAAAATCACTTGTGTTTTACTTCCAGGACCGCGATTTTGGTCGAATGGTTGAACGGGGCAGGATCTGTGATGGGTGCTCCCAGGCGCGTTTGGGGGTAGCCGGTGCAATCGTCGGGGATCCGGATCGTGTCCACGAGGCGGAGATAGCCGTCGGTGCAGAGCGCCTCCAGCGCCGCCAGGTATTCGTTCCCGCTGACGTACAACGCGTTATTGACTGCAATCAGCCAGCCGCCGTCGTTGATGAGCGGGCGCACTTTGTTGATGAGGCGGGTGCTATCGGTGTTCAGGTCGAGGCGGGCACGGGAGGTTTTCGAGAAGAAGGGCGGATCGAGGAAGACGCAGTCGAAGCGTTCCCCGACGCGTTTCATCCGGCTGACTTCTGCAAAGAAATCTCCGCTGATGAAATCGGCTTTGTGGATGGAAAATCCATTGAGGGTATAGGAGGTTTTGGCAAGATTGAGAAATTGCCGATCCAGGTCAATGTGGACGACTCGGCTTGCGCCACCAGCCAGGGCGGCTACGCCTAGACTGCCGGTGTAGGCAAATGTGTTCAGGACCGACTTCCCGCGCAGGTTCTCAATGGCCCATTTTCTCAGATTGCGTGTATCTAAATAGAAAGTCGCGTCCTGATGGAGAGTCAGGTCGAGGGCATACCAGACTCCATGTTCCCGAATCTTGCGGCTGGGGGATGTGCCAAACAGCAGCCGTCCGCGGCGGTCTTCGGGGGAGGGGGCGTGGCGCGTTTTCACGAGTGCTGACTGCAGCCACGGCAGGTGTGCTCGCGCCAGGTCGAGCGCCGCCTGAACATACTCATCGAGCAGGGTGGGCGGATCGGCCAGGTTGAAGATGACCAGGGTGGAGGCATACACGTCTATGACCAGGGCGGGGCAACCCTCCAGAAAGCCGTTGAAGAGACGGAAGGCGCTCTGGTGGGGCGCGTCAAAAAGATCGGCGCGGCAGGAAATGGCATTTTCGATTGTGGCGTTTGTACATGACATGGTGCCTCAATTATAAGCATATCGTCTCAAGACTTCATCAGGCTTGTTTGCTGGGGCGGGTTGTGTTTGAGGCAGGCTGGTAGATTCTGCCTGGGTGTTTCCCGAAAGCGGGGAGGTTTGGATGTGCTATGGCCTTCTCAAAGTCGCCTGATAAGTCTTGGCTTTTGTGGAGCGACAGAGCGATTTTGGCAAAAAACTGCAAAAACTGATTGCTTTACCAAATTCGCCCCCGAAATCTCGGACTTTGAGAAAACCATCCCTCTTTGCCTCGTGGTTTTCTCAACGTCAAATCTTTCACCGCAGAGCCACTGAGAACGCAGAGAAAACCACAAAAAATCTCTGCGAACTCTGCGTCTCAGCGGTCAAAATTCTCAATTGCCGTGTTTCGCACAGGGCATCAAGGGACCTTGAAAAAACCATACCTTTTTGCCTCGTGGTTTTCTCAAAGTCAAATCTTTCACCGCAGAGCCGCTGAGAACGCAGAGAAAACCACAAAAAATCTCTGCGAACTCTGCGTCTCAGCGGTTAAAATTCTCAATTGCCGTGTTTCGCACAGGGCATCAAGGGACTTTGAGAAAGCCATATGGGGGAAAATTGTTTCACTTGACCATCCCCTATTTCTCGGCTAAAATCTGGCGGCTTTCTAAACTCTTTTTTAATGAAGTCAATCTGTGTTCGAGACTCTTACTGGCCGACTCAATCAACTCTTTGACCAACTGCGACGGCGCGGCAAACTAACCGAGGCCGATGTAGATGCCGCTCTTCGCGAGGTACGCCTGGCCTTGCTTGAGGCGGATGTCCATTATAGCGTGGTCAAAGATTTTCTAACGCGCGTGCGTACCCGAGCCGTGGGGGCGGAGGTCTCTAAGGCGCTTAACCCAGGGCAGCAAGTTATCAAAATCGTTAACGAAGAGTTGATCGCTACTCTCGGCGAACCGGCTCTGCTCAACCTGAGCGGGGAAAAACCGCGCGTACTGATGCTGGTCGGTTTGCAAGGCTCCGGCAAGACGACTGCGGCGGGGAAACTGGCCAACTTCCTGCGCTCGCGCGGGGAACGTGTCTTCCTGGTTGCAGGGGATCCTTACCGACCTGCTGCTGTAGAACAATTGCAAATCCTGGGGCGGCAACTTGATGTTCCTGTTTTTTACGAAGAGGGGGTTCCTCCCCCGGACCTGGTAAAACGCGCCTTTGAGAAAGCCAGGAACGGTGGTTATACCGTTGTGATTGTGGATACCGCTGGCCGCTCGCAACTGGACGATTCCTTAATGGCCGAATTGCAGGCTATTGTGAAGAAAGTACCGCCCGCTGAGATCCTCCTCGTGGTGGACTCGATGATCGGTCAGGAAGCGCTCCATGTGGCGGATGGCTTTCGCAAAGCCATTCCCCTGACCGGCCTCATTATGACCAAGATGGATGGCGATTCGCGTGGCGGCGCTGCCATTTCTATTCGTTCGGTAACCGGAATTCCGATTAAGTTCATTGGTACGGGCGAAAAACTGGATGCCCTGGAAGCCTTCCAGCCTGCGCGGCTGGCCTCCCGTATTTTGGGCATGGGCGATGTCTTGGGTTTGATTGAAAAAGCCGAAGCAGCCTATGATGCAGAGCAGGCACGCAAGCAGGCAGAACGTTTGTCGAAGGGTGAGTTTACTCTGGAAGATTGGGCCGAGATGATGAGATCTACAAAGAAAATGGGGCCGATCAGCCAGATGCTGGATATGCTGCCTGGTGAGATGGGGCGTGCTGCTCGCAATGTTGACCCGCAAGAGGTAGAGCGCTTGTTGAAGCGCACTGAGGCAATTATTAACTCGATGACTCCTGCCGAACGCCGTAATCCTGATATTCTGAATGCAAGTCGCCGCCGCCGCATTGCGCGTGGTTGTGGACTGGAAGTGCAAGACGTGAATCGTTTGATTAAACAGTTCCGCGAAATGCAAAAACTTATGAAAACATTGCAAAAAACAGGAGGCCGTGGATTGTCCAGGCTGTTCGGGTAGGATATAATAGAAGTCCCCTTTCGCACGGGGCTATATTGTAAAAAATGCTTTGCAAGAAGTGGTGATGGAAACATCACTTTCTATTGTCTTCAGCGTCCTGATGAGCATTCCTTTCTGCTCCCTCCCATCAGGAAAATGCGAGGCCACAATTTTTCAAAACTATACAAATTCATGAAGGAGTAACTTCTGATGGTTCGTATTCGTCTTCGCCGCACTGGCTTGAAAGGCCAACCCTCGTATCGCCTTGTCGTTGTAGATAAAGAAAGCCCGCGTGATGGGCGTTTCATCGAAATCGTAGGCTTCTATAACCCGCGCACAGAACCGCCGACCATTGAACTCAAAGAGGATCGCATTTTTGAGTGGATGAACAAAGGCGCTCAGCCTACCGAATCGGTGGCCCAACTGTTCCGCACGACTGGCACGACCGAGCGCTTTGAGCGCTTCAAGAAAGGTGAATCGCTTGAGACGCTTCTGGCTGAGGCCGAACAGGCTCGCGCCGCACACGTAGTTAATCCCAAAACGAAAAAATAGACTTGCCCGGCTGGCCTGGTGATCTCCAAGCCAGCCAGGTCTTTGAGACGCGATGAAAGCACTCATTGAATATATTGCCAGATCGCTGGTGGATAACCCGGAGGAAGTGACTGTCAGGGAGATTCGCCGCGGCGAGCGCACCATTCTGCAATTGCATGTCGCAAAACAGGATATGGGCCGCGTGATTGGGCGTGGTGGCCGCGTGGCGAATGCCATCCGCACCCTTTTGCGGGTGATCTCCGAGCGCGAAGGTTGTCAGATCACGCTTGATGTAGTGGATTCCTGACGGTATGTCATCGCAATTGGAACGACCGGCAGGCTCGCCCCAGTCCGGCGAGCCTGCCTTTGTAGCAGTGGGTAAGATTCGCCGTCCGCATGGTGTGCGCGGTGAGGTTGTTGTAGAAATTTATACTGACTTCCCGGAACGTTTGAAGCCCAAAAAAGAACTCTTTGTGGGTGAAAAGCACGAACGCCTGATCATTCGCAGTGTGCGGCCCCACAATGAAGGGTTGTTAATGGGGTTTGAAACGTACGAGACCCCGGAGGGGGTGGGACGTTTTCGCAACCAGATCTTGTACGTGCCAGTCAAATCCTTACCCCCTTTGCCCGATGGACAATACTACTTCCATCAACTTCTTGGCTTGACTGTCTTTGATGAAAGCGGGCAATTACTGGGCGAACTGACCGAGGTACTCGAAACCGGGGCTAACGACGTTTACGTGGTCACATCTTCCGCCGGGGCTGAACTCTTGCTCCCTGCTATTCCCGATGTCATTCTCAATGTTGATTTGGAGGGGCACCGGATGATCGTTCATCTTTTGCCCGGTCTGCTGGAGACGGGGAAAGATGAGTAAGTTCGGTCGAAAGATCGTCTTCCGAGTTCGTATGGAACATGGATAAACGCTATTGGGTCGGCTTTAATCTGGTCAAGGGAATCGGCGCGGTGCGATTGCAGGGATTGCGCGACTATTTCGGTTCTCTCGAACTGGCCTGGCAAGCACCGGTGGAAGCCTTACTCGCGGCGGGACTGAGCCCAAAACTGGCCGAACGCGTGCTCGAGGTCCGCGCCGGAGTTGACCTGGATCGTTACCTGGCGCAAATCGCCGCCCAGGGCATCCAGATCTTGACCTGGGAAGATGATCTTTATCCGCCCCAACTAAAAGAAATTGATCAGCCGCCTCCCGTCTTGTATGTGCGGGGCCAGTTGACCGCCGAAGACGCGTGGGCGATTGCCGTGGTTGGCACTCGACGCGTGACTGCCTATGGGCGCCAGGTGACCGAAGAACTGGCCTCCTTCCTGGCAGCCAACGGCTTGACGGTGGTCTCAGGGTTGGCGCGCGGGGTGGATGCCATTGCCCATCAGGCAGCGATCAAGGCAGGGGGGCGTACGGTGGCCGTGCTAGGCTGTGGCGTGGATCGGGTGTACCCGCCCGAACATGCCCAACTGGCTGAAAAGATTTGCGCTCATGGTGCGCTCATTTCTGATTATGCGCCTGGAACCCCGCCCGATGCCTCGAACTTTCCTCCCCGCAACCGGATTATCTCTGGCCTTTCGAAGGCGACAGTGGTGGTTGAGGCGGGAGAGACGAGCGGTGCACTCATCACCGCCCAATTTTCCATTGATCAGGGGCGGGAAGTGTTTGCAGTGCCTGGCAATATCTACGCGCCGCAGTCGAAAGGCACCAATCGCTTAATTGCCCAGGGCGCTCGTCCCCTCATTTCGTGGCCAGATTTACTGGATATTCTTAACCTTACCTACCTTCATCAACAACGTCAGGTTCGTCAAGTTTTGCCTGGTGATGAGACAGAAGCCCGCTTGCTCAGCGTGCTCAATCAGCACGAGGCACTCCATGTGGATGAAATCCACCGTCAAACTGGCTTGCCTGTTGAACGTGTCTCGGCGACTCTGACGATGATGGAACTGAAAGGCCTGGTGCGTCAGGTTGGTGGTATGAATTTCGTCGCTGTGCGCGAGGATTCCGCAGTATATCGGGTCAATCACACCAATCAGGATTAGACTCATGGAACACATCTACGCCGTGATTATGGCCGGGGGCGGTGGTACACGACTCTGGCCAGTCTCTCGCCGGGGGCAGCCCAAGCATCTTTTGCCGTTACTGGGCGAGGAAACCCTCTTTTGCTCAACAGTTTCTCGCCTGAACGGGCTTGTCTCGCCGGAACAAATTTTTGTTGTCACCACGTTAGAACAATATGAGGCTCTTCGTTCTCAGGCGCCCGAAATCCCCTCTGAGAACTTCCTGATTGAGCCACAACCACGCGGCACGGCAGCGGTCATAGGACTGGCAGCCACCGTTTTGCTCCGCCGCGATCCGCAGGCCGTGATGATGGTGTTGCCCTCTGACCATCTGATCCGCAATGCCGATGTGTTTCGGCTGATTATGCGAGCCGCTGTGCAAGTTGCCAATCAGAATTATTTGGTCACCCTCGGCATTCCTCCTTCTTTCCCTTCGACGGGGTATGGATATATCCAGCGCGATGCGCTCTTATCAGAAAGTGCCGATTACCCGGCTTACCGGGTGCTGCGGTTTGTGGAGAAACCGGATGAGGCCAGGGCGCGGCAGATGCTTGCCACCGGCGGCTATTACTGGAACTCGGGCATGTTCATCTGGCGCGCGGACCGAATCCTGTCTGAGATCAATCGCCTCATGCCCGACCTGGCGCGTGCTTTGGCCAGCATCGGCGCAGCATGGGACACCCCGGAGCGGGACGCGGTCCTCCGCTCGGAGTGGCCGCGGCTTGAGCCGCAGACGATTGACTATGGCGTTATGGAACACGCACAGGAAGTGGCTGTCCTCCCGGCCAGCGGCCTGGAATGGAACGACGTTGGCTCATGGGATTCGTTCTTTGACGTCGTTTTGCCGGATGAAGCCGGAAATGTGGTGGTCAATAGCGACCACCTGCCTTTCGATACTTACAATTCGCTGATTTATTCGGTGGGGAAAAAACTGATTGTCACGATTGGGGTGGATGACCTGATTGTAGTAGATGCCGGCGATGCGCTTCTCCTCTGTCACCGCGATCGGGCACAGCAAGTACGCCAGGTGATCGAAACCCTGAAAACCACACATCGAGAGCATTATCTTTAGGAGGTATTTTTCATGGAAGCCTATTGCATGAAATGCAAAACAAAGCGCGAGATCGTCAACCCCCAGCCAGATTTCAACAAAGCGGGTTCTCCTATCACCCGTGGCACATGCGCCGTGTGTGGCACGGCTCTCTTCCGTATCGGCAAGACGGAAGCGCACGAGAGCCTGTCCAAACCGGACAAGTATGCTCACCGTTCCGGCAAACTGGTCATTGTCGAATCGCCGGCCAAGGCCAGGACGGTTGGGCGCTTTTTGGGGAAGGGGTACACCGTCCGCGCTTCGGTGGGGCACGTTCGGGACCTCTTGCGTTCGCAACTTTCGGTAGATATCGAAAACAATTTCAAGCCCAAGTACCGCGTGCCCAATGAAAAGAAAGAGGTGGTCAAAGAATTGAAAAAACTGGCTGCGGAACATGCCGAAATTTACCTGGCGACCGACCCCGACCGCGAAGGAGAAGCAATCTCGTGGCACTTGATGGAGGCAGCCGCGATTGATCCCAAACTTGCCAGGCGCGTTGTGTTCCATGAAATTACCGAACATGCCATCAATGAGGCGTTCGCCAATCCGCGTCAGATTGATATGAACCTGGTCAATGCCCAGCAGGCGCGGCGTGTGCTGGACCGGCTGGTGGGCTACAGCATTAGTCCCATCCTGTGGGAAAAAGTGCGCTCGCGCCTTTCGGCAGGACGGGTGCAGTCGGTGGCGTTGCGCATGATTGTGGAACGCGAGCGCGAAATTGAGGCCTTTGTGCCCGTGGAGTACTGGACGATTGGCGCCGAATTCAGACCCGAAAGCGAGAAAAAGGCCACTTTCCTGGCCAAACTGGCAAAAGTTGATGAGAAAGAGCCAGAACTCCCGAATGAAGAGGCAGTTAAGCCATTGCTTGCCGATATGGAGCGTGCTTCCTACCAGGTGACCCGCGTCAAACGCGGGGAACGACGCCGCAAACCACCGGCTCCTTTCACTACTTCTACCCTTCAGCAAGAGGCTTCGCGGAAACTGGGCTTTACGGCGAAGCGTACGATGGCGCTGGCGCAGGGACTTTACGAAGGCCAGGATGTCGGGGAGGGCGGCACGACCGGTTTGATTACTTACATGCGTACCGACTCGACTAATATCGCCGAGGTGGCGATTCAGGAGGTACGCGGCTATATCGGTCAGCGTTATGGTGGCGACTTTTTGCCCCCACAGCCGATTGAATACAAGACCAAGGCCAAGGGCGCGCAGGAAGCCCACGAAGCCATTCGCCCCACCTCTGTACTGCGTGACCCGGAGAAGGTGAAACCTTACCTGGAACCGGCCATGTTCAAACTCTATCAACTCATCTGGCAGCGTTTTGTCGCCTGTCAGATGGAAGCGGCGGTGTACGACACGCTCTCGGTCGAGGTGACCGGACGCGGGTCCGCGCACGAATACCTGTTCCGTGCATCCGGCTCGGCGGTGAAATTCCCCGGTTTCCTGGTTGTCTATGAAGAAGCCAAGGACGAGGACGTCAAGTCGGAAGAAGAAGACGAAATGAACGTCCGTATCCCTGCCTCGGTGGTCGAAGGCCAGAAGCAGGAACTGATGCGGCTCATTCCTGAGCAACATTTCACCCAGCCACCGCCTCGCTACTCGGAAGCCAGTCTGGTGCAAACTCTGGAAGAATATGGCATTGGGCGTCCCTCCACCTATGCGCCGACGATTTCGACGATTCAGCAGCGCGGCTACGTGGAGCGTATTGACCGCCGTCTCGTGCCGACCGAGACTGGGATCCTGGTCAATGACTTGATGATGCAGTATTTCCCGGACATCGTGGATTACCAGTTTACGGCGCGGATGGAGGAAGACCTGGATCGGATTGCGGAAGGCGAAGAGAAGTGGGAACGGGTGATGCAGGAGTTTTACACGCCTTTCGCACAGATGGTTGCCAGAGCACAGGCCGAAATGCCGGCCACCAAAACTGGCCCGGAGCCGATTGGTCGCGCTTGTCCGCAGTGCGGCAAGGAACTGGTATTGCGTTATGGGCGGTATGGCAAGTTTATTGCCTGTTCTGGCTTCCCGGAATGCCGCTATACCGAGCCATGGCTGGAAAAAATCGGCGTTCAGTGCCCGAAATGCGGCGGTGACATTGTGGAACGGAAGACTCGCAAAGGACGAATTTTCTATGGCTGTGTCAATTATCCCAATTGCGATTACACGTCGTGGAAGCGTCCTCTGCCTCAACCATGTCCCAAGTGCAATGGCTTACTGGTGATCGCAAACAAGCGCGAGGCGCAATGCACCGCCTGTGAAGAGATGTTTATGCTGGAGGATGTCATTCCTGAAACTGTGGAGGAGGAGTAAACCATGTTGCTGTATCTTGATCCTGGTTCTGGTAGTTTTCTTTTACAACTTTTGATTGCTGGACTGGCCGGGTTGAGCATTTTTCTCGGCTTGCAATGGGCGAAAGTAAAGAAACTCTTTAGAAAACGACAAGATTCGGCCCAAAATCAGGATGATGAAGAATAACGGTACGTTGGGCGCCTCATTTCGCGACCCGAGCGGATTCCTTTTTACCCGCGACGGGGAGTTGTATCGTCAGGTGAATCAGGTATATGCCGGGGATTATGAGCGCCTCATGACCTCGGGCCTGTACGATAAACTGGTTGAATCGGGCCGCCTCATCCCGCATGTCGAGGCAAGCGTGGAGCCTGCCACGCCAGGGGCGTACAAAATCTTGCGCCCGGAACGGGTGCCGTTTATTTCTTACCCCTACGAGTGGTCATTCGGCCAGTTGAAGGAGGCTGCTCTGACCACGCTTGCTATTCAGAAGCGCGCTCTGAAGTATGGCATGTCGCTCAAGGATGCCAGCGCTTACAATATCCAGTTTTACCGGGGCCGGGCCATGTTGATTGATACGCTCTCTTTCGAAACGTACCAAGAGGGCGAGCCGTGGGTGGCTTATCGTCAATTTTGTCAACACTTTCTGGCTCCGCTGGCACTCATGGCGACGCGGGACGTGCGTCTCGGTCAATTGTTGCGGATCTACCTGGATGGGATTCCCCTTGATCTGGCCAGCCGCCTCTTGCCGGCGCGAACGCGTTGGAGTCCGGGCTTGCTTTCCCATATTCACTTACATGCGGCTGCCCAAAAGAAATTTGCCGACATTTCTGTGGCTGAGGCCCGTCGCGGCCGTACCATGAGCCGCGAGGCGCTGTTGGGATTGATTGAGAGTTTGCGGAATACAGTTCGTAAACTGGAATGGCGGCCTGCTGGCACAGAATGGGGCCAGTATTACGGAAATACGAACTATACCGATGTTGCTTTTGAGCATAAAAAGCAACTTGTTGCCGAGTGGGCGAAGCGAGCGACGCCCCGTCTGGTTTGGGACTTGGGGGCAAATACGGGGGTTTTCGCGCGGCAGGTGGCGGGTCCGGAAACGTACGTGGTGGCCTGGGACATTGATCCGGCGGCAGTGGAGCAGAACTGGCGGCAGGTCCAGCAGGAGAAGGAGCAGAATATCCTGCCCTTGATCCTGGATTTGACCAACCCCAGCCCGGCGATCGGTTGGGATCATCGCGAGCGCGAGTCTTTTGCCCAACGTGGGCCGGTGGATTTGGTGCTGGCCCTGGCGCTCATTCATCATCTGGCCATTTCGAACAATCTTCCCTTTGAGCGGATTGCAGAGGCGCTGGCGCATTGGGGCAATTGGCTGATTATCGAGTTCGTGCCAAAGGGCGACTCACAAGTACAAAAATTATTGCGTAGCCGGGCGGATATTTTTTCCGATTACACCCAGGCTTCCTTTGAGGCTGCGTTTGGAAGATATTTTGAGATTGTGGAAAGTCGCCAACTGCAAGACTCGGAGCGTTTCCTTTACCTGATGAAAAAATCTGTGCCGTGATGTTTATTTTGCTGTATAATCAAGTCATGGACGAACGCCGCAAAGGAGAATGACTATGATTGGATTTCTGAAAAAGCCTCTTGTCGCTGCTGTGGTTTGGTTTGTAGTGGGCCTGATCATTGGCCTGGTGGTTTTGGGGTGGGGCCTCTGGCCGGTGGAATGGAAAGATGCCTCTCCTGCCTATCTCAATCAAGATTATGCGGAAGATTATTTGCGCATGGCGATTGACTCTTATTCTGTGAATAATGATGCCGCACTTGCTCTGCAACGCTATCAGGCTCTTGGCAGTATGGGCCCTGTGGCGATGGATAAAGTGTTAAACAATCCCGGCACTGTGGATGCAAGAGCGATTCTGGCGTTTCAAACCATCGTCCAGGCCGGAGAAGCGCTCAATCCTACGCCGACCCCTGTGGAAGAAACATCCACCAACGGGATGACGATTGTGATCCTGGTCGGGGCTTTGGTGGCGGTGGCGCTCATTGGTTTCCTGATTTTCCGTTATGTCTTACCGCTCTTCCGTGGGTTCGGTTCTGGCGCAGGATCGGCAGCCCGCCGCGCTCAACAACTTTCCAATGAGACCCCGATGACCGATTATGAGGCCATGGGAGAAGAGCCGCCGATTGCTCAGTTTGTCACCACGTATGTTGTCGGCGACGACCTCTTTGATGACTCATTTAGCATCGAAACCGAAGCCGGCGAATTTCTCGGTGAATGTGGCATTGGCATTTCTGAGTCCATCGGAGTAGGGGAACCCAAGCGGGTGACGGCCTTTGAATTGTGGTTGTTTGACAAGAGCGATATTCAAACGGTGACCAAGGTGCTGATGTCGGCACATGCTTACAATGACCCGGCCACGCGGCAGCGACTGGAGGCGAAAGGCGAACCGGTTCTTTTGGAGCCAGGAAAGCAGATTGTCCTGGAAACAAAGGCCTTACAACTGGTTGCCGTTGTGACGGATATGGAGTATGGCAAGAGTTCTTTGCCCGATCAGAGCCATTTCGAACGCGTTACGATTGAACTGGCGGTCTGGCCTAAAGTGGTGGAACCTGAATAGAGTCAAAATAGTCCCGAATAGCAAAACAGGCGGATTCAGCCGCCTGTTGTAACTACTCAGCCATGTCATTGCGAGCCGTTTTCTGGCGAAGCAATCTCCCGTTTATCAGGCCAGATTGACCGCTTGGGGATTGCTTCGTCGCAAAGAACGCTCCTCGCAATGACAACTATGCGAAAATGTGACATTGTCAAACTAATTTCAAATTTCAGGAGAGAAACATGAACCCCATTTTCGACTACCCCCAGTACTTGCTCAAACGTCAGGTGTTTGCGTTGACCGGCAAATTCCGCTATTATGACCCCAGCGGCAGGCTGGTGTTGTTCAGCGAACAGAAGATGTTCAAACTGCGCGAGGACATCCGCGTATTTACGGATGAAGGCAAGTCGCAGGAGGTGTTGCAAATCAAGGCACGCCAGATCATTGACTTTTCGGCCGCCTACGATGTGATAGACAGCGCCACCGGCGAAAAGGCCGGCACACTGCGCCGCAAAGGGTTCAAGTCCATGTTGCGCGACGAGTGGGAAGTGCTGGACGCAAACGACCAGGTCATCGGCTTGCTGTTAGAGGACAGCATGGGGCTGGCTTTGCTGCGCCGCTTGTTGCTTGGCTCGCTGCTGCCCCAGAACTATGACCTGACCATCCGCGGGCAAAAAGCGGCCGATCTGCGCCAACGTTTCCACCTCTTCCGCTATGAATTGGAAGTGGATTTCAGCATGGACACCGCTCACACGCTCGACCGACGCGTGGGCCTGGCAGCCGGTATCCTGCTGGCGGCTATCGAGGGAATGCAGAGTAGTTTGATAATGTCAAGTTTTGGCTGATTTCTCTCGCCGTTTCCGCAAGCGAGATTTACGAGATCGTGTGCGGTTTGTCAGATGCTCGATGACTAATTTTGCGGCTTCTTCAACAGAGAGTTTTGGCAAAGGAATGGCCGCTCTCAGCAGTTCTCGTACATTTCTAACCGATAGCAAGGGCAAAACATCAATCTCGTACTCTTCGAGCAATGCCGGGTCGCGTTCAAAGCGTTTCATCCAATCCAAACGGGTGAGAGCGATGAACCAACTTGCCAAGATGGTGAGCGCCAGTTGATGTTCCCAGGCCAGGTATTTGATGGCCTGGAACTCATCCCAACCTAATTCACTTTTTTCATCCTGGTTACTGCGTTCGATAAAGTAGCGATGAGATTTGCGCCACGCCATTGTTTCCAAAGATGTTGCCGGGCTGGCGTTGCTGAGCGTATAGGTGATTTGTTTTTCGTCCTGGCGAATGAGAAGCCATTCTTGGCGGCATTCGCCTTGGTAAACCAGCCATACACGACAACGACCAAAACGGGCATGAAGTTGGCCGCGTTCGTTGGGGCGTAAGGTAATTTCAGCCCATTCCAAATTCGGATGTTTCAGCAGTTCGGTGGCTGTGTAACGATGCTTGGCTACAATTCGGTAATGCTTACTGGGCTTGCCTTGCTTTGTGATGGGATAGACGATCTGTGGCCTATCCAAGTACATCACCGTGTTGGCCGGGATATCGCCGTAGTATTCGATTTCGGCCTCCTCCAGACGTTTGCGCAATTCGCCATTGCGGCCATACAGGTCATCCATCGCTACTGCTTGAAAGGGTATTTCTTTCGCTTTCAATCGTTGAATGATCTCCCAGGCCAATTCCGGCTTGGTCTTGAAGGTTCGTCCTTCTGGAAAACCGACTTTCTTGCGCTTCTCAGCAGCTTTTTCTTCGAACCAACTCGCTGGAAAGAAGAGCTCACTATCAATCCAGGTGTTGACCCGCGGCGTGACCAGTGCCGCAAATACACCTACCTGGCTCATCTCTATCTTGCCCAAGCGTCCATTGTGTTGTCGCCCGGCACCGGCACTATATTCGCCAGATTTCTGTTCTGCGCTCTCGTCAAGCACTAACATCGCCTTGCTTTGAAATTCAGCGTGTCTCTTAATATCGTCTTGCACCGCTGCCACGAGAGCAGGCCCCGACCACGGCGAACAACTCATGAAATGCTGCGTATTCTGTTTGTCCATGCCGGTTTGGCGCGCAATATTCGCCATGTTCCGTTCTGTTTGAATGCGCAACAGACCGCTGACATACCCATACGCATACTCACTTTTGTCATGCGTTTTCGTTTGGAAACAATCATGGTATGTGTCAAGAAAAGCATTCAATCGTTCCGCTGATCGCTCGACTTCTTCCAGCGGGATGCCCCAGCGGGCAATTTCGTTTTTGGGTTCAGAAATTAGCTCATTCTGCTATTTATGCCACACCTCCGCCTTTTTGGCGAGGGTAACTTGACATTGTCAAA
>DAOTZT010000139.1:0-2204 GCA_034434255.1 Anaerolineales bacterium | reverse complement strand
GAGTCGTCCACGTCCCGCGAGAAGCGACCGAAGTTCCACAGCAGCAACCCGGCGGGGCGCAGGGATTCATCCTCGCTCAAATCCATCATTTCGAGAAAACTGTTCCGGTGAATGACGCTTCCGCCTGACTTCCCCACGTCTGCAAAGAGGCGGGTCAGTACCAGCCCATACCGTTTGCAATAGGCGCGGATTTCCGCCTCTTGCTGCGGCACGCTTTGCTCCTGGTTGGGTCCGCCTGAATCCCGCAGGTAAGCCCATACGATTGAGCCGGGCTTCAAAGTAGAGGGAGGAGGCATGTAATCAGGCATGGTGTCTTATCCTTTCATAGCAGATGGGATGATTTTTCCGTTTTGATTGACCAGAATGCCCGCGTCAAGCAGTGCCTGGATGATAGCCACCAGGTCGGAGGCGGCTTCGTTCAGGCTGTATCGCTGTGCTGTTGTCAAGTCCTGGAATTTTGTTCCAGGGTGTTCTTGTAATGACATCTCAGGGCTTTGGCGGGGCATGGTCATTTCCTTTCACTGTTTTCTATGCGCTTACATTCATGATGTTCAGGCAAAGGTCTAATTCATCGGGCAGGTAAAACGCTTCCAGAGTGTTATCGGGATTGCGCCAGTACTGCCCATGAATTGTTGCAGGAGAACTCTCTGCCTGCCAGGTGACAAAGATAGGCGCTTCAGGACGCAGGGCGCTTTCAACCAGGCTGTACAAATTGCCGCCGCTTTTGTGGAAGTCGGTCAAGTCCTTGTCACCAGGGCGCAGCGCAGGGACCCAAAGCCGTCGAGCGTCATGCAGCCAGGTCAGGTCATCGCCGCCGCGCGCTCCCGCAGCATCGGCATCATAGGCAATCAAAAAATTCGATGGACGCAAAAGGTAAATGCCCCAGGTGGCGAGGTTGAGTTTGTTGGTCGCGCTGCCCAACGTGATGACGCTCGCCAGGTCTTTGATTTCCTGTTGGAGTAAAAGGGCATCAAACTCACCCTCACAGAATACGGCAGGTTTTCCCGATACAAGCGCATCGGCGCCATACAGTGAGGCGGTTTTATTTCCCCTCACGCCGCGATATTTGTCTTTTGGATTGTTGGTACGAATTTTGAGATACCACACATTCCCAGCAATGACTGCAGGGATGAGAATACCCGCCTGAATGGACAACGGTCGCGGGTCGTCATTTGGCTTGCCCCAGATTTCGGGGCTATCGCTGAAACTTTGCGGGATGTAGCCCAGGTGTGCGGCGCGGATGGTTTCGTCATGCAGACCGCGAGCATGGAGCCAGGCAAGGGCTTTTTCGCCGCGTCCATCCCACAGAGCAGCCTCGGCGCGTTTCATCAGTTGCCTGGCCCGCTCCTGCCAGCGGGCAGCAGGCGGGTTGTCAGGGAGCGAAACGGGCGGCTCTGCGGGCTTGCGTCGGGCAAGGGCGGCGTTCCCGCCCAGACGTTCGAGCGCCTGTTTGAAGTCAACCCCCTCGCGCCGCATGACATAATCCAGCGAGGTTTTGTAACCATCGTTGGCGCAGTGACGGCAAAACCAGCGCCAACCGTTTGCCTTTTGGGTGAGATTGAAGCGGTCGCGCCCGCCTGTATGTCACAGACGGGCGCATGTTTTTTACGAATTTGCCGCGCCATCCTGAGGCTTGCTCTTCACACGCTTGACGATGGGCGGTTATGCGGCTGGTAAGGTGCTGATAGCAAAAAATAATGTTCACATATATAATGTTATATATGTGAACATTATACAGGAAAAATAAAATCAGTCAAATGAATTGACTGATCTTTTAAATTTTTCTTTTGAGCATATCTATTTTCCGCCGATCATGCTTCCGATACTTGGTGCTATTTTCCTTGAATTCCTTCAACGAAGTCTTTGTAATCAGCAAAGCATGCCCAAAACGTTCTGCCTTCAGGTAACCTTTCCTTACCATGCGCCGCACATGATTTGCATGGTATCCAAGTTCCTGGGCAGCCTCCTGCGTAGTAACAAACTCAGACAAGTCAGGCATAAGTTTCAGGGCAGGGGTATCAGAAAGAAATTTACGGAATGAAGTTGAAATTCGCATCATGGCTGCTCCTTTGTCGTTTGGTAACTATTCAGGCTGTCATTGCGAGGGCGTTCTCTGCCCGAAGCAATCTCGTCTTGAACAGGAAAAACCATGCTTTGGGAGACTGCTTCACTCGCAAAAAGCGCTCGTTCGCAGTGACACCCCT
>DAOTZT010000138.1:0-8743 GCA_034434255.1 Anaerolineales bacterium | reverse complement strand
TACCTGCGCATCCAGGACGCGGCGGCGGAATACGTCCACGACCCGTATTTTGGCCTGCATATGGGGGAATTTGCCCAACCCGGCAGTTGGTCGATTCTCGGCTACCTGATGATGAACTGCAAAACGCTCGGCGAAGCCTTCGAGAAAACGGGGCGTTACCAGCGCATCATCGGCAACCTGATTACCGTCCGCGCCGAACCGGGACCGGGCAAGGTGCGCCTGATTTACTTCACCCCGCCGCATGCCCCGCAGATGTCGCGGCACTGCTTCGAGGCGACCTTCTCCAGCAGCGTACACCTGGCGCGGACGCTCTCCGGTCTGCCGATCAACCCGCTCGAAGTGACCTTCGCCTACCTGGAGCCGGAATCGCGCGCCGAGTACAAGCGCATCTTCCATTGCCCGGTGCGCTTCGGTCAGCGAGACAATTCGATGACCCTCGACCCAAGCCTGGGAAACCTGCCTGTCCGCATGGCGAATCCGGCTTTGCTGGCGCATTTCGAGCAATACGCCCAGGATTTTCTGTCTAAAATGGAAAGCCACGACGCCACCACCCAGGCTGTGACCAGAATCATCCTGGCACGGCTGGATGACCCGTCGCTGTCCATCGAAAAAGTCGCCCGCGAGATGGCGGTCAGCGTGCGCACGCTGCAAAAGCGGCTGGAAGCCGAGGGCGTGGTCTTCAGCGACCTGCTGCGCGACATCCGCCGGAGACTCGCCGAGAAATACCTGCGTGAAAACTATTCGGTGGAGCAAATCACCTACCTGCTGGGCTTCTCAGAGCCGAGCGTCTTTCGCAAATCGTTCAAAAAGTGGCTGGGGGTAACGCCAAAAGAATACCGACAGGCTTCAGCGCGCCTGGGGATGGGATAATTTGTGCACCGAGGTCTAGTCGGTCATCTGCTCGGCGACATCCAGGCGGACACGGACTTTATGCCCGCGCCGGGCAAGCGTTACGTCTTCGTGTACGCAGGCGCCGGTTCGCTCTCGCTGGATCGGCTGAAAGATGTGCTCCCGCAGGTTTTCCCGGCAGATGGGATGTACGAGTGCCTGGTGGGGGCGCAGTCCATCACGGCTGCCGAACGGGTCGGCGGGGTGGAGTTCCGCCCCTATGTGCCCGCCGAGGCTGTGCTGACCCATGCCGACTGGACGATCTGCCACGGTGGGCAGAACACCATCATTCAATCGCTGCGGGCGGGTGTCCCCCTGCTGATTTTCCCCGGCCCGATCTTTGAATTGACTGCCAACGCAATCCCCGCGAGGAAACAAATACCGCCGGAGTAGAGTGGATTCCTTGAAATCGAGAAGACGCCTGTGGTGACGAGTTCGCCGGTACGAAAGCCAGGGTCGGTCGGTTGACCGCGCTTCGTCAACTCATGGCGCGTCAGCACAACCAGGATTGCACCTGCGGTGATGAAAGCAGCGCCTGCAAAAATAAAGACTGGCGTGAGGAGCCAGGAAGCTGTGAAGCCGCAAACTGGAAGATGAGCAATTTCCCCGCACGGGTGGGCATCACCACCAGCGTATGCCGCTGTTCCAGCAAGCTATTGAAGCCAAAACAGGTGCGCAAGGCGTGAGTTGTTTGCATGGATCTCTGGCAAAGGGATGGACGCACGTTGCAGACCAGGGCTATTCCCAAATCTGGCGGGTAATGCTGGGGTCTTTGATGGCTTTATCGTCGGCCAGCAGGAAGGCTTTGCTGAGGATGATCGAAAGGATCTGGTCGCCCTCGAAGGGCAGGAAGATGCGCTCTTTGTCCGCGCTGGCGGCGCTTTTGGGGACGATGCACAGGTATTGGTTGTTGGGTTCCATCAGGATGTTGCCGCTGCCCAGGTGGATTTTGTAGGTGCGGATGTCGCCGCGCACGATCAGGAAGCGCTCATCCAGGCGGCAGCGGGCAGCAATTTTCAAGCGCGGCAGCAGCAGTTCCAGCACGCTGCGGCGGGTTTTGGCGCTTTCGGTGAGATTGCCAAAGGAGTAGTCCTGCCAGTAGGTTCGATGCCGCCCGCCGGGGCCGCCGTCGAACCAGTTGGGGTCGTTGCCCACGCTGGCAACGCCCACGAACAAATCCACATCGCGCATAATTTCAGAGAAGACCAGCGGCGGAATCTGATCGAGCGGCAGGGGTTGGTCGGCATTGCGCCCGTAGTCGTAGCCGCCGCCGGTGGCGTGGGCGTAGCTCTGACCGGCGCTGAGGGCATAAAAACGCACCTGGTCGGTGGAAAGATACAGGTAGGTGCCGCTGTCAGTGGTATCTACGCCGTAGTCCTCACCCACCGCTTCGACCCAATATTCGGCGCGCAGACCCCAGTTTTCGAGGTTGCGATAGGGCGCCGGGTAGGTGGCATCTACCATCAGGCGCAATTGGTGCTTCCAGCCGCGGGCGGCGCACAGGGCGCTGAACTGATGCTGGCGGATGATGTGAGCGGCGTAGCGGTTGGAGTAGGTGACGGTGTTGCGCTCGGCATCGGTGAGCAGGTAGATTTCGCGGTGAGCCTGTTTGAAGGGCTGCTGCACCTGGTGCGCATCCAGCCAGCGCCGCCAGCCCAGCACCACGTCCAGGTGGGCGTTGAGCGGATGCCACAGCTCGACTCTGGTCTGGTCATCCAGCCAGGGGATGGACTGGTCGTTCAAATCCACAATTTGGCCGTCCCACCAGATGCCCGAGGCGGCCTGGTCGGCGCGCGAAAACTTCCAGATGATGCGGCGGGCTATCAGTCCCACCAGCGGGTGGTCGAGGTAGCGCTCGCGCCAGGTGGAAAAATCCCAACTTTTTTGGGCCAGGAACAGGTTGTCAATCCGTTCTTTTTGGGCGGTGAGCATACCGCGCAGGTCTTTGACGGTCTGGGTCAGGTCTTTGACCTCGTCGGGATAAGCCGATTTGACGGAAGCCGGCGCGGCGGCAAGCGGTTTTTCACTGCCGGACTTGTACCAGCGTAAGACCGGCTCGCCCTCTTCGAAGCGCAGTTCGGCGCGGTATTCGTCGAAGGTTTCGATGCGCACCCCGACGGGCTGACCGTTTTCGCCCAGCCCATAGGCTGGCACGACCAGTTCTTCGATTTTGTCCTGGGGCAGGTTCAGGCGTTTGGCGGTTTCGTCGAAGGCGGCGGCAATCTGCTTTTGAATGATGGGGAGCTTGAGGCGGGTTTTGAGCAGCGCAAGTTGGGCTGCGCCGTGCGTGCCGGGCATGTGACCAAGCGCCCACATTCCAGCGTTGCCCACGCGAGCCATCCGTGCCCCATGCCCCGGAATTTTGCGGAACGAGTCTTTGACCAGTTTGCCCACAGCGCGGGCTACGTCGGCGTCTTCGTAATCAGCGCACAGCCAGAGCAGTCCCTTGAGGATGTCGCCATGAATGGCGGCCATTTCCCAACGCAGTTTTTCGCGGTACTGGTCGCGGTAGTCGGCGCGAACCCCATCCACGTCTTCATCCGTGACCGTACGCGGCGTATCCACCAGCGGGAACCAGCGAAACAGGGCAGCGCGCACGTTGGGCCAACCCACCAGGTCGCGGGCGGCGCGGGCTTCTGCCAGCCACCTGGCGTTGGGCGCGCTGGCTTTGGCCTGGGCGCAAACGGCTAACAGGGTGTTCCAGGCGTTGGCGATTTCGGGCGGCAAGGCGGCGATTTCCTGCCGGGCAAAGTCGGCCCAGGCATCTTCCTCTTCCCGAAAAGGCGAAGGAACCCGGCGCGTGCCATCAGGCGCGCCGCTCGCTGCGTGGAGCAGGGCCAGCAGTTTACTGCCGTAGCGTTGGGCGTCAGCGTCGTCGTTGTTGTTGAGGCGTTCGGCCAGCCCTTGCAGCGCCGCCAGCAGTTGGGGGGCGTGCGGCGCAGGGTGGGCTTTGAAGTAGGTTTCGCAGGCTTTGACGAGCGGCGCGGCGCCCCGTCCGCCGTAAAAGATCATGTCTTCGCTCCACTCGACCATGAGAAGCAGGTCTTCGGCGGTGAAGGGCAGTTTGCGTTTCAACAGGTCAAAGCAAAACTCGCGCAGTTCCCAGCGTTGATGCCAATCTTTGCGCGAGTCCAGTGCGTCCAAATCCATCTTTTTCAACCCGACGATGAGTGCCAGCAGCCACTCGCGCTGTTCGGGCAGGCTGGATTCGAGAACCATTCTGGCAAACGGCAAATCTTTCATCTTCTTCGGAGATTTCAGCGCCCGACAGGCATCCTGGATGGCGACCTGACGCGGGTCTTCGGGGTTGAGTTTTCGCACCAGTTCATCCAACATATCAGCCTCCTACCAATTGCATCAGTTTCAAGAAAGTCACTTCGTCGGTGTCCGCCACGTCGAAGGTCTCGTCCAGGCTGGTGGCCTGCTTTTCGCCAACCAGCACGATGAATCCGTTCTGCTCGAAGGCCCGCAGCGCCAGTTCGTATTGAGCCTGGACATCAATAAGACGCGGACGGCGCATTTTGTAGCCGTTCAGTGTGCGCTCAGCGTCGGTGGGTTGCACCAGGCCGCTGAAGGTTTCGCCCTGTTGCTGGTTGTAGGCTTCCACTTCCTGCCAGACGCGCAGGCGGATCAACTCGCGCACGCTGATTTCCGATTGCGGGCAAACCAGGATGAAGGTCTGCTCCGGTTGGCCGCGCAGGTTGACTGTGCTTCGGTCAAGGATGGTGAGGGTGGCTGGAGACATGGGCATCTCTGTGAACATCATGGCAGATGAATGGCCTGATTATACCCGAAGGAGAAGCGCGGCAGAGTGAACCCCAAGGAGCGTTTTTTGGGAGCAGCAGTGCGGTTGCCAGCGCTGCCGCCGAACAGGCACAGATCGATGTGCTTTCAGCCCCGCATACAGTCCCAGGAAGAGCAGATAGTAAAGCGGCATAACCAGAATCGTCAAGATGTCCAGCCGCAAGAGGCCCGCCAGGCGGTTTTCGGCCAGCAGCGCGAACCCTTCCCAGGCAGTTTCGGGCATCCCGCCGAGGGCGATGAGGAAAGCCATCGTTGCCAGCGAATAGACCAGCAGAAGGATGGCTGCCCATCCGGCCAACGGGACCAAGTTTTTCCAGGGAGCGGAGTAATCGGTCATTTCATCCAGCCTTCCTGTCGCAGAGTTTCGTCAGTCTCATCATACCCGCGCCGGGCAAAATTGCCTATGACCTTTCTTGCACGAAATGTGACCTTTGGTGCATGACCCCGCCGCCCTCATCATCCTTGCCCGCTGGAACAAATCACCCGCCTGCGGAAAGATTACGAAAGAACGCCACCGTCAGCCCGACAGCAAATGCGCCCAGCACAATCCATGTGCCAACCAGGCCGATATAAACGCCGATGGGGAAAATCAACCCCGCCAGGGTCTGGCTCACCGTTTGGGCAATGACGACCACCCCCACCAGCGAAATCAGGATGAGCAGCGGGGCGGCGAGCAGGTAGCCGGGCGGTTTGCGCTGTAAAAGCAGGATACCCGTCAGGACCGTCGTCGGGACGATGACCGCCAGGTCCAGCCCATGTGTGAACAGCGTCGTGTAGGGTCCAAGGACTGCGGGCGCGCTCCCGGCCAGGAGCGGGGGGAGCAATTCGCTTGTCCAGACCAGCATGGTGCCAAAACCAGCCACAAACAGGAAAATCGCCAGACCGCGATGCGGAAAGCCCGGCTGGACTCGTTGTGCGAGCGCGCTGGCGTCCAGACTCGTCAGGGCAAGCACCACCGCGAAGAAACAGGCGGAAAACAGTGCGGTATACACCAGGAACAACGCATTGAACGACGCCGAAAACGTCATGGACGCGCTGTTGTAGAGAAAGTAGAACAGTATGCCGGTCAAGGCGACAGGCGCATTGTGCGAGCCGCGCCGGGCAAGCCGGTAAAAGAAAACCAGCAAGGGCAGGCTGACGAACAGGGTGACGGCATCGGCGCCGCGGAAACCTGCCCCCGCCAAAAGCGAATCTCTGGCATACACGCCGCGCCCATACATCTCGACCTGCTGTCCGTGCAGGGTCTGGAAGGTGTAAGGACCTTGTCCACCCTGCGAGAACAGCCCAGTCCCGGCAGTGACGAGCGCCAGGACGACAATCAGGGGAATGAGCCGGTGGAAAGAAGCGGGGAAGGTCTGCATCCTGGTCATCCATTCACTCCCAAAAAGATGGGTCGTTCAGCACCTGCACCACGCGCCGCCGCACCCAGGGCAGGCGTTTGAGCAGCCCAAAGAACGGCACAGGGATGACTTCCTGGCTGGCGCGCCGCGCCGTCTGCCAGGAGACCGCCCCGCGCTCAGCCAGTTCCCGCCCGGCTTGCTCGAAAGCCGTCCACACCTGCGGGATTTTCGGAAACCGCCGCTGCAGGGTCTCGGCATTTTGGGCGGCGAAAAGTTCCGAAGCATTCCGAACCAGCAGCCCGACCTGCTGCGCTTCCATGAAACGGGCATAGATGCGGAAATACCCGGCGGCATTGCGCCAGGAAAGATTCTCCAGGTTGCTGCACACCAGGAGCGTCACGAACGGCTTGCGGGAAATCGCCGGGTTGACGTGATGATGAATCAGCCCGCCCATCAGGCGCACATCGGAGATGTCCATCGTGGAGTACGTCCGGTCGAGCAGGTTTTTCATCAGCCCGCTCATCGTCATCAGGTAGATAGGCGTGGCAAAGATGAGCAGGTCGGCTTCCGCCATGCGGTCGAAGACGAAGCGGGCATCGTCTTTATCGTTATACACGCATTGCAGGTGATTTTTGTCTTCCTGGCATTGCTGACAGGAGAGACAGCGGTTGATTTTCAGGCGCGCCAGGGTGAGCGTCTCGAACCCGGCGCCGGCTTGCTGCGCGCCTTCACCCAGGCGCGAAAGCAGCCGGGCAGTGATGCCCCTCTCGCCGCGGTGACTGGCATTGAGCGCAAGGAGTTTCATGGTCGGTTCTTATGCCACCCGCCGGAAATCGTACCCGGCGAAGTGTTTCCAACCGCCATCGGGCTGTTGGGCGGTGATTTCCAGAGTCCAGGAATCGCTTTCCGGGAAGTATTCGAAGCGGTCTTTGAAGGCGCTCTGCGGGTACGGGACAATGAACTCGATGACGTTGCCCGCCATGCTGCCTGTGCCGTGCGGGATGAAATACGCCGCGCCGAAGTTATCCATCCAATGCGCAATCACCTGCTGCGATTCGCCGTCGAACCCGATAAAGATGCGGGCTTCGTATTGCGAAGGGACCTGGACATCGTTCATCGAGATTTCGGTGAACTGCCCCTGCAGGGCTGGAGCGGCGACGACATCGTACTGCACCGGCTCGCCGGTCACGTCGCCGGTTGCGGTCCAACGCCCATCCGGTTTTTGCATGAGCGGGGGGTGGTTTTCAGGGTTTGTGGTCATTTTTCCTCCAATTCATCTACCGTTACTGATTTCCTGCGAGCGTTGTACAAACCATACCGTCGGCAGCAGAACGGCAACCGCCAGCAGGAAAGTCACCCCGGCGGCAATCCACCAGGCGCGTTGCGGTTGTTCAGGCAGGACAATCGGGTTGTTCACGTGTTTTCTATCAAACCCGCTGCTTCCGTCACCCCACCCGGCTTTGCGCAAGCCGGGCGCCAGGGCGATGTAGGGCTGCACATCGCCGCGCGCACCGATGGCGGGGAGGATGATGTTCACAGATTACCTTCCTTCCAAAAGCCCTGGGTAAGTGGGAAGAAAACCAGTAAGAACAGAATACCACCAATCATCGCGCCCTGGGGCAGCAACGCTCTGCTGGCGAGTCGTCCATCAGCGGCATAGAGAACACCCACTTCTCGCTGTGAGGGAGAAGGAGGAAGGTTCCAGGAGCAGGTTTTTTGGAAGCCTGTGTGTTCCTTCTCTCGACCGTGTGCAGCAATGCAACCCATCACGGGAGCGCGGGCAGCGTGCCCTCAACCGCCCCACGAGAGCGGGACGCGCTCGCTCCGTAGCAGCGCAGATGGGCAACGAACACCGATGTGCCGCTCAGCGTGTTCCACCAGATGTGATGTGGCGGGTTGCTACGGATGTAACGAGTTGCCATGGCTGTGGTTAGAAAAACCCGTGCCGATCCATTGCATCCGTGTCCATCCGTGTTCTATTCAAGTTGTCCCTACATTGATGTCGCAGGCAAGCGGCCTGACGGATGGAGTTCAGCCGCCCCTGGCGGGCCTGTCGCCGACGGCCACGGCCTCTTCGGGACACCACCCTTACCGTCGGCCTCGCTCCCTGGGGTTGGCTGCAACGATAGTTAGCCGACCCACCCGCTGGCGGCCACGGGCTGAGACCGGGCATGGATTTCCCAAGCAAAGGCGTGTTGAAAATCGGCTTCTGAGTGAAAGACAGGCCGTTGTTTTGCAAGGGAAGATAGCACGTCGCTGATTTCTAGCACTGGCTTCATCTTTGCTATGAGGAAAGCGGCCTAACTGCCTGGGCTTCAGCGGCGGCGCACCAATAGATCGCAAGGGCGTTCAGGCCGAAGCCAGGCTTCAAAATCGCGCCGATCTCGTGGGCGCAAAGCGCCGTCCGCTGCAAGCCCTTGTTCGACCGCCTCGCCCATATTTTTTTCAACCGCCTAATGCAGTGTTGATGCAGTGTTGAATGTAGTTGCAGCCGTTGGTAAAGCTAAAAAGCATTTTACATCCCTGATTTGCTAGACTTTCCTCAATATCAGGATCGTCAAAATCTCTCCTGTTCCTGTTTGTGAACTGCGAGCAAGCAGTCCAGTTATACTCTGGAACGCATCGATTTCGTCTTTGTATGGTTTGGAACGTGATAGTTGTCGTAGCTCTCCTGCAAGAGCATTCGCTATCTGTGTCCGCCTATTTGCTCG
>DAOTZT010000137.1:0-2903 GCA_034434255.1 Anaerolineales bacterium | reverse complement strand
TGAGTCTCCTGCAAAAAGGTGAAAATCGAACCACAAAGACACGGAGACACGAGTAAGTAAATGAAAGGAAACTTTGTGACTCCGTGTCTTCGTGGTGAAACTTCAGGGTTTTTGCAGTGGAGTCAAGTATTTTTTTCATTCATGAACCTCCTGCCAGGCAAGAAATTTTTTCTCCAGCCCTGCCACCAGGCTGTAAAGCAACAAAGCCAGAGCAATCAGCATAAAAACAGCCACAAACACAAGGGCTGTGTCATACAAACCGCGAGCCGTGTTAATGAGAAAACCGAGGCCCTGGTCCGCGCCGACCAGTTCGCCGACCACAGCCCCAATGACCGAGAGCGTGGCCCCGATCCGTAACCCGCCCAACAGCACCGGCAGCGACGCCGGCAGTTCCAGGCGGTGAATGATTTGCCCGCGCGTGGCTCGCAGCGAATGCATCAGGTCATAGAAAGACTTGGGTACTGCTCGCACCCCCACCACAGTGTTGACAAGTACCGGGAAGAACACAATCAAGGTACATATCAGAACTTTGGAGAACATCCCCGGCCCGAACCAGATGACGAGCAACGGCGCAATGGCTACAACCGGAATGGCCTGGGTGGCGACCAGGTAGGGCGCTGCCACCCGCTCAAACACGCGTGATTTGGCAATCAGATACCCCAACCCAACAGCCACAAACGTACCGGCCAGCAGGCCAAGCACGATCTCGCTCAGGGTCACGCCTGTATGCAGCAGCAAATCGTCTTTGAGTAAGGCTGTCCAGAAACGCAAGACAACCTGTTCCGGCAACGGTAAGATAAAAGCAGGCAGATTGCCGAAACGACCCATCGCTTCCCAAATTAAGAGCATTGCTAAAAGGGAAACAAGCAGTCCTGCGCCGTGGGAGCGGCGTAGAACCTGAGAAGAAAGATGTAGAGGATTGAAAGTCATACTTTGTGACCAAAACGCCCCGTCTGGAGGACGGGGCAGGCAAGCACTCAGGCAGGTTTTGCCAACAAAAACCCCGGAAAAAAAGATTTTCCGGGGCAAGTGCAAACAATCACCTGAATAGAGGTGCTTTTACCTTCTCCCATCCGGACTTTAACCGTCGGCTCCGGAATTTCACCGGGTCATGCGCCTGGCAGCGCTCGCGGGCTCTACCGCCGGTCGGGAATTACACCCTGCCCCGAAGGTTGGATATTCGACTGTGACCGAAATTATAACAAAGCGTGCTTCGTTACGCCAGCCAAGTTATGCTTTGACGATGGCGACATCCGATACCGGGCAAACGCTCTTGCACTGCGGCTCATCGAAGTAGCCAACGCACTCAACGCAGGTATCGGCATTGATGACGTAGGGCGTTCCTTCCGTAATTGAATTGGTCGGACATTCGGGAAGACAGGCACCGCAGGAAATGCATTCATCTGTTATTTTGAGAGCCATAGTTTTTCTCCTTATCGTGAATAATGTCTAATCAAGCGCATTTAAGTTAACGTATTGAGCAATGGGTGTCAAATGACAAATGTCGTAGAATTTGACTGATTTTGTCATCTTGATAAGGCATGCAAGGCTGCCATTTTTGACACATTCAGCCAAGACATCAAGGAATGACGCCCAACTCGCGTCCGGTTTCGGCAAAGATCTCTAACACGCGGTCGAGTTGCTCGTCGGTATGTGTTGCCATGTAACTGGTGCGCAGCAACTGCATTCCCTGAGGAACAGCCGGCGACAGCACTGGATTGACAAAAACGCCTTTCTCGAAGAGCGCTTTCCAGAAAAGCAGGACTTTCGTATCATCCCCGATGATGATGGGAATGACAGGCGTTGTCGAATTGCCGATGTTGAATCCTAATTGCCGGTAACCGTTGCGCATCTTTTCGGCAATTTGGGCCAGGCGCTGCACCCGTTCAGGCTCTTCACGCAAAATGCGCAACGCGGCCAGGGCAGCCGCGGCGTTCGCCGGAGGAATGCTGGCGCTGAAAATCAGCGCTCTGGCATTGTGCTTGATGTAGTGAATAACCGGTTCATCCCCCGCCACAAAACCACCCAGCGAAGCAAACGACTTGCTAAAGGTGGACATGATGAGGTCCACATCTTCGGTCATGCCAAAATGGGCTGCCGTGCCGCGACCGCCGCCCAAAACTCCCAGGGCATGCGCATCATCCACCATCAGGCGCGCCCCGTATTTCTTGCAAACCGGCACCAGTTCGGGCAAAGGCACAATGTCACCACCCATGCTGTAGAGGCCGTCCACCACCACCAGCCGTCCGGCTTTATCGGGCAAACTGGCCAGAATACGCTCTAAATCCGCAAAATCGTTGTGCCGAAAACGCTTGACCTCGCCCCATCCCAGCCGGGCGCCGTCCACAATGCTGGCATGGTCATCTTTATCCAGAATCACCACATCCGAGCGGCCAACCAGGGCGCTGATGGTTCCCAGGTTGGTCTGCATACCGGTCGAAAAGACCAGGGCAGCAGGCTTGCCGACATAGTCGGCCAGTTCCTGCTCCAGTTGCTCGTGGAGTTCGAGTGTCCCGTTCAGGAAACGGGAGCCGGTGCAGGAAGTGCCGAAGCGTTTGATGGCATCAATGGCTGCCTGCCGGACGCGCGGATCGGTGGTGAGACCGAGGTAGTTGTTCGAGCCGCACATGATGAGACGGTGACCGCGAAAGACGGCCTCAGTCCCTTCACTTTCACTCATCGGAATAAAGTACGGGTACAACCCGGAGGCCATGGCCTCCTTAGCGGCAGTAAAAGCGACGCATTTTTCAAAAATGTCCATGATTACCTCTGTTGGTAACTATTCAGCCATCCACTCGAAACAGGGGTGTCACTGCGAACGAGCGCTTTTTGCGAGTGAAGCAGTCTCCCAAAGCATGGTTTTTCCTGTTCAACACGAGATTGCTTCGGGCAAAAAACGCCCT
>DAOTZT010000136.1:0-1869 GCA_034434255.1 Anaerolineales bacterium | reverse complement strand
AACAGGGGTGTCACTGCGAACGAGCGCTTTTTGCGAGTGAAGCAGTCTCCCAAAGCATGGTTTTTCCTGTTCAACACGAGATTGCTTCGGGCAAAAAACGCCCTCGCAATGACAGCCTGAATAGTTACAATGACAGAACGGTATCTATTTCAGCGCATCCACAATCGCCGTCACATTATAGCGCATAAAATCCAGGTACGTCGCCGCCGGGCCATCGGCAGGCGTCAGCGAACCGTGATAAACGCGGACGATGCGCGCACCGGTATCCTGAGCAATTTGCTCGGCCAGGTTGGGGTTAACGTCGGTGCCCAGGAGAATCACCTGGACGCCAAGCGAGCGGATTTCCTCCTCCAGGGCGGCCAGTTCCTGCGCCGAGGGAGAAGCGCCGGTGCTGAACGAAGCGGTAATCGTCCCGACCTGGGTAAAGCCGTATTCCTTCGCGAAGTAGCCCCACGCAGCGTGATCGGACACGAACAGGCGCTTCTCGACCGGAATCGGGGCAACCTGCTGGCGAATCCACGCATCCAGGACGCGCAGTTGCTCCTGGTAAGCGGCGGCGTTGGCGCGGTAGGCCTCGGCATGGGCCGGGTCGGCAGCGGACAGGGCCGCGGCAATGTTCTCGCTCCAGAGCATCACGTTATTGGGATCCATCCAGGTGTGCGGATCACCCCCTTCATGGTGGTGTTCTTCACCTTCGCCTTCGCCTTCGCCTTCATGATGGTGTTCCTCGCCTTCAAAGGGCAAAAGTTCGATTCCCTGCGAAACTTCCACCAGTTTATCCGTCGCTCCGGCGTTTTCAAGCAGGGGGGCGAGGAATTCCTCCAGCCCGGCGCCATTGGCAAAGACGAGGGCCGAGTCGGCGATGGCGGCGGCGTCCTGCGGGCGCGGCTCAAAGGTATGCGGATCGGTGCCAAGTGGCAGGAGCGTGGTCACCTGGACGTAATCCCCGCCCACCTGGCGGACGACATCCGCAACGATGGAGGTGGTTGCCAACACGGGCAATTTGTCTCCGGCGGCGGGGGATTTTGTTCCTCCGCAGGCCGAGAGCAACAGGGCAGCAATTGCCAGGAACGAAAGAAGAGTGAGTTTTGTTTTCATCGGTTTCTCCTTTATGAAATTGATATTCTTTTTCAATAAAAACTAACAATTTTTTATCGGGGCCCCCCTGCCCCGATGTTTCCGTCAGCCAAGCCGGGGGAACTTGGTGTGGAAGAATACCGAGCCGAGCATCAGCAGCAGGATCGCGCCCGCCGTCAGCAGCGGGAACGGACGGATGCGCGGCGCGGCTTTGCCTTGCTTTGCGGCGTCCTTACGCTGTTTGCTATCCAGCGCAACGCCGGTCGCGGCAACGGTGGGAATGGCTGCACAGAACATGCACATAACGTACTTACGCTCCTTTTTGCGATGGAATACGTGACCTTGCAAGACCTGAAACTACGTCATGAACTCGTATCTTACTCGCGCACTTCGCCCAGCAGAACAGTTCGTGGCGTTGATTAGCCAGTTTCTTGCAGTACTTGCTGAATTTTGTGCTTGACCTGAGGTAATCGTCTGGTAATCGTTGTCCAGACCAGAGAGTAATCCACTCCAAAAATGGATTAACTTGTCTCGCATGCCAGCCATCTCTTTCCATGGCACTTCAGGATACTTCTGACGTATTTCCTCCGGTATTTGTTTGACTGCCTCTCCAATGATTTCAAGTTTCCGCATCACGGCACTGGCAGTCTTATCATCTTCCTGAGTAACTATTCAGCCATCCACTCGAAACAGGGGTGTCACTGCGAACGAGCGCTTTTTGCGAGTGAAGCAGTCTCCCAAAGCATGGTTTTTCCTGTTCAACACGAGATTGCTTCGGGCAAAAAACGCCCT
>DAOTZT010000135.1:0-2246 GCA_034434255.1 Anaerolineales bacterium | reverse complement strand
GGTCTTGAACCACAAAGGACACGAAGTACACAAAGGATTTCTGAAAGGCTCAATTGAGAATCTTGAATTCCGGCGCACAATTGTTTGAAAAAAACTTCGTGCTCCTTTGTGCCCTTTGTGGTAAAAAAGGTCTTTGCAGTGGACTCATACTTTCTAACTTGGTGAAACATGCCTGCAATGAAAATCCCTGTTCCGCTCCTGAACGCTAATGAACCCGAAGCCCGCCTGATCGCCGTCCACGTGCGCGACGGTCAGCGGGTGCAAAAGGGCCAGATTTTGTTCACGCTGGAGACTACCAAAGCCGCCGCCGACGTGGAGTCGCCGCAGGACGGCTTCATCCGCCTGCAGGCGCAGGAGGGTGATACCCTCCAGGTGGGCGATTGTCTGGCCTTCGTCACCGAAACCGCCGACGAACCCCTGCCCCAGCCCACGGGCGAGACCCCAGCCGCGGCCCCTTCGGCCCTGCGCATCACCAAACCGGCGCGGGCGCTGGCCGAATCCCTCGGCGTGGACCTGGCCTCCCTGCCCACCGACTGCCTGGTGACCGAGGAAGTTGTCCGCCAGTATGCCGCGGCATCGTTTTCACTCTCCCTGCCGCCTGCCGACAAGCCCTATCTGCTCATTTACGGCGCCGGCGGGCACGCCAAGTCGGTGATGGAAATCGTCCGCCAGACTGGCGAGTATGCCATTGCCGGAATCGTGGACGACAACCCCGCCCTGACCGGCAAACAGGTGCTGGGCATCCCCGTGTTGGGGACGCGGGCGATTTTGCCGGCCCTGCGGGCGCAGGGCGTGACCCTCGCCGCCAATGGGGTGGGGGGCATCCTCGACATCAACGTCCGCGTGCGCGTCTTTGAGTTGCTGGAAGCCGCCGGATTTACCTTGCCCCCCCTTGTCCATCCCCGCGCCACCGTCGAGCCGAGCGCTCGCCTTGGGGAGGGGGTGCAGGTCTTCGCCAATGCCTACGTTGGCGCTGAGGCCGAACTGCAGGCGCGGTGCATGGTCAACACCAGCGCCGTCGTCTCCCATGACTGCGTCATCGGCGCGTACTCCCACATTGCCCCCGGCGCATTGCTGGCTGGTCACGTCCACGTCGGCGAGCGGACGCTGGTGGGCATGGGTGTCACCACCGCGGTGGGCGTCAAAATCGGTGCAGGGGTGCGCGTGGGCAATGGGGCCATCCTGCTCGCGGAGGTACCGGAGCGCACCATCATCCAGGCCGGGCGCTTTTGGACGGGCAAGGCCGGGGAGCAGAAATGAGCGTCATCACCCTCACCACCGACTTCGGTCTGCGGGATGGCTTTGTCGGCACCATGAAGGGCGTCATGCTCGGCATTTGTCCCACCGCCCAACTGGTGGACATCAGCCACGACATCCCGCCGCAAGACATCCGTGCCGGCGCCTTTGCCCTCTGGCGCGCCTATTCCTTTTTCCCGGCCGGGACGGTGCATCTGGCAGTGGTGGACCCCGGCGTTGGCACAGCGCGCCGGCCTCTGGCGGCCCGCCTGGGCAATTATTTCTTCGTCGGCCCCGATAACGGCCTCTTCACGCCCATCTACGAAGATGCAGAGAAGAACGGCTGGCCGATGGAATTTGTCCACCTGACGAACGAAAAATACTTCCTCCCGAACATCAGCCGTACCTTTCACGGGCGCGACCTCTTTTCGCCGGTCGCCGCGTACCTGGCGGCGGGCGTCCCGCTCGCGGACCTGGGGCCTGCGTTCCGCGACCCCGTGCGTCTCTCCCTGCCGAAGCCGGAGCGAACTGCCGACGGCTGGCGCGCACACATCACGGTGGTGGATCGCTTCGGCAACTGTACCACCGACCTGCCTGCCGCGGCCGTGACTGACCCGGAAAACGTCACGTTCCGCTTGCGCGGACGCGAGATTCGCGGCCTCGTTCCCTCGTATGGACATCGTCAGCCGGGTGAACTGGTTGCCCTGGCTGATAGCGAAGGGTTCATCGAGATCGCTGTCGTCAACGGCAGCGCTGCCCAGGCGCTGGGAGCGCAGGTTGGGGATGTGGTGGAGGTGTTGTGTGTGTAGGTCACACTTCAAAAGTGACCTATTTGCGGTAGAGAGTAGGTCACGTTTTGAACGTGACCTACTTGTGGTAGAGTAATTTGACAATGTCAAGTTAAACTCTTGTTCTATAAACTCTACGCATTTTGTCACTGCGAGCAAAGCGAAGCAGTCTCCTGGCTTGCAAGGAGATTGCTTCGTCGCAAAAAACGCTCCTCGCAATGA
>DAOTZT010000134.1:0-12464 GCA_034434255.1 Anaerolineales bacterium | reverse complement strand
TGGCTGCCAGCGTCAAGCACATCATCGCTTCAGGCGGAATCCTGGATACCATCCTGCACTGGGCCTCCGGCGCGTTTGCCGAGACCAGTCCCTTCGTCTCAGCGCTCATCATCTACGGCCTGACCCTGGTGCTGGAACTCTTCGTCACCTCTGGCTCGGCCAAAGCCCTGCTGGTCATCCCCATCCTGATGCCCCTGGCCGACCTGGTGAACGTCAACCGGCAGATCGCTGTCAGTGCCTACTGCTTCGGCGACGGCTTTTCTAACCTGGTGTATCCCACCAACGCCCTGCTGCTCATTACCCTCAGCCTGACAGTCGTGCCTTATCACAAATGGCTCAAGTGGGTGCTGCGCCTGTGGCCGTGGGTGATCGCGGCGACCGTGGCCTTCCTTGCCGTGGCGATCGCCATCAATTATGGTCCATTCTAGTCCCGAAAACGTTTGCTACACCTTTTTTCTCCCCCGGACGTATATTCTACGTGAACCATTACAAACTCAAGGAGAGTGTCATCTTATGAACATCAGAAATCGTACACAATTTGCATTGGGCATGTTGCTGCTCATCATTGCTGGCTGGCTGCTTCTTTCACAAATCCGGCCTGAGTGGACAACCTGGCTAAAACTTACCTTTGAATGGCCGGTCTGGATCATGCTAGGCGGAGCGGCTTTACTGTTCATCGGTCTGCTCACGGGCGCGCCCGACATGGCCATTCCCGCCTGCCTCGTGGCTGGCGTGGGCGGCATCCTGTACTACCAGAATGCGACCGGCGACTGGTCTTCCTGGTATTACATGTGGACGCTCTTTCCCGGTTTTACAGGAATTGGCAAATTGCTGGCAGCATTGCTGAGCGGAACTCTCAAACAGGAGGGCCGGGGGGCTATCAATGCGATCTTCTTCAGCATCGTCCTCTTTGCCATCTTTGCCTCCATTTTTGGCGGCTTGAAAATTCTCGGCCCCTACAAAGATTACGTTCTCATCATCCTGCTTTTCGTCCTTGGCCTGTGGCTTATCCTGCGCGGCCTTTTTAGCAGGCACTAAACAAAAGAGAGGCTTTTATGAAACGCAGAAACATGTTCTGGGGGCTCCTCCTGATCGGCATTGCTGGCCTCTTGCTGCTCAAACAGTTCGGCATCATCGAAAACTTCCCTGGCTACCTGTGGGTGTTGATGATGTTCCTGGTGGGGGTCTGGCTCATCGTCAGCGCCCTGACGCGCAGCACAGACGGCCCGCTTGAACGGATCAGCATCTCCCACTCCGGGGCATCCCAAGCCCGCATCAAACTGGACCATGGGGCTGGACGCCTGAACGTGCACGCCGGTGCCGCCCCTGGCAACCTGCTTGAAGGCGAATGCACGCCCGGTACGCTGGTCAAGACCACCACTGAGGGCGACCTGCAAAAGGTCAAGATCAAAAGTGCGTCCGATTTCTGGGCCTGGGCGCCAGGCGAAGGCCACAACTGGGATCTGGCGCTGGCAAAAGACATCCCGCTGATCCTGGACATTGACAGCGGAGCCAACACCTCGGTCCTCGACTTGCACGACCTGCAGGTCACCGAACTGGACCTGGACACGGGCGCAAGCACCACCGACATCACCCTCCCCGCCTCGGCTGGGCTGACGCGCGTGAACGTGGATGCAGGCGCGGCCACCGTCCGCATCGTTGTCCCGCAGGGGGTGGCCGCCCAGATTCGGATCCAAAGCGGCATGGCCTCGCTCAACGTGGACAGCCGTTTCCCGAAAATTGGCCCGAATCTTTACCTTTCCCCCGATTATGCCAATGCCGCCAACCGCGCCGAGATCAACATCGAAACCGGTATGGCATCCGTTGAAATCAAATAAAAGAGGATGTCTATGAAACGGATTGATTTTCGCATCTTGCTGGGTTTGCTTCTCATCTTTGGCAGTGTACTCGGTTTCCTGGAACTGCAAGGCATTCTGCAAAATGCTTCTGCCTTCTTCTGGGCAATTGTTTTCGGCGCAGCCGCCCTGGTTTTCCTGTACATCTTTTTCACCAACCGCAGCCACTGGTGGGCCGCCATTCCGGGCTTCACGCTGGCTGGACTTGCTGCAGCCAGTTTCCTGCCCGAAGGGCTGGGTTGGGATGGGCTGGCCTTTCTGGGCGGCATTGGCATCAGTTTCTGGGCCGTTTACCTGTCGGGCCGCGAGCGCTGGTGGGCAATCATCCCCGCAGGTGTCCTGACCACGCTGGCGATCGTCTCTGCTCTATCGGAACGGTTCCAACTCATCGAAACAGGTGGAATCTTCTTCATGGGGCTGGGAGTGACGTTCCTGCTGGTCGCCGTGCTTGCCAGGCAGCAGTGGGCTTACATTCCGGCCACAGCGCTCCTCCTGGTCGGCCTGCTGGCAGACACACAGTACGCGAGTGCGATCCAGTATGCCTGGGTCATTGTCCTGTTCATTGCTGGCGGGCTGATGATCTTTCAGGCGCTCCGCAAACAATAAACCTGTTCTAGATTTCTCGTCAAACGTAAAATGGCTTTTTCGGACAGCATCTTCCCCCTGATCTTCCCCTGCCAAAGCCAGCATGTTACCTGACAGCCCAACCAGCCATCTGTTGCCACAACACCAACTGACACAATGTAAAACCGTGTGATCGACGCTCCCAACAGAACGAGGCCCTTTCAAACAGGAACCGGTCCATTGGAAAGAACGTAATCAAGTTCAAGGATCGGGCCAAAAGGTTTGCCATTCCCATCGGCCATTTGCCATTTACTCTGGTGACGCCGGCCAAAGCGCGGTGCACGCAGACGCAGGGTTAAATTCGCCACGGCATCGGGCTGCACCGGCAAAACGTTCGTCAGTTCATCAAGGTAATACTGGCGGCGTCCCCAAAGGCGAGCAGGGGTATTAGACAGGTTAATGAGCAGGAAATCCATCTCCCAGGGTACATTTCCAGTATTGCGCACTTTCCAGGTAACGGTAAATTGCGAACCGGCAGGCACATTCAGCAAATCTACCGAGGCTTCCAGGCCCACCAGCACCAGATCAGGAACCGGTTGAGGGCGTGGAACTCCTGGGATCTGGATGCCGCGCACCCGCAAGGGTCCCTCCAAAGCATAGTTACCAGCCTGGGCTAAGGAACGTAATTCACGTACTCGATAGGTCGAATTGCGGAGAGCAGTAGCGCTGGCATGATCCCCACGAGCATCGGCTGCTTGAGCGATGTCATTCAACCATGCTTCTCGTTCTTCCAGAAAGACTGAGATCCAGCGTTCTTCATCAACATTGTTCTCCCCCACAACTCCAGTGCCAAGTCGCCTGGTCAGGCGGGTCAACACCTGCGCCCAGCCCCCTTGAATGCAAATATCATACACCACTGCCAGCCCCAACGGGGAGGATAAATTGCATTGCCGGGCGCGGGCAATCGCCGCTTGATAGAATTGCTGCTCAAAAACAGCATCTTGCGCTTCTGCCATAGCGGGTTCTGCCGCCGCCTGGATCAGAAGATCACGAAACGTTGTATCATGGCGCAAGGTTTTATCTCTTGCACGTACCCTTTGGTCATAATTTTGTTGCAGGGCCTGGCTCACAACACTCTGACTGCGCGCATAGTACTCTGCAAGCACCTGCGCCAGCGTGCCGGAGGCAAGTGTCGCCTGGTGCTTCCCATAACTGACAATGCCATCGTCGTAATTTTGATAAGCAGCCGGGTCACCCTCTGGCCTTCCCGATTCAAAAATGCTGGTAATGGCCCAAATCGTATCCCGCCATCGCTCTGGTTGAAATGGCCCTTTATACGCAGCAGTCATTTTTACCCTCACTCTCTAAACGGCAAAACAGGAAATTGAGTAAATTCACTATAGCATAAGGCCCATCCCAATTCAAGATGGAGATCAGGCTTCAGGCTAAAAGGAACCCTCCCGCCGGCTTGTAAACCTTGCGGGAGGGTTTTGTCTCAGGCTTTGAGCAGCCCTACTGTCAACGTTTCGCCATCAAATGTATCGCTCACGGTAGCAGAACCCGGCAGAGGGGCACCATAGATCAGGTCAGTCGTCAGCGTCTCGGCAGTGATGTAGTCCCGGTGGGCCTCAATGGCATCCTTTAAGCCAGGGGAAACTTCCACGTAGAGTTTGATGCGATCGGCAACCTCAAGACCAGCCGTCTTGCGCAAATCCTGGACCCGGCGGACGAACTCTCGCGCCAGGCCCTCGCGGATCAGTTCCGGAGTCAGGTCGGTGACCAGGGCCGCGAGGTAGGCTCCCTCCGCCGCAACGGCAAAACCGGCTTTCGCCTCGGCCCGGACTTCCACTTCATCCGGCAGGATGTCGAAAGTCTCCCCATTGACAGTCACCTGAATGGATTGGCCCGAAAGCAGACGAGCCCCAGCCGAGGCCGCATCGAGAGCCAGAATCGCCTTTTGAATCGCCGGGAATTTGTTGCCATATTTCTGCCCCAATTGCTTCGGGAGCGGCTTCAGGAAGAACGTGGCCGCCTCGCTGGAAGCATCCAGCAGTCGGACGCTCTTGACGTTCAATTCGTCCATAATCAGGTCAGCATATGTCTCGACAGCATGCCGTTCTTCAGCACGACCGAGGGCAAAAGCGGCCTCCGCCAGGGGTTGACGGACCTTGCGGCCAGCCTTCTGGCGAGCGTTGTGCCCCAAAGAGACCAGCCTCATCACCAGCGCCATTTCGCGGTTGAGGGTCTCGTCAATCAACGCTTCCTCCACCCGCGGCCACTCGGCAAGATGCACCGATTCCGGAGCAGACGGATCCACAGAGCGCACGAGATTCTGATAAAGTTCTTCGGCCATGTAGGGCATCGTCGGCGCAAGCAGTTTCGACAGCGTCACCAGGGCTGTGTAAAGGGTCGAGTAAGCAGCCTGTTTATCGGTATCCGATTCCGATTTCCAGAAGCGGCGACGCGAGCGCCGTAAATACCACGTGGACAGCGTCTCCACAAAATTCTGAATGGGACGCGTGGCCCCCGGCACGTCATAATTTTCGTAGGCCTGCGTAACATCACGAACCAGCGCGTTGAGCGAAGACAAGAGCCAGCGATCGAGGTTATTGTAGGCCACCGGAGTCTGCGAAGCGCCGGGCTTCCATCCGTCCAGGTTGGCATAGGTGACAAAGAACGAGTACACGTTCCAGAGGGTCAGGGTGAACTCGCGCACCACCGCGCCGACCAGTTCCGAGGAGAAGCGCCGTTCCTGCCCAGGCGGCGAAGCGGTGTAGAGATACCAGCGGAAGGCGTCGGCCCCGTGTGCGTTTAACACCTCCCACGGGTCCACAATATTGCCCAGGCTCTTGGACATCTTGCGGCCTTCGCCATCCAGGATGAGCCCGAGGCAAATGACGTTCTTGTAAGCCACCGAGTTCATCAACAAGGTCGCAATGGCGTGCAGGGAATAAAACCAGCCGCGCGTCTGATCCACCGCTTCGCAGATGAAATCGGCAGGGAACTGTGCGGCAAATTGCTCCCGGTTTTCGAAGGGGTAATGCCACTGGGCGTAGGGCATTGAGCCAGAGTCGAACCAGACGTCAATCAGATCGGGCACGCGGCTCATCTTCCCGCCGCATTTTTCACAGGTCCAGGTCACTTCATCCACATAGGGGCGGTGCAGGTCAAGGTCCGAAAGGTCGCGGCCGGCTTTTTCGGAAAGTTCAGCCACCGAACCGATGCAGTGACGGTTTCCGCATTGCTCACATTCCCAAATCGGCAGCGGCGTGCCCCAGTAACGTTCACGGGAGAGCGCCCAGTCAATGTTGTTTTCCAACCAGTTGCCGAATCGGCCTTCCTTGATGTGGTCTGGCACCCAGTTAATCGTGCGGTTGAGTTCCACCATGCGATCCTTGAACTGACTGGTGCGGATGTACCACGCCTCGCGGGCATAGTAGAGCAACGGCGTTTTACACCGCCAGCAGAAAGGATACGTGTGGGTGTACTTTTCCATCCGAAACAGCAAGCCACGCTCATCCAGTTCCCGAATGATGAGCGGGTCTGCTTCTTTGACGAACATGCCGCGCCAGGGCGTGACCTGCGGGATGAACGTCCCATCCGGTTGGACGGTCAGCAGGACGGGCAAGTCGTATTCGCGGGCAGCCTGCATATCTTCGGCACCGAAGGCCGGAGCCATGTGCACCAGGCCGGTGCCCTCATCGGTGGTCACGAAATCTGCCAGAATGACGTAATGAGCCGGTTTGTCGGGAGGCAGGAACGTGAACAGCGGATGATATTTCTGCCCCTTGAGTTTCTTGCCCTTGAACGACTCGACGACCTTGACTTCCTCCCCATGGAAGACCTTTTCCAGCAGCGGGCGCGCCAGGATGAGCCGCTCCACCGACCCTTCATGCTGCCGCTCCACTGTGACGTATTCCACCTCCGGATGAGCGGCCACCGCCACATTGCCGGGCAGCGTCCACGGGGTCGTCGTCCAGACCAGAAGCGAGGTGCCGGGTTTATCTACGAGCGGCATACGGACAAACACCGACGGATCGGTAGCCTCGTCATAACCCAGCGCCACTTCATGATCAGACAGCGTGGTCCCGCAACGCGGGCAGTAGGGGACGACCTTGTACCCCTTGTAGAGTAAATCGCGTTCAAAGAAATTCTTGAGAATGTTCCAGACCGACTCGATATAGTCATTGGTGAAGGTGACGTAAGCCGTCTCCAGGTCTACCCAAAAAGCAATGCGGTCGGTCAGTTTTTCCCATTCCTGAATGTAATCGAACGCCGATTTACGGCATTCCGCGTTGAATTTTGCGATCCCGTAACGCTCAATATCCTGCTTGTTGGTAAAGCCATGGCGTTTCTCAATCTCGATTTCCACCGGCAGGCCGTGGGTATCCCATCCACCGCGCCGGATCACATGGTAGCCACGCATGATTTTATAGCGCGGGAAAACATCCTTGAAGGCGCGCGCCAACACGTGATGGACCCCCGGCTTCCCATTCGCGGTCGGCGGCCCCTCAAAAAACACATATTCCGGCGCGCCCTGCCGCTCTGAGACCGTTTTCTCAAAAATCTTTTGCGACTTCCAAAAACGAAGTACGGCCTCTTCCATGGCGACCACATCGAGTTTAGAAGAAACTGGTTTGAACATGCAGACCTCCAGGGCATAAAATGACTGTTTTGCCACGCATGGGGCGAAAAACAAAAAACTCGTCTCCACACAGAGACGAGAGCAATGCTCACGCGGTACCACTCTGTTTCCCCCGTGCGGGGGCACTTTCGCGGGTACAGCCTGACGGCGATACCCTGCCAGGATAACGGTCGGCTTCCGGCTCCCCTACTCCCGCCAAAGGCTGGTTTCAGTTTGCGGCTCCGGGAGGATTTTCTGCTCCATAAACTGCCCCGGCTCACACCATCCCCGGGGTCGCTGACAGCATCAGGGGCATACTCGTTCCCATCTTCGCCTTTCAGGTTGGGCGAATTATAATCGCAACATCTTCCCCTCGCAAGGAGAAACCATGGAACTGACCCTCGCTGACCTGCTCCTCACCACTGATGCGACCGACTGCCGACCGATCGAAGGCGGCTTCCTCCTCTCGGCTCCGCGGCTGACCGTGGACCTGCCCGCTGCCCCGCAGCGCTATCTCTACTCCGGCTGGCAGTCCTGGTCCCTGACCGCCTGGGTAGAAACGAGCCGTCCGGTCGAGGTCCTGCGCCCGCGCCTGCTGCACCCCATGCAAACAGACCCACGCTACGTCCAGGACCGTCGCCCCAATGGTTCCTGGTATGGGGCTGTTGAATTGCCTCAAGGCAAAATCGTCTTTCTGGGTGCCTTAGGACTGGAAAGCCATGTCTGTCTTGAGCAGCAACGCCTGCACGGCTGGTACGAACAGGCTCCTGCTCAGGGAGCCTCGCAAGACTGGTTCCTCGCCGCCGGGGAGGAAGAAGCGATTTTCTCGCGCTACGCCGAACTGCTCGGCGAGCGGCTCGGGAAAGTCCAGGCCGAACACGCCCCCCGCGTCTGGTGCTCGTGGTACAGCCTCTACACTGAAATTTCCGAACCACGCCTGCTCAAAATCTTGAACGACCTCGATTGGTTGCCCTTCGATGTCTTTCAAATTGACGATGGCTGGCAACGTCGCATCGGCGACTGGGAGGCCAACGAGAAATTCCCCTCCGGCATGGCCTGGATCGCCAATCGCATCCAGGAAACCGGACGAAAAGCTGGCCTGTGGCTGGCCCCGCTGCTGGTGGTTCCCTCCTCCGCAATCTACCGCGACCACCGCGACTGGTTGCTGCACGACGAAAACGGTCGCCTGGTCTCGGCCGGGTACAACTGGCGAGAACCGCTCTTCGCCCTGGACACAACTCACCCCGCTGCCCTGGAATGGCTCGCCGGGTTGATGAAAAAAGTCCGCACCTGGGGATACGAGTACGTCAAACTCGACTTTCTCTACGCCGGTGCCCTGCCCGGCAAACGTCACGCCGACGTGCCGCGCGAAACAGCCTACCGGCAGGGATTAGCGGTCATCCGGCAAGCGCTCGGCGACGCTTACTTTCTAACCTGCGGCGCGCCCATCCTCCCCTCCCTGGGCCTGTGCGATGCCATGCGTGTTGGCCCCGACGTAGCCGACCATTGGGCCTCGCCCCGTGACGACGATCTGTTGCGCAACTTTGCTGCCCCCGGCATACGCAACGCCCTGCGCACCACCCTGCATCGGCTCTGGCTGGCCCCTCTCGTCCGCCCTGACCCGGATGTGACCTATTTCCACGCCTGGCCAGGCGGCGCCACAGCAGAACAACGAGACCTCTTACAGGCCATGGCCGAAATTTGTGGATTCAAGGCCACCTCGGATCTTCCCTCCTGGCTGACAGAGTCCGAGCGATCAGCCCTGGCCGCTTTTCTGGAAAACAAATTGCCGGCGCGCAAAACGGGGCGAACCCGCTACGCAATTGGCGATCAGGAAGTGGATTTTGCTTTTTGCGTCGCCCTGCCCCCTTCTCCTTCTGGCTGGACAAAAATGACCGGCGCCGTGGCCGGTCAACTCGCCAACCTTCCCCTGGTGATGAATCTGTTCGACGCCTTGTGGAAGGCAGACTTACGAAAGAAATTGAACGCTACTCTGGGCGTTTAACCGATTGGCCTCTCTGTTGACCTGTCCTCCGGACGCCTGGCAGATTTGCATCCCAGGCGTCCAGCGCAGCAACTCGTTCAGGGGAGAAATTGAAGCGTCCAGTAATGACCGTATTGTGAGTTTGCAGAATAGGCGTATCCCGCCCCAACCTGGGTATAAGAGGGATTGAGAATGTTGGCTCGATGTCCTTCACTGTTCATCCAGGCAGCCACTGCATCCCCCGGCGTGGCATAACCAGCGGCGATATTTTCTGCAACATTTTGACCAGAGTGATAGAAAACATTGTTGGCAGCCATGTATTCACTCCACGCCTGCGCATTCGCCATGAGAGTCCAATTGATGCTGAGCGCAGGCAGGCCCTGACTGGCGCGTTCGCTATTCACCAGCGCAATCACCTGAGCAGCAAAATTGCTCGAACCAGACGGCGATGGAGGAGCCGGTGGACGGGTGGGAACGCGGGTATTGGTAGCCGTGGGGAGAGGCGTGAACGTGGCAGTCGGAGAGGGGGTAACCGTAAAAGTCGGCGTGAGCGTGAATGTGGGAGAGGCAGTGACGGTAAAGGTCGCAGTGGCCGTCGCCGTAGGCGTAAAGGTGGCAGTCTCGGTTGGAGCAAAGAGGGGCAACGACACAGGAAGGCCGCTGACAGCACAGGCAACACCAGCCAGCCACCCCAATATCACCAGAGAGAAAAGAAAGGTCTTGTGTTTTTTGTGCGGGAACATGCGTTAATCATACCTGTAAAACAGATAGATTCAGTCTACAAAATTGAAAAGCGTGCCCAATGTTTTGTCACATAGAGCACGCCTTCCCCGAAAAATGTCCTGTCAACGTGACGATGCAGCCAGCAAAAACACGATTGGCGGTCTTCCCCCCGCAATCTCCTGTTCCAACGAGCAAATCTGGCATGTGGGAGATTGCTTACCCTTTGGGTACGCTTCGCGGTCGTCGCGCAGAACGCTCTTTGCAATGACATGCCTGAACAGTGACCTGCAAAATTGCCATCTTCCAGCCACTTATGGCAGATTCTGGCAGTGCTTGATCAGCACACGGCAGGCAGATTCTCAGACACTGCAAGCCTGCTCCCCGCTTTAGCGGCTCTCTCCGCCACAATCAAAGAGCAAGGCATTGCCGCCCGGCCCCAGACCGTTCAACCCCGGTGCGTCGGCCACGCGACAATTTTGCTGCAGCCAGTTCCAAATATCCTGGCGCTGTTCGAGGCCCTGTCCCAGCACAAAGCGCAATTCGCCCGCTGCCACCATCCTGCCCAGGCCGTCGGCGTCCGCGATCACGTCCATCCCACCAAAACCGCCGAAGGTGAAAACCGGCAACCCCGTCGCCAGGATGAACGGTGCAGCCTGGTTGGCGTTCAGGGTAGCCAGCAGGTACTTCTCTGCGTCGTAATTTTCCAGCAAGTAATTGAGCAAAGGCTGATTGACTGTTAACTCTCCCCGTCCGGGCACGTCCCCGGTTTGGGCCGGGCCAGAATACGGCAAAGCCATGTTGGGGGTTGGGTTGAGCGTTGTCAACAGCGACCACAGGCCGGGGGCGAGCAGAATAGCGATCAGGCCCAGCGAAAGCCCGGTTGCGGCCAGCCGGACCCGGGTCCGGCCCGCCGCGGCCAGGATCAGGCCCACGCCCAAGAGCAGGAACGCACCTGCCGCCGTTCCCCAGGCCGCGGCTGTGCGCCCGCTCATCGTCAGCGCCTGGAAAAGAATCGTGCCACCAGCGAGCAGGGCCAGCAGTCCAAGCGCCAGCCACGAACGCTTCTGATACAGTTGCCACAAGGCCCAGCCGGTCATGGCGAAGAGGGCCGCCAGCGGCGCTCCCATCATGATCATGTAGTAGGCGTGCATGATTCCGCTGCTGTACGTAAAATAGAGCGCTTCCGGCAGGAGCCAGCCAGCCCAGAAAATCAACGAAGCATGGGCCTCCCCAAAGGGCTGTTTCCACAGCACCGCAACGATGACCAGGAGACCACCCAGGACGAAGGGCAAAATCCAGCCAATTTCGCCCACCAGCGGAAAGGTGAACAGGCGCGCCGTGCCGGGGGTGCCGACATCCATCACACCGTCACTGCCGCTCTGACCGGGAGGAAGTTGACCGCCAGGCAGGGGCGGGCGGGGCGGGTAAAGCGGTTTGCCAACCGGCGGCTGTTGACCACCGGGCAGGGGAGGATAGGGCGGATTGCCGACCGGCGGCTGTTGACCAGGAGACAGCGGGGGATTTTGCCCCGGCAGCGGGACGTTTCCCGGACCGTTAGGCGGGTTCGGGACCGGCTGGCCGGGCGCGTCGTTGCGGACGCGGTTCAGCCCCCCGCCGACGAGGCGCGACAGGCCGTTGTGACCGAAGATGAGTTCCATCACCGTGTTGTTCTCACTGCCGCCCACGTAGGGACGGTTCTCCGGCGGGGTCAGATCCACGATGACCGCCCACGAGAACGAAACCACCAGAAGGAGCAGGGTGGCCGCGGCCAGGTGCAGGATTTTCTGCCACCACTTGTATTTTGCGGCGAAGAAATACAGGGCGTAGAGGCCGGGCAGAATCAGGTAGGCCTGCAGCATCTTGATATTGAACCCCAGCCCGACGAGGAACATGCCCACGAACAGCCAGCCTGCCTGGCGCGTGTACAGCGAGCGAAGCACTGCCCAGGCTGCCAGCAGGAGGACGAAGACCAGTAGGCCGTCAATAGTGTTGTTGCGCTCGGCAGAGACCGCCACCGGTGTGACAGCCAGCGCCAGCGCCGCGGCCAGGCCAGCCCAGGGTCCAAACGGACGGCGGACGAGCACATAGACCAGGAAGACAGATCCTACCCCGGCCAGCGCGTTCGGCAGGGCGAGGGCAAATCCGTTTACCCCCAGGAAGTACGCCGACAGGCACTGCACCCAAAAGCCGAGCGGAGGCTTGTCCACGCTGACCGAGCCGCCCGGCTCGAAGGCCACGAAGAAGAAGCTGTGCCAGGATTGTAGCATAGACTTGACCGCCGCCGCATAGTACTGGTTACCGACGCCACTCTCGCCCAGGTGATAGAAACGCAGGAACGCGGCCAGGAGCAGAATGAGCGCCAACAGGACGGCCGCCAGGATTTTCTGGCGTTTCGCGTTGGGATGGGGGAGTGTGTTTGGGGTCATGGGAGCCTCTCGGAGGAAGAATCATCGCGCTTGCCTCCAAGCATATCACCGGCAAGTTACCGGATTGTAAACCAGATTTTACATCCATGTAAAACACGGTGAGAGCGGGACGAGAAAATCGAAAGCAGGTCACGTTTAAAACATGACCTGCGAGAGGGGATGAGAAAAGTAGGTCACGTTTAAAACGTGACCTACAAGAGGGATGAGAAAAGTAGGTCACGTTTAAAATGTGCCTGAAAGCAAGGACAGATTCCCTTGACTCCGCATCAAAAAAGGAGTATAAAAAA
>DAOTZT010000133.1:0-6556 GCA_034434255.1 Anaerolineales bacterium | reverse complement strand
CATCCTCGATGTAAAACCAGATTTACCCGCCGGAATTGAAAAAATTGTTGAAAAAGCCCTTGCGAAAGACCCCAACGAGCGCTTTTCTACCGCTCAGGAACTGCTCGAGGCACTCCAGGCAGTGGCGCGCGGCGAAATTCCCGACGTAGGCAAAGCCCCCACAGTCACCCAGATGGCCATGCAAAAGACGGTTCTGGCGCAAAAAACTGCCGGTGCCACGCCACCGCCCCAGAAACCGGAGCAGGCCCAAAGTCCACAAGCGCCGCGCAAAGGGATAAAGGCGTGGGTGTGGGTAGCATTGATCCTCGTTTTGTGTGTCCTGGCAGGCACAGTCGTGGCTGTTCCGCTCGTCAAACGGCCGTCACGCATCTCCTACACACCGGCTTCTCCAACCATTCCAGTGGTTACCAAACTTCCCACGCACCTCTCCAGACCTACCATTTCTCCCACTCTTCCTGCCCCCACCCCGACGCCCACCCCTACCGCCACCCCTGAGCCGACAGCCGTCAGCGTGGTGGGAGGCGCTGACATGATTGCGTTCCTCAACGCAAACGATATCTGGATCATGCGACCCGATGGCTCCGACTTGAAGCAATTGACAACCGATGGCGCAGCCAAAACCAGCCTGCAATGGATGCCAGACGGCCAGGAAATCATGTACATTCTCGGCAAATGCCTCAGCCTGGTGGACTTGAACGGCTCAGTCAAACTGCTCGGCTGCTTCAATTCAGCCAGATACGTGGAAGGAATTGCTATCTCGCCGGACGGGACGCAAATTGCGATTGCGCTTGACCGGCTTCTGTACGTCGTGCCGCTCGATCTGGGCAAACTGCAAACAGTCCGCAACCACAACGATCTCGCCCAGATGAACGGCTGCCTGACATACAAAGATCAGCCCATCAAGGGCGCCGATTGGTCCAGTGACGGCAAAAAACTGGCGCTCAAGATCATCGCCCCCATCAGCGGCATCCGGGTCGATATGATCCAGGTGCGAGATATTTCCACCTGTAATGCAGTGACGCCAAGAATTTTAGACTCGTTCCCCGGCTCACGCTTTAGCATGCGAGGCTACCCCGATTCGCCCATAATTCCCGCTTTCGACTGGGACGGCAATACGCTCTTCCTGCTCAACAGCCGGATTCGCAATGCCAACTATGGGTATTTGTATGCCTACAATCTTGAAAAACGCCAGGCGGAACCGCTCGACCCCCTCAATACCGCCTGCTGCTACACCGACGCGCGCTGGAGCCCAGACGGGATGTATGTGCTGTTTGCCTATCAGAACATTGCGTTAGGGGCTAACGCTCGCACGCTGCTTTACCTGGTCCCTTATGGGACAATCGGGACAGGAGCCTCCTACACGCCCCTGCCCCTGCCCGAAAACTTTTTCGCCAAGCCAATCGAACACCCCGAACCGGTGTTCAGGCCGGCTCAACAGCCCTGACGATTTGTTTTACCAGCCCTGGCCCGGCATAGACCAGGCCGGTATAGACCTGCACCAGCGCCGCCCCCATGTCGAGGCGGCGTTTGGCATCTTCTGGAGACATGATTCCCCCCACGCTGATAACCGGAATGCGCCCATCCAGCCGCTTCACCACTTTTGCCAGCACCGCTTCGCTGCGGACCGTCAGCGGGCGCCCGCTTAACCCGCCGCTTTCTCCCCGATAGGTTGACTGCAGCCCCTCGCGCTCCAGGGTCGTATTGGTCGCGATGACCCCGTCCATGCCGGTATCGAGGATGACGCCGAGAGCATCTTCCAGTTCGTCCTCACTCAGGTCGGGAGCAAGTTTGACCAGAATGGGGCGTTTGACGTTTGATGTTTGACGCTCTGCCCGGATGGCTTGCAACAGGCCTTCCAGCATCTCGCGCCCTTGCAGGCGACGCAGGCCAACGGTGTTCGGCGAGGAGATGTTGATCGCCAGATAATCAGCCAGCGGGGCAAAGGTGCGCATCAAGGCCAGGTAATCTTCTGCAGCCGATTCAAGCGGGGTGTCTTTGTTTTTGCCCAGGTTGACGCCAATGACCACCGAGGAGGAACGACGGACGAGGGAGGACAGTTGGCCGGCAACGTACGATGCGCCTTTGCCCGGGAAACCCATGCGGTTGATGACGGCTTCATCCGGCACAAGGCGAAAGATGCGGGGACGGGGATTGCCCGGCTGGGGGCGCGGGGTCACGGTCCCGACCTCGATGTGGCCAAATCCCAGCGCGGCCAGCCCGCGCACGGCAACAGCATCCTTGTCGTAGCCAGCGGCCAATCCAACCGGGTTCTTGAAGGTGAGGCCAAACGCCTGGACCGGCCGTTCAGGCACAGAAAAGATGGCTTCCAGCAGCCAGCGCGAGAGGGGAAAAATGCCCGCCAGCCGCACCAGGTGGAGGGTCAGGCCATGAGCGGTTTCAGGGTCGAGCCGAAAGAGGAGGAAACGGAACAGCCTATACACGAGATTTCCTTTTTTGCAACACCAGCAAGACAATTCCTACCGCAAGGGCCAGGAAGGCGAGGCCAAGTTGAATCCACTTCAGAGCAGTAAAAATCGCGGTGATCCAGGCCAGAAGCGAGAACGGGGTGGGATAGGTCAGGAAGAGGATGACCAGGCCCAGGTTTTCGAGATAATCTGCCAGGACAGCCCGCCAGGGGAAGAGAGCCAGTTCCTCCTGCTTTGGCGCCACCCGGCGGAATAACAACACCAGCAGCAGGCTAAAGAAAAAGCCATAGACAAGGGGATAGACTGCATCTACCGTGAGATGGACAAGGACAGCCGATTGACGCTGCTGAGGCGTGTAGACGGCGATGGTATCGTAGGCTTGCTGCGGGGTGTACCAGAGTTTCTGGTCGAGGGAGGCAAACGATGGAGTAGCCACCCCGGCTGTGAGCGGAAAGATCACCCCATTGAAGAGCAAGACAAGAGCCCCCAGCGCAATGACTACTTTCCAATTCGCCCAACGTTGCAGGAAGGGAAGAAGACGTGTCATGGTCAATTTCCTCGCAAGAAGTCTCTTGTGGCTTCAATTTTCGCCCTATCCACCTTGCCTGTCTGTTCCCAATAATCTAACAGATCGGCGATGGTCACAGCAGCGTGGAGGTGCAGACCGGCAGCCTGGAGGGCCTCTCTGGCTCCCGATTGGCGGTCAATCAGGACCACGACGTCACGCACGAGCAGGCCGGCGGCGGTGAGTTTTTCAATCGCCTCGAATTTGCTCCCGCCGGTGGTGGCCAGGTCATCAATGACGACAGCCGTCTCGCCGGCGCGGTACTCGCCCTCGATTTCGGCTTTGGTGCCGTAGTTTTTGGCTTCTTTGCGCGGATAAATCATCGGGTAGTTGCCCTGCAGCGAGATAGCGGTTGCAATCGGGATGGCAGCGTAGGGCAGGGCGGCCAGGCGGTCGAAGGGCAGCGGGCGCAGTAAAGGCAAATAGGCCTCCGCCACCTGTCGAAGCAGGGGCGGGTAGGAAATGATGCGGCGCAGGTCAATGTAGATGGGCGATTTCAGCCCCGATTTGAGGGTAAATTCGCCAAATTTGACGCAGCCGGCCTCCAGCAGGCCGTCGGCGAGGGTGGAGTTGATTTTGCTCATCATGCGCTCCTGAAAAGGATGTGGAGGATTTTATTTCCAGATAAACAGTTGAATCCAGCCGATGCCGATGACCAGCGAGAGGAGGGTGATGATGATGCCTGCGCGGGTGTATTCCCAGAAGGTGAGTTTGATGCCGCGTTTGGCGGCGCTCTCGGCGACGATGAGATTGGCCACCGAGCCGAGCAGGGTCAGGTTGCCAGCCAGGGTGGAGGCCGCCGCCAGAGTCAGCCAGCCGGCGGTCGGGTCCGCCAGGTGCGCTACGGCCGGGCGCAGCAGCAACACCGCTGGGACGTTGGAAACCAGGTTCGACATGATGACGGTGACGAGCGAAAGCCCGGCAGCGCCCTTCTGGAGGAACGGCGCCAGGGCGGCGAAGATGCCATCGGTCAGGTGATTCAGTTCGATGACGCCGGTCAGGATGAACAGGGCGGCAAAGAAGACCAGCAGGTTCCAGTCCACCTCGTTCATCACTTTTTCCGGATGGACGCGGCGGGTGAAGAGCAGAATGGTCGCGGCGACGAAGGCCGCCTCGGCAATCGGCACGCCGAGGATGAACGCGACGAGCAAGCCGCCGGTGACGATGAGGCTCTTGGTGAGAAGCGGTCGGAAAATGCGCGGATTGGGGACTTCCACGCGGTCGAAATGCCCGCTGGAAAACTCCGCAGGGTAGAAAAGCACCAGCACCAGCCAGATGGTGCCCAGGCCGAGCAAGGCGATGGGGGTCAGGGCGGCGGCGAATTGGAGGTAAGAAATCCCCGAAGCGATGCCGATGATCATGTTCTGCGGGTTGCCGGTGAGTGTGGCTACCGAGCCGATGTTGGCCGCCGTGGCCAGGGCAATCAGGTAGGGGACGGGGTTGCGTTTGGCCGCCAGCGTCACGTCCACGATGAGCGGGGTGAGCATGATGCAGATGGTATCGTTGAGAAACAAGGCGCTCAGCACACCGGCGACGAGGATTTCCAGGGCAAGCAGGGCGCGCGGCGAGCGGGTGAACTTGAGGATGGACGCGCCCGCCAGGCGAAAGAATCCCGCCAGTTGCAGGTTGGCGTTGATGATCATCATGCCGAAGAGCAGGACGAGGGTGTTGATTTCGAGCAGGCTTCCCATCTGCTTGAAATCGAGCAGGCCCAGGCCGAGCAGCGCGCCGACGCCGATGAGGGTCAGCGTGGTGCGGTTGACGCGCAGGCCGGGGTAGCCGCCAATGGCGATGCCGAGGTAGGTAACGAGGATGATGAGGGAGGTGAGGTAGAAGGACATGGGGGCAGTGGTCAGGGGAGGTGGTGGAGGATGGCGTCGCGCCAGGAGGCGGCGGCGCGGGCAGGGTCTTCGGCGCGGGAGATGCCGCGCGAGACGTTGATGAGCATGCCCTTGCCGTCTGCCCGCAGGCCGCGGCGCAGGGCCGTTTCCAGGTCACCGCCCTGGGCGCCGACGCCGGGGACGAGGAACCACAGGTCAGGCGCAGCCGAGCGGACGCGGGCGAGGGCCTCGGGGTGAGTCGCGCCGACCACCAGGCCGATGTTATCAGCGGTGTTCCATTGCTGGGCGAGTTTGGCAACGTGGATATAAAGTGGGGCATAGACTTCCGACGTCTCCGAGACTTCGGAAGTCTTGACGATAATGTCTTGCAAATCCCCGCTTCCAGAGTTGGAGGTCTTGCACAACAGGAACACGCCTTTCTCTGGATTGTGGATGAACGGCTCGATGGAATCCCGTCCCAGGTAGGGGTTGAGGGTGATGGCGTCGGCGGCGAGGGTCTCGAAAGCGGAATGGGCATAGGCTTCGGCGGTGGAGGCGATGTCGCCGCGTTTGGCATCGAGGATGACGGGGATTTTGGAGCCGAGCCGCGCCGATTCGGCGTGAATGGCACTAATCACCTCTTTGAGCGCTGTCCACCCCTCCGCACCGAAGACCTCGAAGAAGGCGGCGTTGGGTTTGAAGGCCGCGGCGTAGGGAGCGGTCGCTTCCACGAGACGCAGGCAAAAGTCCCGCGCTGCTTCGGCAGTGGGAGCGGGGAGGTCGGAGCGGTGCGGGTCGAGGCCGACGCAGAGGAGGGAGGAGCAGTCAGCAACGCGATGGGAGAGTAAAGAAAAGAAAGTTTGCATAAGGTTTGTGGTTGATAGAACGCGGATGATGCGGATAGAACGGATAGAGACGGATTTTTATATTTTATCCGCGGTCAATTCGCGACAAGGGCACGCGGATGACACAGATAAAACGGATAGAGGCGGATTTTTATATTATCCGTGGAAATCTGTCTAATCTGCGTACTCTGCGTTCGGTTTGTGGAAAGGGCACGCGGATGACACAGATAAAACGGATAGAGACAGATTTTTATTTTTATCTGTGGAAATCTGTCTAATCTGTGTACTCCGTGTTCTATTTGCTTTTATCCGCGGTCAATTTGCGAGAAGGGCACGCGGATGACACAGATAAAACGGATAGAGACGGATTTTTATATTTTATCCGTGGAAATCTGTCTAATCTGTGTACTCCGTGTTCTATTTGCTTTTTCCGCGCTCAATTTGCGAGAAGGGCACGCGGATGACACAGATAAAACGGATAGAGACGGATTTTTATATTTTATCCGTGGAAATCTGTCTAATCTGCGTACTCCGCGTTCTATTTGCGAAAACGGTACGCGGAGTACGCAGATGGAGCGGATTCTCGCAGATTGTTTTTATTTTGAAGGGCTAGGCGATTTTTAAGGCGGGTTTGCGCTCGTTGGTAAAAATTTTGCGTTTGAATTTGGGTTGAGGGCCAAAATTGAGTATAAGCCCTACTTCAAGATTGGTGGCTTTCAGATAGTTGACTAACTGATTTTCATGTGCCTTGGTGATTTCTTCCGCGGCTTTCAGTTCTACGATGACCACATCGTTCACTACCAAATCAGCAAAGTATTCGCCAACAACTTTTCCTTCGTAGTAAACATGGATCGGCATTTGCTGTTTTATGGCCAGCCCGCGTTTTTGAAGTTCCATAAC
>DAOTZT010000132.1:0-6175 GCA_034434255.1 Anaerolineales bacterium | reverse complement strand
TTACCTCTAACAAAGAGTTAACTGAATCAGGATAAAATTACTCCTGTTTAGTGGTTTCAAACAGGAGCAAAGTATGGAAAACAAACTCAAGCATGTGGCCGTCCCTTCTTCGGAAATCACGCCCAAAAGCCTGTATCTCTCCCGCCGCGACTGGCTGAAGGCAGCCGGTATCGTCAGCGCGGCGGCCTTGCTGGCGGCCTGTGCGCCGCGGCTGGCACAGACGCCCGTCGAAACGGGAGCCGGCGCCGGGTCCGGCCCCGCCCCGACCGACGAACTGGGCGACCCGGCCAACACTTTCGAACAGATCACCACGTACAACAACTACTACGAATTCAGCACCGACAAGCAGGCCGTCAACCCGCTCTCGGCCAGTTTCCGCTCCACGCCCTGGGCAGTGGAGGTCGGCGGTCTGGTCCACAAGCCCAAGACCTACGCCCTGGAAGACTTGATGCGCTTCGAACAGGTGGAACGCGTCTATCGCCTGCGCTGCGTCGAGGCCTGGAGCATGGTCATTCCCTGGAACGGATTCGAGTTGAACAAACTGCTGGCGGAGGTGGAGCCGATGACGAGCGCCCACTATGTGCGTTTCGTGGCGCTGCTGGACCCGGAACAGTTCCCCGGCCAGAAAAACCCGTTCTACCCGTGGCCCTACACCGAGGGCCTGCGCCTGGACGAGGCCATGCACCGCCTGACGCTTATCGCCACCGGCCTCTACGGCGAACCGCTGCCCAACCCAAACGGCGCCCCCCTGCGGCTGGTGGTCCCGTGGAAGTATGGCTTCAAGTCCATCAAGGCCATCGTCCGCATCGAATTGACCGAGGAACAGCCAGCCACGCTGTGGAATACGATTGCGCCCAACGAATACGGCTTCTACTCCAACGTCAACCCCGAAGTGGACCACCCGCGCTGGAGTCAACGCACCGAGCGGCGCATTGGCGAATTCAGCCGCCGCGAGACTCTGATGTTCAACGGCTACGGGGAGGAAGTGGCCGAACTGTATGCGGGGATGGATTTGCGGGTCAATTATTAGGGGAAGAGGAGAGAGAAGTGAGAAGGGAAAAATGAGAAGGGAAAAAGGAGAGGGGCAAAAGGGGATTTCCTGGCTGCGGGTGACGGTGCACCTGCTCGGCTGGCTGCCGCTGGCGCTGATTGCCTTCGACGCCCTGACCGGACGGCTGAGCGTGAACCCCATCCAGGACGTCGAACAGCGGCTGGGACGGGCGGCGCTGTACTTTTTGCTCGCCTCGCTGGCGGTCACGCCGCTCACCACCCTGACCGGCTGGCGCGCTCTGCCGCCGCGCCGCCGCGCCCTGGGACTGTACGCCTTCCTGTACGCAGCCCTGCACTTTGCCACCTTTACCGCGGTCGATTACGGTTTCGATCTGCCCGAAATCCTGCGTCTGGTTGGCGAAAAGCCGTTCATCCTGCTTGGGTTTACGGCGGGCATCCTGCTCCTCCCGCTGGCGGTGACTTCATTCGACTTCTTCATGCGCAAAATGGGGAAACGCTGGAAGTCACTGCATCGGCTGGTGTACGTCATCGCTCCCATCGTCATCGTCCATTACGGCTGGGCCAAAAAGGGGACGTTCTTTGCCCTGAGTGGTGACATCCTCCAGCCACTCTTGTGGGGTTTGCTGGTCCTGCTCCTGCTCTTTCTGCGCCTCCCGGCCATTCGTCGCCCTCTCAGCACCTTGCGCCAGCGCCTTTCATCCCTGAAATCTGTGCAATCCGTGTAATCCGTGTAATCTGTGGCCGTAATCTGTGTAATCTGTGTAATCTGTGGCTGTAATCTGTGGCTAAAAATTGACGCCGCGCCGGTTCTGCACTATCATCGAGTGCAGTGAACCGCGCCGTCTTCGTCTTCCTTGGGGAATTGAACGACCTGCTTGCCCCCTCGCAACGCGGGCAAGAAATCCCTCTTATCTTTGCCGAACACCAGACAGTCAAACATCTCATCGAATCGCTGGGCGTGCCGCACGTCGAGGTCGGCGCGCTGACGGCCAACGGCCGCGTCATCGGCGAGGCCTATCGCCCGCGAGACGGCGACCGCATCGAGGTCCACCCCGCCGCCGGTTGGGAGGGGGATGAGCCGCGCTTCGTGCTGGACAATCACCTCGGTCGGCTGGCGGCTTATTTGCGCATGCTCGGCTTTGATTCGCGCTACGAAAACACTTACGACGACGAAGAACTGGCCGCCCTGGCCGCTGAAGAAGAGCGCATTCTGCTCACCCGCGACCGCCGCCTGTTGATGCGCAAGGCTGTCCGCTCTGGCTATTGCCTGCGTTCGCTCGTGCCACAGGAACAGTTGCACGAAGTTTTTCGCCGCTTTCACCTGTGGAAGTGGTCGCGCCCCTTCGGTCGCTGCCTGCGCTGCAACCACCCCCTGGAAAAAGTCGAAAAAAGCGCCATTCTCGACCGTCTCGAACCGAAAACGAAGTTATACTACCAGGAGTTTGCCCGCTGCCCGGCCTGTGAACGCATCTACTGGCAAGGCTCCCACTACGAGCACATGCAGCAACTCTTGCAGTCCCTGCACCCCAACGAAAGGAGATGACCATGCCTCTCTACGAACGTCCAGCAGAGATTTTGCAACAACTGATTCGCTTCGACACCACCAACCCTCCCGGCAACGAGCGCCCGTGCATCGAATACATCAACGGCCTGCTCCAGGAAGCCGGCATCGAGACCACCCTGGTGGCCAATCATCCCGACCGACCCAACCTGATTGCGCGGCTCAAAGGACGCGGCGAAGCGCCCCCGCTGCTGCTCTACGGCCACGTGGACGTGGTCACCACCGAGGGTCAGCAGTGGACTTACCCGCCTTTCGAGGGCCGCATCGTGGATGGCTACGTCTGGGGCCGCGGCGCGCTGGACATGAAAAGCGGCGTGGCCATGTTCCTGGCCGCCGTGCTCAAAGCCAAAGCCGAGAACCTGCCCCTGCCCGGTGACGTGATCTTCGCCGCCCTGGCCGACGAAGAGGCAGGCGACGTGTACGGAGCGCGCTACCTGGTGAGCGAGCACCCCAGTCTCTTCGAGGGCGTGCGCTACGCCCTGGGCGAATTTGGCGGCTTCAACCTGTCCATCGGCGGCAAGCGTTTTTACCCCATCATGATTGCCGAAAAACAAGTCTGCTGGATGAAAGCGACCTTTCGCGGCCGCGCCGGTCACGGCTCGATGCCGGTGCGCGGCCAGGCGATGGCCAAACTGGGGCGCGCCCTCCGTCAGCTGGACGAACGCTCCCTGCCGGTCCACATCACCCCGCCCGTCCGCCTGATGTTCGAGACCCTCGCCCGCAACCTGGGCGGTGCCAGCGGCCTGTTCCTCCGCCTGCTCCTCCAGCCGGCCCTGACCGACGCCATCCTGCGCCTGCTGGGCGAACGCGGCGCGCTGTTCTCGCCGCTGGTGCGCAACACCGTCAGCCCGACCATGCTCAAAGCCAGCGACAAGGCCAACGTCATCCCGGCGGAGGTGACCCTGGGCATGGATGGCCGCCTTGTCCCCGGCGCCAGGCCGGACGACATGATCGCCGAACTGCGCGCCCTGCTGGGCGACGACCTCGAAATCGAGGTCGTCAAGCACGAACCCGGCCCGGCCCGCGCTGACCTGGGGCTGTTCGACACGCTCGGCGGCGTGCTGCGTCAACTCGACCCGCAGGGCATTCCCCTCCCCTATGTGCTCTCCGGCGTGACCGACGCGCGCTTCTTCTCGCTATTGGGCATTCAAACCTACGGCTTCACACCCCTGCGCCTGCCGGAGAACTTCAACTTTGCCGCCACTGTCCACGCTGCCGATGAGCGCGTGCCGGTCGAGGCGCTCGATTTCGGCGTGCAGGCCGTGAGCCGCGCCCTTCAGCAATTCCATTGAGCCGTAACAATCCCTTTCTCTATGCCAACTACGTGATTCAGTCTGACGACTTGCCGTCAGAAAATTTCACTTGCTGCGCACCACCAGCACGGAGCAGGCGGCGTAGTGAACCAGTTTGCGCGAGACGCTGCCCAGCATCCAGGCCTTGATCTGGCTGAGGCCGCGCGAGCCAGTGATAGCCAGGTCAATTTTTTGGCCTTTGATGTATTCCAGAATTTCAGTTGCCGCGTCGCCGCGCTTCAAGACAGAAGTCGCTTTGACGTTAAATGCAGCCAGGTCGGCGATTGTGCGCTGCAGGAGAGCCTTGCCGGCTTCTTCCTCGCGCGCCCGCTCCTGGGCAACTGCCTCAGTAATAGCCAGCGGTTCATAAATCATGCGGTCAGCAGCCCCAAAGGAGGCCATCACCGGCAAGGGCGGAGGAGGCAAAACGTGCATCACGCGCACGTCCAGTTCCGCCGGGAACGGGAAACGGCCAAAGTACTGAATCACCGCATCGCTGCCGGGCGAACCGTCGGTGAGCAGCAGAACTCGCTTGACCTGCTGATACGGAGGGCGCACCACCAGCACCGGGCAGGACGAGTATTCGACCACCTGCTGAGCCACCCCGCCGAGCAGGATTCCCAGGGTAGCCCGCAAGCCTTTGGCGCCCATCACAATCAGGTCAATCTTGTGACTCTCGGCATATTCTGTGATGACCTGAGCAGGGGAGCCGAGCAAGAGTTCTGAGTCCACTTGCAGGCCCCGGTTTCGGAGATACTCACAGGTTCTGGACAGAGCGTCCTCCAGCGAGCCGAGTTCCGTCGCCTGCTGGGAGGTAAAGACGCGCAAGACTGTCACGCGGCAATTGGGCGACAGGGGCAAGTTGGCAACAAATTCAGCCGCGGCCCGCGCGAACTCTGAACCATCGTCAGCCAGCAGGATGCTGCCACAAATTTTGCGCGCAACGTTCATTTGGACCTCCTTTCCTGTTCTTCCAGAAGGGCACTTGCTACACTTTTTACTGTAGCACATCCTGAAACAAATTTCCAGCCCTTTGCAAGGTCGCATTCTTCGCATACACTATATGAACAATAAACGCAGCGCGGATTTATTCTGCAAGACAAACTCTCGTGCTGCTACCTGACTCTCACCCCTGATGGCAAAAGGAGATTGACCGATGACAGAAAAAAAAGCAGGCATTCAGATCAGCAAAAAAGCCTTTTTCCAGGCGGTTGTCATCATCTTCGTCCTCATGCTGACCGCCGGAATCCTGACCCGTATCGTTCCGGCCGGGCAATATGCGCGGGTGGACGTGGACGGGCGCAAGGTCATTGACCCGCAGTCATTCACGTTCACCGAACGTCCCGACTACCCCGTCTGGCGCTGGTTCACCGCCCCATTCGAGGTATTTGCTGCAGAAGGCGGAGCCACTGTCATCGGCGTCATCCTGTTCATTGTCCTGGTAGGAATCGCGTTTTCGATCATGGATCAGAGCGGTATTCTCCAATATGCCGTCCATCTCATCGTCAAAAAATTCGCTCAGCGCAAGTACCTCCTGCTGGCCGTGCTGACCTTTTTCTTCATGGCCCTGGGTGGTTTCTTCGGCATCCTGGAGGAGGCCGTCCCGCTTGTGCCGATTATCATCGTGCTGGCCTATACCCTGGGCTGGGATAGCCTCACCGGCCTGGGCATTTCCATCCTGGCCACCAATGTCGGCTTTTCAACCGCCGTCTTCAACTTCTTCACCATCGGCACCGCCCAACGGCTGGCTGACCTGCCGCTTTTCTCCGGCTGGGGGCCGCGCCTGGTCCTGTTTGTTGTGACGTATGGGATTCTCACCGCGTTCCTTGTTCGCTATGCAAAACGGATTGAGCGTGAGCCGCAGGCCTCTCCCGTTTTTCAGGAAGATCAACCAGAACGATCCAGGTACGGGACCTTTACCCTGGACCCTACCCCGGCAAATGACCCCCGCATGAAGCGCGCCGTCCTGTTCATGGCCGTCATGTTCTTGCTGATTCTGGTCGCGGTGATGACGCTCTCGTGGATCGAATCGCTCAGCGACCTGGCCATGCCGCTTTCGGGGCTGCTGTTCGTCATCGGCGGTATCGGCGCGGCGCTCATGGCCGGCATCGGCAAAAAAGCCTGGCGTGCCGCCTGGGAGGGCTTCCTGGGCATCGCTCCGGCCATTCCCCTGCTGATGATGGCTGCCAGCGTCAAGCACATCATCGCTTCAGGCGGAATCCTGGATACCATCCTGCACTGGGCCTCCGGCGCGTTTGCCGAGACCAGTCCCTTCGTCTCAGCGCTCATCATCTACGGCCTGACCCTGGTG
>DAOTZT010000131.1:0-4757 GCA_034434255.1 Anaerolineales bacterium | reverse complement strand
GGTGAACGCAGCGCAAGAGACCTCTTGCCTCCAGTAGTCCGAACCGCAGCCCCAGCGTTAGCGGGGGAGCCGATGATGGTCGGCGTTGAGCGGGCCGCACAGGCGGCCAAGTTGGGTGGTACCGCGGGAATCCCTCCCGTCCCATTGAGGACGGGAGTTTTTTTAGGTAAGCGATGAGTAACACGACGGTTTTTTACGCTGACCGGCCTTCTCTGGCCTATCTCCTCTTTCTGGCTGTGGTCGCCCTGGTGTCTGGCTTGGGCGTAGGTGTGTTTGCTTTCCTGTTGGCCTGGTCGGTATGGAATGGAAATTGGAAAGATGCCGCGCTTTTGCTTTTGTGCACCTTGATCGCATTTGCCATGGCCTTGACCTGGCATCCACTTTCCCTGGCATTGCGCCAACGCCGGCGTCCCGAATTACATGCGATTACCATTGATAAGAATTATTTGACCTATCGCGACGCCTCTCTCTCCTGGCAAATCCCTCTGGAGAAGATCGCAGACATCAAAATCTTATCTATCGCTGGCAACCAAGACATTGCGGATTCGTGGATGACGGTTGTCGTCTATCACCAACCTGACGGCGAACTGGCCAAGTTACAGATTGACACCCTGGCTTTTTCGAACATCTGGAAAAGCAGCGATAAAGACTTCGCCCGTATTCTTTGGGAGACGGTGCAAAAGTATCGTTCCCTGTGAGGAGACCTTATGCTTGACAAACTAACACAAATCGAAGCAGTTGCATCACAAGCCTTAGCGCAAGTGCAAGACGAGGCTGCCCTTGAGCAGTGGCGAATTGCCCATTTGGGGCGCTCCTCGCCCCTCATGCAAGTTTTCAGCAGCCTCGGCGCGCTTCCCAAGGAGAAGCGCCCGGCGGTAGGGCAGAAGGCCAACGAAGTTAAAAAAGCCCTCGAGGCCGCGTTCGCCGCCCGCTCCGAGGCGTTGCGGCAGGCGGCTTTGCAGCGCGCTCTCAGCCAGGAACGGCTGGATGTCACGCTGCCGGGACGGCCCATCGTCCGCGGCCGCCTGCATCCCGATACCCAAATCCTGCGCGAACTCTATCAGATTTTCCGCGAGATGGGCTTTCAGATTTACCGCTCGCGCGAGGTGGAAACCGACGAGTACAACTTCCAGTTGCTCAACTTCCCCGTCGGGCATCCGGCGCGCGATATGCAGGACACCTACTTCCTGCAGGCCGAAGGCCGTGGCGACAATCCTCTCTTGCTGCGCACGCACACCTCCCCGGGTCAGATTCACGCCATGCGCGAAATCGCCGCCCTCGACCCCGATAACCCGCCGCCGGTGCGCATCATCCTGCCCGGTATGGTCTATCGCTACGAGCAGGTGGATGCCCGCCACGAGACGCAATTCGACCAACTGGAAGGGCTGGCCGTTGGCCCCAACATCACCTTCAGCGACCTGAAGGGGACCCTGGCCGACATGGCGCGGCGGCTGTTTGGACCGCGGGCGCGCACCCGCTTCCGCGCCTCGTTCTTCCCCTTCACCGAGCCGAGCGCCGAGTTCGACATTCAGTGCTTCCAGTGCGGCGGTAAGGGCTGCGCCGTGTGCGGCGGCGGCTGGCTGGAAATCGGCGGCAGCGGCATGGTCCATCCCGTTGTCCTGCGCAACGGCGGCTACGACCCGGCGCGCTACACCGGCTTCGCCTTTGGCTTCGGCGTCCAGCGCATTGCCATGCTCAAGTACGGCATCCCCGACATCCGTTATTTCTGGGAGAATGATTTGCGCTTTTTGGAGCAGTTTTAGTTAAGAGAGTAGAGAAGAGAGAGTAGAGAGTAGTCAGAAGTAGAGAGTAGTGGAAGTAGAAAGTAGTGAGAAGTAGAAAGTAGTGAAGAGTAGGAAGTGGTGTAGAGTAGAGAGTGAAGAAAGGATTCAGGGAAATGAGCATTGAGGGATTGCAGCGGCTGGAGGTTTGGAGACGGTCAAAGGATTTTGCGCTGCGCATCTATCGAGAAGTTCTGCCTCTGCTTCCGGCTGAAGAGAAGTGGAATTTGAACGTTCAGATTCGCCGCTCTGCACTCAGCATCGCGGCCAACATCGCGGAAGGCTACGGACGATTTTATTACCAGGACAATATCCGCTTCTGCTACAATGCCCGCGGCTCGCTGGATGAGACCCTCAGCCATCTCCTCTTCGCGTTCGAAGCACAGTTCATTCCGGAGTCACTCTACAAGGAATTATCGGCGGAAGGTGATGAAATAGACCGGATGCTGAATGGCTACATTGCCTATCTCAAACGCAGCAAACAAGGTGCCAGCGAGCCCGGCTCGACCTGTGCCGTCCACGAAGACCCTGCACCTTACTTCACTGAACTTCCCGAAGAGACCTGATCTTTTCCGCCCTTTCTTCCTCTTTGCCCCTTGTTCTTTCCCCTCTGCATCTCTTCTCCTCTCTCTGTTCTCTTCACCCTCAAGGAGTTTTTATGAAAGCCCCTCTATCCTGGCTCAAAGACTTTGTCGAAATTGACCTTTCTATTCCCGAACTGGCGCGTCTCATCACTATGGCAGGCATGGAAGTGGAGGCCATCCAAATCATCGGCCTGCCCATGCCCGCCCCCGGCAGCGTGGACGCCCACCTCAGCGGCCTCGAATGGGACCGCCAGAAAATCGTCGTCGCTGCCATCTCCGAGGTCATGCCCCACCCGAACGCTGACCGCCTGGTGCTGTGCAAACTCGACGATGGCCAGCAAGAACACATCGTCCTGACCGGCGCGCCCAACCTGTTCGAGTACAAGGGCCGCGGCCCCCTGCCCACGCCGCTCAAGGTAGCCTACGCCAAAGAAGGCGCCCAGATTTTCGACGGCCACCAGGAAGGCCAGGTGCTCACCACCCTCAAACGCGCCAAAATTCGCGGCGTGGAGTCCTACTCGATGGTCTGCTCCGAGAAGGAACTCGGCATCTCGGACGAACACGAGGGCATCATCATCCTGCCCGAAGACGCCCCGGTGGGGATGCCTCTCGCCGACTACATGGGCGATGCTGTCTTCGACGTCAAACTCCTGCCCAGTTACGCCCGCTGCGCCTCGATGCTCGGCCTGGCGCGCGAAATCGCCGCCATGACCGGCAGGCCCCTCAAACCCCTGGCGCTTCGCGATCAGCCCTCCCTGGTGGGTGACTTCGCCGAGATCGAAATCACCGACCCCCATCTCAACCCGCGCTTCGTCCTCGGCCTGCTGCGCGGCGTCAAAATTGGCCCCAGCCCTGCCTGGGTGCAGCGCCGCCTCAAACTGGCTGGCATGCGCCCCATCAACAACATCGTGGACGCCACCAACTACGTCATGCTCGAAATCGGCGAACCTTTGCACGCTTTTGACTACGACGTGCTTCTGCGCCGCGCCAATGGCGGCAAGGTCAAAATCATCACCCGCACCGCCCGTCCCGGCGAAAAACTGACCACCCTCGACGGCGTGGAGCGCACCCTCGACGAGACGACCGTCCTCGTCTGCGACACGGCCGGGCCGCTTTCCATCGCGGGCGTGATGGGTGGCCTCGAGTCCGAAGTCAGCGAGCAGACCGTCAACGTCTTGCTCGAAGGCGCAGCGTGGAACTTCATCAACATTCGCAAGACCGCCCGCACCCAGCAATTGCCCTCCGAGGCCTCCTATCGCTTCTCGCGCGGTGTCCACCCTGCCATGGCCGAGCGTGGCGTGCGTCGCTGCCTCGACCTGATGCAGACCTGGGCCGGCGGGGCCCTCGACCCCGGCCTGGTGGACAACTACCCCCTGCCCCCCGCCACCCCCACCATCGAACTGACCACCGCCGACGTCAAACGCTGGCTCGGCCTCGACCTGCCTCTGGAGCAAATCCGCGCTATGCTCGAGCGTCTCGAATTCCAGTGCACCGTTACTGAACACCGTTCACTGAACACTGAACACCGTTCACTGAACACTGAACACTGTTTACTGGTCACTCCTCCCGATCATCGCCTCGACATTGGCGAAGGTGTCACCGGCAAGGCTGATCTCATCGAAGAAATTGCCCGCATCTACGGTTACGACAACCTGCCCGAAACGCGCATCTCCGACCTCCTGCCGCCGCAACGGGGCAACCCGGACCTCGAAAAAGAAGAACGCATCCGCGACCTGCTGGTGGCCCTCGGCCTGACCGAAATCGTCAGTTACCGCTGGACGACTCCTGAGCGCGAGGGGCGGCGCTTCCCGCCGGATGCACCGGCTGATGACCGTCCTTACCTGCGCATTGCCAACCCGCTGGCCTACGAAAAAGCCTTTTTGCGCCACAGCGTCCTGGCCACCGTGCTCGATACCGCCGAGCGCAACGCCCGCGTCCGCGAACGCCTGGCCCTGTTCGAAATCGGCCCGCAATTCCTGCCGGGTGACGACCCCAACGGCCTGCCCCAGGAACAGCCGCGCCTGGCGATCCTCCTCTCTGGCCCGCGCGCCCTGCCCGGCTGGCAGCCCGCCGACCTGGCCCCGCTGGACTTCTACGACCTGAAGGGCGTGCTGATGGCCCTGCTCGAAGGCCTCAACGTGGCTGATAGTCGCGTTGAACCGGCTCAGCATCCCACCTTTCACCCTGGAAAGTGCGCTCGACTGCTCGCTGGCGGGGAGGAAATCGGCCTCTTTGGCGAACTGCATCCCGAGGTCCGCGCCCGCTACGATTGGCCCGCCTCGTTCCGGACCCCTGTCCTGGCTGCCGACCTCGACCTCTCGGTCCTGCTGCGGCTGATTCCTGCCATTCGCACCACCGCCGCTGTGCCCGTTCTCCCGCCTGTCTTCGAAGA
>DAOTZT010000130.1:0-3122 GCA_034434255.1 Anaerolineales bacterium | reverse complement strand
TCACATCCCGTTGGACGACAATGGGTACAGAGGGTGAAGTATTGCTGGAGGGCCTTTTTTGCTCATCGTCGTCTTCACCCGCGTTTTCTCGTCTACCGGACCACGTTGTTATCCCCGGCAATCAGCACGCTATCGGTCACGTTTCCGCCAATGTGAATGTGAATTTCACGGGCGGCGCGCACCCCGGCCAGCGTGGCGTTGTGCTGACCGTAATTGCGCATCAGGCGCAGGCCTATCACCCACGGGTAGCGGCGGGCCAGGTTTTCGATGACCTGCCAGGCGTTATCGGGGCTGTCATCGCTGACCAGAATGACTTCGTATTCTTCGGCCAGGCGGGAAAGCACCGGCGCGAGACGCTCCACCAGAGGGGTAATCAGCGCCTCGCCGCGGTAAACGGGAACGACGACAGAGAGATTCATTGGGTCAGGGAAGATCGGGGTTGGAGCCAAAGATGGCAATGTCATAGTACTTGCTCATGCAAAGTGTGACCCAAAAGCGTGGGTTGTCATTTGGTTCAAGAACACCCGCCCAGTTTGACATTGTCGGTATATGCACTTCTGCCTGCCCTGCGGCTTTGGCCGATAAAATCTGAGCGTCCACCTTGTCCCAGTGCTGCGCATACGCCACATAGAGCGGGCGAGAAGCGGCCAGGCGCTGAAAATTCAGGCTCACCGTCACGATGACGCTCACAGCCAGCGCAACGGTAAGGATGGGCATAAGGCGCGGAAAAGAAGGAACTTTGTGTCGCAGCCACATTCCCAACCAGCAGCCACCCAACAAAAAATTTCCCACCCCAAAATAGGCGGCAATAATCAACGCTCTATCGGGCGCAGCATCAGACATGCCATACGCTGCGGGTGGAAAACAGCCAAACATAAACAGCAGGCCATTGAAAAAAGCCGCCGGAATCCACCAGCCGCGCGGCAGCGAGGCAGACTCAATATGAAAACCGGCCCAAACGCCCAGCAAGACCAAAGCCAGCAAGCCTGCCATGCGTTCCGCAGAACCAATCAGCCAACGCAAAAAAGCCAGATAGGCAGAGAAGGAGATATTCAATATTTCCTGTAAATTGATACTTTGATGGAAAGCGGCCTGCCGCACTGTATTGCCCGGCGCGGCAACCATAATGAACAAGCCGAGCAGCCCGCCTGCAAAACCGGCCAGGACAAAATAAAAAGAGGGTGAACCAGGCGCAAGAGACTTTGTCCAGACCCCCAAAACCAGCCAGCCAGCCAAAAAGACGACCATCACTGGCGTAAAAGTTTCACTAAAGCCAGCCATGAATAATGTGGTAGCCAGACTGACAAAAATCAGCAACGCTTGCGCTATTTCAGGCCAAACTCTTGCCCGAAAGAACTGGTAAAACGCTGTGTAGAGTGTGAAAAGAGCCAAAGGCATACTGTAAGCGCGCATGCCTCCCCACCAAAAGAGTGATTGGGGCACATTGGGGCTAAATAACAAAACAAAAACCATCATTCCAAGACCAAGCGCCATCGCCAGGCCCAGGTGAATGTTTTTTGGCAATTTTCCTGGTAAAAGCATAAAAACCGCCCATACCGTACCTGTGACCCAAAGCAAAAGAAAAATGGGGATTGTGGCAGGCTGGCCGTAACGCCCAAAAATTTCCAAAAGGCCGTCCGCCACGCTGGTGGAAAAACCGCCACTCCAATTGAGATACCAATACCAAATTGATCGCAGCAGACCAAGACGGTGGACCATATAAGCGGAGCAATAATCATCGGCCAATAAGCGCGAGAAACGCCCTAAATCTACATACAGCAACAGGTCAACGAGGAATATCCCGCTCAAAATGGGCCAGAGCCAAAAAGTACTTTGCTTGCGCATGCCAACTCCCAAAAATTCCTTAAAATTGCTCGCCAATTCTACCACATCTGACAAAAACGCTCCCGAAGGTTTTGAAACCTTTGGGAGGCTGGCTGCCGCTCATGGGAAGTAAGCGGCAGGAAAATGACCCGGTCTTCATCACATCCATTGCCATGAACCGCCTGCCATCAACCATGCAGGCGGATGCCTAACGACCTGATCGCCACCGGCCTGCCGGATGTGGACCGGCTCCTGGGGGGGGCGGTTTGCAGCCAGAGCGGTTGTACGTCGTCGCCGGGAGGCCCGGCCAGGGCAAAACATCCTGGCTGATTTCCATCGCCCGCCACCAGATTCTGCAACTCGGCCAGCGCGTGGCAATCTTCTCGCTGGAAATGTCTGCCAAGCAGCTGATGCGCCGCTTTCCCGACATCGCCGCCAGCAAAAACGGCGAGACGCTTTACTTCTGGCGGTTTCCCGGCTGGCAAAACTGGCCGGGCTGACGGCGGTCACCCCGCACACCTGCCGCCACACCTTCGCCAAATCCCTGCTCGACAACGGCGTGACGCTGGAACAAGTCGCCGCCCTGCTCGGCCACGAAAGCCTCGACACCACAAGATTGTACGTCACCCCCGGCGAGCGTGATTTGGAACAGGCCGTGGCAAAACTGGAGGCGTGAAGCAGACAATCCCCCGCGTAAAAATACGCTGTTCCTGGCGCGGATCATCCCCTTTTGCGGTGTTTTGGGGATGCTCCGCGCTTATGTTTTCTTCCCCGGCTTGACTACGTTGTTATCCCCGGCAATCAGCACGCTATCGGTCACGTTTCCGCCAATGTGAATGTGAATTTCACGGGCGGCGCGTTTCTGCCAGATGCAGGTAATCGGGGCGGAAGTCGTGACCCCATTCCGAGATGCAGTGGGCCTCGTCCACCGCCAGCAGGCCAATCTTCTGGCCCTGGAGCGCGTTAAGAAACGGCACACTGCGCAATCGCTCCGGAGCGGCATAGACCAGGCGATACGCTCCCTGCGCCAGCCGCTGCAGGCGGGCGTTTTGCTCGCTGACGGGCAGGGCGCTGTTGATGTAAGTGGCCGGAATGCCGCGCCGTTCGAGCGCGTCCACCTGGTCTTTCATCAGGGCGATGAGCGGCGAGACGACCAGGGTCAGCCCGTCGCGCAAGAGCGCGCCGAGTTGGAAGACCAGCGACTTGCCCGCCCCGGTGGGCATGACGACCAGCGTATGCCGCTCTTCGAGCAGCGATTGCACCGCCTCCACCTGCCCCGGACGGAAGGAGGGGAAGCC
>DAOTZT010000129.1:0-4960 GCA_034434255.1 Anaerolineales bacterium | reverse complement strand
GGAGCGTTCTTTGCGACGAAGCAATCCCCAAGCGGTCAAGCTGGCCTGATAAACGGGAGATTGCTTACCCTTCGGGTACGCTTCGCGGTCGCCAAAAAACGGCTCGCAATGACATGGCTGAATAGTTACCAGCCACTTTCAAAAAGCGGTGGGAAATGGGCTGGTAATACAACGCTCGCGGGGCGAACGGTGCACCCGCTTCTGGATAGAAAGCCGGGTCGTTGGCTCTTTCAAACGCCAGGGTAGTTGCTTTGTGGATGTGAATATGATCGGGATGACGGTAGCCGCCAATCGGATCAAAGGTCGAGACCACATCCGGTTTGAGAAGCCGAATGTACTTCACCACGCGTGCGGCCACTTCCTCGACCGGATGCCGGATTTGCGCTTCGGGATGTTCGTTGTCCGCCGCTCCGGGCATACCCGAATCGCGATAACCCAAAAAGAAGACTTCCTTCAGTCCCAGGACAGCAGCCGCACAACGCAGTTCCGCCTCGCGCAGTTCGGCGATATTGCGAACTCCTTTTAGATGTGCTTCGTCGGTCTCACCCGCCTCGCCGCGCGTGGCACAGACCAAATACACGTCCACCCCGCGCTGCATAGAGGGCCAGCGTTCCTCCCATGCCAAAGGATTCATCGTCTGGATGTGCCAGAACGGCTAACAGGACACGATGAGACATTCTCCCACCTTTCAATAGATTGGCAGGCGCGGATCTACCTCTCGCGCCCATGCATTGATGCCACCGCGCAAGTGCCTGACCTTTCTGAAACCAGCGCTCAGCAACAGTTCAAGAGCACGCTGCGAACGCGTACCCATCTTGCAAAACACAACAATTTCGCGGCCCGAATCCAGTTCCGACAAGCGAGCGGGAAGTTCTCCGAGCGGAATGTTGCAAGCCCCCTCGATGTGCGAAATCGCAAGTTCATGTGGCTCGCGTACATCGAGCAAGAAAAGCGGCTCCCCGCGTTGCAAGCGTTGCGCCAGTTCAGGAGCAGCAATATCCCATTCCGAATCAGTTGGGCCGTGAACGATTCCTGGCACACCACAAAATTCAAAATAATCAATCAGACCAGTAATCTCAGGCTCAGAGCCACAGATCTTGCAACGCGGATTCTTCTTCAGCGTCACCGTCTCGAAAGTCATTTCGAGGGCATTGTAAATCAGCAAACGGCCAGCCAGAGAGGAGCCGATTCCAAGCAACAGTTTGATCGCCTCGGTGGCCTGAATTGTGCCAATTGTGCCGGGTAAGACCCCCAGCACGCCCGCATCGGCGCAGGAGGGGACAAGATCGGGTGGCGGCGGCTCAGGGAACAGGCAGCGGTAACACGGTCCAGAGCGAGCGTCAAAGACGCTGGCCTGCCCATCGAAGCGGAAGATTGCGCCATACACCAGCGGCTTGCCCGTCAGCACACACAAATCATTGCTCAGATAACGCGTGGGGAAATTGTCACTCCCATCTACAATGACGTCAAACGATTCAGCAATCTGAAGCGCATTGGCCGAGGTAAACGGCTCGTCGAACACGTCCACCTGGATCAAGGGGTTCAGGTCGAGCAAACGCTGCCGGGCCGATTCGACCTTGCGGCGACCAAGCGTCGCTGTCCCATGCACGATCTGACGCTGGAGGTTGCTTGCGTCCACCACATCATAGTCCACCAGGCCAATGCGCCCCACGCCGGCAGCCGCCAAATAGAGGCTGACGGGCGAACCCAGCCCCCCCGTCCCGATAATCAGAACGGAACTCGCCTTGAGTTTACGTTGTCCATCCAGCCCGACCTCGGGAATCAGCAAGTGGCGCGAGTAACGTAGAATCTCTTCGTGAGAGAGTTCAGGAAGCATCGCCGTCAACCTCCGGCAATTGAGGGGACAATGGTCAAGACCGACGTCTCCTCAAGCGGCGTGGCCAATCCCTGCAGGTCGCGGACGTTCTTCCCTTCCAGGAAAAGGTTGACAAAAGGCCGCAACGAACCATCGGCTTTGTAAAGGTGAGGGCGAAAAGCGGGATAGCGGGTCACCAGGTCTTCCATCGCTGCGCCGACCGTGGCGCCTGTCACCGTGACGTCAGCCTGGCCAGCCACATACGGACGTAGAAGGTTAGGAATATGGATGATGGGCATAGGCTTATTTTAATCCGAGTTCAGAATAGTGTGTTTCAACGCATCCCGCATTCCAACAGAAAATTTCACTGTCCGGAGCCTTCATACGAGGCACAGAGTTGCGGAAAATCCGCCAAAAACTCTGTGCCTCTGTGTTCAAATCACAAAATCCTCTTCACGCCAGATTTCGCCCTGGGGAGCAGGCAAATGCAAGCCGTGACCATGCTGCTGGAGACGCTCTTCCAGGGTTTCTACCCGCTCGATTAACTGCCTGAGCGTCACGCCAACGACATCGGGCAAGGAGGCATGATTGAGGTCGGGTAAATCGGTAGGACGATGGGGCTGGGCACGGCGAACGATTTGACCGGGCACGCCAACCACCACCGAATTTGGCGGCACAGACTTGACCACCACCGCATTCGCCCCAATGCGGGTATCGGAGCCAATGGTGATATTGCCCAACACTTTGGCCCCGGCACCGACCACGACCCGGTCGCCCAGCGTGGGATGGCGTTTTCCCTTTTCCAGGCTAACGCCGCCCAGGGTAACGCCGTGATAAAGCGTGACATCGGCGCCGATTTCCGCCGTCTCGCCAATAACAACCCCCATCCCATGGTCAATGAACAGGCCAGGGCCAATTTTTGCGCCAGGATGGATTTCAATTCCGGTCAGGGCACGTGCCAATTGCGAAAGAAGGCGGGCCAGGAATTTTGCTCCCCGCTGCCACAACCAGTGGTTGATGCGGTGCATCCAGACAGCATGCAGGCCGGGATAAGAAAAAAACACTTCCAGTTTCGAGCGCGCGGCGGGATCGCGCTCAAGCACCGAATTAATGTCGCTCCGGATCATGTCCACATACTTACGCAGGCCCCGAAACGGTGCAAACAGCGGTTTGGCAAAAGTAATATCAATCGTCATTGTTCGCTCCTTGTGTATCCTAGTGTATCCTATTCGGCCAAATCGGCAAACAGTACCGTGGAAAGGTAGCGTTCGCCAAACGAGGGGAGAATAACGACAATCAATTGGCCGGCATTTTCGGGGCGCTTCGCCACCTGTAAGGCCGCCCAGGTTGCCGCACCAGAGGAAATGCCGACCAACAGTCCTTCTTCTCTCGCCATGCGGCGGGCAGTCTGGATTGCGTCATCATCGGTCACGCGGATGATTTCGTCGTAGATCTTGGTGTTCAGGACCTCCGGCACAAAGCCCGCCCCAATGCCCTGAATTTTGTGCGGCCCTTTCACGCCACCTGACAGCACAGGCGAAGCATCTGGTTCGACTGCCACAATGCGCACCGACGGTTTACGGCTCTTCAACACTTCCCCCACACCGGTGATTGTGCCGCCCGTGCCCACGCCAGCGACCAAAATGTCCACCTTGCCATCTGTATCGCGCCAGATTTCCTCAGCAGTCGTTTTGCGATGAATTTCGGGGTTGGCCGGATTTTTGAATTGCATCGGCATAAAGTATTTGTCGGGGTCAGAGGCAACAATTTCCTCCGCCTTGCGAATTGCTCCCCCCATCCCCTCCAGACCGGGGGTCAAAACCAGTTCAGCGCCGTAGGCGCGCAGCAACATCCGGCGCTCTTTGCTCATCGTTTCAGGCATGGTCAGGATGCAACGATAGCCCCTGGCCGCAGCCACCATCGCCAGAGCAATGCCGGTATTGCCGCTGGTCGGCTCAACGATCGTCTTATCGTGGGTCAGGACGCCGGCTTTCTCCGCAGCGTCAATCATCGAAAAGCCAATGCGATCTTTCACACTCTTGGCCGGGTTATAAAACTCCAGTTTGGCAACTACCTCTGCCACCGCGCCTTGGGTAACGCGGTTCAGGCGCACCAGAGGGGTATTTCCTATCAATTCAGTCACATCAGATGCAATTTTCATATTGAGTAATCCTCGATTTCAAGTTGTTGAAGCAGTTTTTCTGCGGTTGCAATCCCGTGATTGACATAACGCGGCTTGCCTGTGACATCAATCACAAACGTGGTAGGAACACTCATCACACCCCATTCTCGCGCAATCTCAGGTTGTTGAGTGACATCTATTTCGATAACCTGAAACCACTTGCCATAACTGGTTTTGAGTTGTTCAATAATCGGACGCTGGATCGTTTTACATGGCTGGCAAGTAGAAGTGGTAAAGTACACAATAGCAGGCAGACCAGCCTGGTAAAAGGGAAACTTGCTCACTTTAGAGGAGGCATGACGCAGTATGTAGAAGTTAAAGAGCAAGTACGCCGCAATTGCCAGACCTGAAATAGCCGCCGCAATAAAAAGCCGCCCGAACAATTCAGTGCTCATCATGCTTCACCCCTTTCGGACGCATGCCGGGAAAGGTGTCTGGGGGAGGATTTTTGGAAAAGCCAGGCACTCCCAGACGACTCAACCAGTAATACACAAAGCAACCCAGGCAAAAGCCACCAAAAACATTCAGTGCAGCAAGGACAGCCACCATCCATACCAATCCCCAGCCCAAACTACTGAAACCACTGAATAGAGCAACAGTGCCGCAAAGCATGAAAGCGCCACCTAATCCTTGTGCAAAGCGATGGGGCTCCGGATTATCTGGCAAGAGGTGCGATTTTACCCATCCTGTCGGTTTAAGCAGGTATTGATAGACAAAGCCAAAGCCAGGTCGTCCCAGCAGGGCGCCCACGAGCATAACAACAGCAACCAATGCAACCAGCCAAAACTGATTGAGGACAAACGCAGTTATGTTGAGCGCAATAATAATCACTTGGTAACTATTCAGCCATCCACTCGAAACAGGGGTGTCACTGCGAACGAGCGCTTTTTGCGAGTGAAGCAGTCTCCCAAAGCATGGTTTTTCCTGTTCAAGACGAGATTGCTTCGGGCAGAGAACGCCCT
>DAOTZT010000128.1:0-1744 GCA_034434255.1 Anaerolineales bacterium | reverse complement strand
GCGGGAATCTGAGCGCGCGTCAGCGGCCCGGCCAGGAAATTCATCGTCCAGCGCGTCTGGAAGAGCACAGGCTGTTTCTCGTGGACGTTGCTCATGATAAACACGCGCTTGCCGAGGCTGGAGATGAGTTTATCGAGCGCGGCCCGGTTCAGGGTCCCGGCTGCCGCCGATTCGAGACCGTCGAGCAGGCGCTGCTTGTCCTGCTCGGTCTGGAGTTTGCCAATGAACCACGTTCCGGCATTGGAAAGGGCTTTATAATCCACATCCACCGGATTTTGGGTCGCCAGCAAGAGACCCAGGCCAAAGGCGCGCGCCTGTTTTAACATGCGCAGGAGCGGTTGCTTCGAGGAGGGATTCCGCTGCGGCGGCAGGTAGCCGTAAATTTCGTCCATGTAGAGCAAGGCGCGCAGACTGGTGGCGCCGGCTTGCGTCCGCATCCAGGTTTCGACAGCCGTGAGCAGGAGCGTCACAAAGAACATGCGCTCGGTCTCAGAAAGGTGGGCAAGGTAGAACACTGAATGACGTGGACGGCCATCGGGAGCGAAGAGCAATGCAGGAATATCGAGTGGCTGACCGATGCGCCAGAGTTCAAAAGAGGGGGCCGCCAGGATGGTGTTGAGTCGCAGTGCCAGGTCGGTGCGGTCTTTTTGGGGGAAAAATTGTTCCACCGGAAAAGCGCCCAATTTGTCGAAGGGTGGGGTCTGGATTTGCAGGATGAGTTCAGTCAGGTCAAGCGAGCGATTCTGACTCCACGCCGCCTGGAAGATGTTGGCCAGAAGAATGTGTTCGCGGGAGCGCAGGGGGTCCACATCATCAAAGCCGACCAGTCCCAACAAAGCGGTGACGGTGCTGGCGATGCGCTCGGTGAGGACCTCGCGGTTGCCAGCCCAATCCAGGCCGGGCGCGGCCAGGGAAGAAAGGACGCTGACCGGGACGCCGGCGTCGGATCCGGGCGTATAGACGGCAAAATGGGCCGCGTTCTTGAGCGCCAGCAAACGTTCCTGGCCGATGCCCCACTCGGTCAAGCCGTTGCGCCAGGCGAGAGCCGTCTCAGCAGCAGCCTGCTCCACCGTCTTACCAGCGCGGCGGGCCTGCTCGGGGTCGAGCCAGGGTTGGAAGTCCTGGGGCGCCAAAGCAGGAAAGTGTAACAGGAGGTTGGTCAGATCGCCCTTGGGGTCAATCAAAATGGCGGGAATACCCTGCAGGGCCGCTTCTTCCATCAAGGCAATGCACAGGCCAGTTTTGCCGGAGCCGGTCATCCCCACCACGACGCCGTGGGTGGTCAGGTTGTCGGGGTCGTAGAACAGGGGCTGATCAAGCGCCTTCTTTGCCACCGGATCGTAGAATTTGCCAAGAAAGAATTTATCGGTCATGGCTGACTCCTGCATATTCACTGCCCTAGAACATTTGTCACATTGAATCTACCCCAAAGCGGGGAAAAACGCAACAGTACAAAAGTGGATGGTCTCCTTAGTGCATGTTCATGAGCGAACAGGAGGAGGAGCCGTCGCGAATTTATCAAAGGAACGGGAATTGCAGGGCCTCGTTCGTGGAATTCGTGACATTCGCGGCAGAAAAGCGTACAAGCGCGGGTCAAGAAACAGGCACTCATTGTAACTATTCAGCCATCCACTCGAAACAGGGGTGTCACGGCGAACGAGCGCTTTTTGCGAGTGAAGCAGTCTCCCAAAGCATGGTTTTTCCTGTTCAACACGAGATTGCTTCGGGCAAAAAACGCCCTCGC
>DAOTZT010000127.1:0-15755 GCA_034434255.1 Anaerolineales bacterium | reverse complement strand
CTCCATTCTGCGCTTCCGGCTTTCTGATTGGCAGCGGCGTAATTGAAAGTGGTTGCAAACAAATCGTCACCCAGCGCTTCACATCGTCCCGATGCTCTTTCGGGAAACTCTGCGGCGCCCAATGGAGTTTGAAGGGCGCAATTTTAACCGCCAAAGTGCGAACTGCCTGGATGAGCAGCAAATGGCAAAAACTCGTGTCGGCTCGCTTCGTTGCCTGACAACTTTTGCAGGCACACATTGTCTTACATTTACTTGACAAATTCAGTTTAAGTGAATATAGTTTTGCCTCAACTTTATCGCCACATCAAAAGGAGGTGATTCTTTCCTAAAAGCGACAATATCATCATCCACTGGTCCATCCCCTCAGGGGAAAATTGGCGTAGCAAACGCCAATCGTCTATCCACAATTTTCAAGTTCTGGAGGAGAAAAAATGAAGTCTTTTAAAATTTTGAGTATGCTGGTTGCAGTCGTCATGCTGCTGGCTGCCTGCGGGGGCGGCGGCGAAGGGGAACTGAAGGTCGCTATCCTGGCACCTCTTTCCGGTCCAGTCCCGACCTTTGGTGAGATGACCCGCGACGGTGCCCTGCTGGCCATCGAAGAGTGGAATGCGAAGGGTGGTGTCCTGGGCATGACGATTGTCCCGATCGTTGAGGATAGCCAATGCACGCCTGACCCGGCCGTCAACGCCGCCAACAAGGTCATCAATCAGGATGGCGTTCACTACATCATCGGCGAAGTTTGCTCGAAAGCCTCGATCCCGGTTTCTGAAATCGCCAACGCAGCCAAAGTCCTGCAAATCAGCCCCACTTCTACCAACCCCAGCGTCACAGTAGATCAGAACGGTGTCACCAAGCAGTACATTTACCGCGCCTGCTTCATTGACCCGTTCCAGGGCAAGGTAGGGGCCAAATTCGCCTATGAAAACCTGGGCGCTCGCAAGGCGTTCGTGATGGTTGATCAGGCCAATGACTATGTGAAGGGTTTGGCCGAAAACTTCAAGGCTTCCTTCATTGAACTCGGTGGCGAAATTGTTGGCGAGGCCTCCTACACCGCCAACGACACCGACTTCTCGGCCATCCTGGCCCAGATTGACGAAGCAGATCCTGACATCGTTTACCTGCCGGACTACTACAACATCGTCAACCTGGTTACTGCCCAGGCCAAAGACAAGGGCATCACCGTTCCCTTCATGGGCGGTGACGGTTGGGATTCGGCTGACCTGGACCTCAAATCGGCAGACGGCGGCTACTTCACCAACCACTACTCGCCCGACAGCCAGGCGCCTCTGGCAGTGAGTTTCCGCGCTGCCTTCGAAAAGAAATACGGCAAGACCCCCGACGCTCTGGCCGCTCTGGCCTATGATGCCACCAACCTGCTGCTGACCGCCATTCAGCAGGCCGGTGTGGATGACCCGACCAAAGTGGCTGAAACGCTGAACGGCATCACCTTTGAGGCCGTCTCCGGCACCATTTCCTTCGATGAGCAACACAACCCGATCAAATCGGCGACCATCTTGAAGGTGACCGCTGAGGGCGTCAAGTTCGAGACCGTTGTGAATCCGTAACCTTTTTGTGGAAGGGGCAGCCTCTGATGGCTGCCCCTTCTTTGTCGGTAAAACTTTCCAAAGGAGGAGAACTCCAATGCAACTGCAGACCAGACCCAAAAAGCCGCCTATCATCGTTCGGCCAAATTCCTTCCTGGCGTGGATTGGGCGAGCGTTCTTGATTTTGCTGGCCCTGGTTGTCACTTATATTCTTGCTCAAAACCTGATTCAAAAGCCCCTTTATTTTGTCACCAATGTCATTAACGGTCTTCAATTAGGGTTTGTCTATGCGCTGATTGCTTTGGGCTACACCATGGTATATGGCATCGTGAAGTTGATCAACTTTGCCCATGGCGACGTGTTTATGGTCGGCGCTTTTGTCAGTTTCTTTGCCATTGAACGATTTCAACTCCACCAATGGCCGCTGAAAGTTTTTCCCTCCATGAATCCCTTTGTTGCCGTAGCCATTGGCACCATCACCACCATCCTGCTGTCCATGGTCGTATGTGTTCTGCTGGCAATCACAATCGAAAGAGTCGCCTACAAACCTCTGCGAGATGCACCGCGCATCGCGGCTCTGATTACGGCCATTGGTGTCTCATTCTTCCTGGAATATTTCGGGCTGCTTGAATTCGTTTTCTCGGCCCGCTTCATCCCTTACCAGCGTCCTTTTGAGGTTGTTACCTGGTACATTTCAGACGGCATCCACCGACTCGAAAACGGACAAACACCGCCAGACAACTCAATCGTCATTTCGAACATCTTGCTGATTATCATTCTGTGCACGCTGGCCGTACTGGTCTTCCTGCAATTCCTGGTCCACAAGACCAAAATCGGGATTGCCATGCGTGCCACCTCCTTCGACAAACCCACCGCACGCCTGATGGGCATCCAGGTGGACCAGGTCATTTCATTCACATTTGCGATTGGGGCAGCCTTTGCCGGTTTGGGCGGCGTGTTGTACGCCATTGCATACCCTTCCATCAAGACCCTGATGGGAGTGTACCCCGGTCTGAAAGCATTTGTGGCAGCCGTCCTGGGTGGCATCGGTAGTATTCCTGGCGCCTTTGTGGGGGCGCTCATCATGGGACAGGCTGAATCCATGACAGCCAGTTACATCTCTACCCCCATGCGCGACGCCATTGCCTTCACCATCCTGATCCTGGTTTTGCTTGTTCGCCCCACCGGCATCTTCGGCGAACCAGAAAAAGAAAAGGCATGAGGTCATCATGAACCTGTCGATATTGCTCTCTCTTGTCAAGATTATTGTAGTCATCGCCTACCTCTATGGTCTTTTCTGGGTAATGGGGGTCAAAGTCCGGCCTGTTGTCATTGGCGGCAAAAAAGTGGACTTCAGCCTGGCCATCAATGTCCTGGGCGTCGTAGTTGCATTTTTCATCATTCAACTCGGCTTAACCAACATCGGTGGCTTCCAACTCCTCAACAACTTTGACAGCGGGCTGTTATTCCAGGCCTGCACCATGACCATGGTCGCCCTCGGCTTGAACCTTATCTACGGCTACAACGGCCAGTTTAGCCTTGGTCAGTGGGGCTTCTACGGGATTGGCGCATACGCCGCTGCAGACATCACCTATCGCTGGACCAACGGCGATGCCAGTGGGCTGGTCGTTTTAGGCACAGGCGTCATTCTGGCAGGCATTGCCATCTGGCTGGTTGGCAAATTCACATCCAACCTGCGCCGCATGCCCGTCCTCTCCTCATTTACGCTCTACCTGCTGGGAAGCCTGATTGCGGCCTTTATCGCCATTCAGTTGGGGAAACTGCTCTCCCCTGCCATCAACCCTCTCCTCGGCACGAACCTGGCCCCCGGGCCTCTGGCGCAGGGAGTCTGGCTGCAGGTCGTCTTTTTCCTGTCCGTCATCTTCGCCGGAATCTTCGCCGCAGAAATCAGTTTCCTGTTCGGCTTGCCGGTCCTTTCTCTCGGCTCAGACTACTTCGGCATTGCCACCCTCGGCTTCACCATCGTTGTCTACACCCTGATGGTCAACAGCGATACCATCCTGCCCTTCCCGGAAATGCGCGGCGGACGCGGCATGATCGGCATCCCCAAATTGACCACCTGGTTCTGGGCTTTCTTCTTCATGATAGCCGTCATCGTTGCCATGCGCGACCTACTCCACTCCTCCCACGGACGCTCCATCTTATCCGTTCGGGAAGATGAAGTAGCCGCTCGCTCGATGGGCATTGACGTTGCCGGTACCAAACTGATGGCCTTCGTCATCGGCTCCCTGTTTGCAGGCCTCGGCGGCGGCGTGTATGCCCACTACATCGGTTTCCTCAGCCCCGGTGCATTTGACTTCCTCATCGGCTTCAACCCGATGATCATCATCGTCTTCGGTGGTCTGGGCAGCATGACCGGTACCATTACGGCTTCTTTTGGCTGGATTTTCTTCCTCGAAGGGATGTTACGCGAAGTTCTCGGCAAAATCAGCCCCGAAGCCCCCTCCTGGCGGTATGTCCTCTACCCGCTCACCCTGCTGCTGCTCATGCTCATCCGCCCGCAGGGGTTGCTGGGCAACACGGAATGGGGCTTCCTTAAACTGCCCACCGTGCCGTTCAAAAACACTGCCGACGAAGGAGAAAACGCATGAACGCCACGCCCGAACAGACCCCCGTTCTCGAAATCCAGGGACTGACCAAATACTTTGGCGGCCTGCGAGCAGTCAATGACTTCAATCTCACGCTCCACGAGGGCGACCTGGCTGGCCTCATCGGTCCCAATGGCGCCGGGAAAACGACCATCTTCAACCAGATCACCGGCATCTACCTGCCCACCAAAGGCAGCATCAAATTCTACGGCGTGGACATCGTCGGTTTCGAGCCGCACGAAATCACCCGCGCCGGCATTGGCCGCACCTTCCAGAACATCCGCCTCTTCTCCAACCTGACCGTCCTCGATAACCTGCGCATCGCCTTCCACGCCCAAAGCGGATACAGCCTCTTCGACGGCATCGCCGCCACTCCCAAATACCAGAAGCGTGAAAAAGAAATCATCGAAAACGCTCAAGAGCTGCTCGACATCATGAAACTGAGCCGGGTCCAGAACGAAATCGCCAAAAACCTGCCCTACGGCGAACAACGCCGCGTCGAAATTGCCCGCGCCCTCGCTTGCGGGCCTCGCCTGCTGCTCCTGGACGAACCTGCCGCTGGCATGAACCCAAAAGAAATTACCCAATTGATGGAGTTAATCCACTTCATCCGCGACAAGTTCAAACTCACCGTCCTGCTCATCGAGCATCAGATGCGCCTCGTCATGGGCATCTGCGAGCACATCACCGTCATTGACTTCGGTGAAGTCATCGCCCGCGGCACCCCCAAAGAAATTCAAAACAACCCCAAGGTCATCGAAGCCTACCTGGGAAAGGGAGCCTGACATGTTACTCCAAGTCAAAGACCTCCACGTTTACTACGGCGCCATCCACGCCCTGCACGGCATTTCGTTCGACATCGCCGAAGGCGAAATCGTCACCCTCATCGGAGCCAACGGCGCAGGCAAATCCACCACCTTGCGCACCATCTCCGGCATCATCCGCCCGCGCTCCGGTCACATCATCTACAAAGGCGAAGACATTACCTTCGCCCCGCCCGAACAAATCGTCCGCAAAGGCATCAGCCATGTCCCCGAAGGGCGCAAAATCTTCGCCCCCCTCACCGTGCGGGAAAACCTGGAAATGGGCGCCTACATCATTGACGATAAAAACGAAGTCAACCGCCTGATGGAACGCGTCTTCAAATCCTTCCCCCGCCTGAAAGAACGCATCAACCAGTTAGGCGGCACCCTCTCCGGCGGCGAACAACAAATGCTGGCCACCGGCCGCGGCTTGATGAGCAAACCCACCCTGCTCCTGCTCGACGAACCCTCCATGGGCCTCAGCCCCATCCTGGTGCAGGAAATCTTCAACATCATCAAAGAAATCAACGCCCAGGGCACCAGCATCCTGCTCGTCGAGCAAAACGCTCAAATGGCACTCTCCATCGCCCATCGCGCCTACGTCCTCGAAACGGGCAACATCGTCCTCTCCGGGCCGGCCAAAGAAATTGCCGAAAACCCGCAGGTCAAAGCCGCTTACCTGGGCGTTTAACCTTTTCATGATCCAAAGGGCGAGGGCAGCCTCGCCCTTTTCTTTTTTCGGGTAAAATCAACCCAACACCGAAAGATCATGAGCCGAGCGAATTCCCTGCTACTGGTCTCTCTCCTCCTTCTGACCGCTTGCAGCCCGGCCTCGTACGCCTGCACCGACCCCCTCGGCTGCCTCGAAATCCCCCCCAATGCCCCCTTCCTCGTCGGCGTACTGACAACCTTTTCTGGCCCCTATGCCGAGGCAGGGACTGCCATGCTGGCCTCGATCGAATCTGCCATGGAGGAAAGCGGCGACCTGGCCGGTCACAAAATTGAACTCGTCTGGGAAGAGGCGGACTGCAGCGAAGACAGCGCCCGCATTGGCGCCACCCGCCTCGCCCTGACCCCCAACCTGGTCGCCGTGATCGGCCCCTCCTGCCCCGCCGCCGCCCCCTACGCCCGCCCCATCCTCGCAGATGCCGGCCTGCCCCTCCTGGCTCCCCATCCCAACGGCGGAGCGGCTTTCCGGCGACTGGCCGAGGCCATCCAAAACATCGCCATTCAACAACCTGACGGCACTATCATCCTCCCCCGCACCGCCTTACAACAGGCCCTGGAGACCCACCCATGACAACCGCAGAAATCATCACCATCGGCACCGAACTCTTGCTCGGTGAAAAAGTAGATACCAACACCCCCTTCATCGCCCGATTCCTGCGCAGTTTGGGCATCAACCTCTACCGCACCCAGACCATCGGCGACAACGCCGAACGCATCGCCGCCCTGATGCGCGAAGCCCTCGCCCGCGCCGACTTCGTCATCACCACCGGCGGCCTCGGCCCCACCGTGGATGACCCGACGCGCGAGGCCGCCGCCCGCGCCTTTGGCCTCTTCCTCGAATACCGTCCCGAACTGTGGGAACAAATCAAAGCCCGAGTCGCCCGTTACGGCCGCACCCCCACCGAAAACCAGAAACGGCAGGCCTACCTGCCCCAGTTTGCCATCCCCATCGAAAACCCCGTCGGCACCGCACCCGCCTTCATCCTAGAAACCGGCGAGAAATCTCTCATCTGCCTGCCCGGCGTGCCGCGTGAAATGGAATTCCTGCTCGAAAACGCCGTTCTCCCCTACCTGCAAAAGCGCTATAACCTGAACGAAATCATCCGCGTCCGCACCCTGCACGTCAGCGGGATCGGCGAAGCCGCCCTCGATGAGCGCATCGGCGACCTGGAGACCCTCACCAACCCCACCGTCGGGCTGACCGCCCACTCCGGCATCGTCAGCATCCGCATCGCCGCCAAAGCCAGCACCCGCCCCGAGGCCGACGCCATGATTGCCAGGGTCGAAAGCGACCTGCGCGCCCGACTGGGCGACGACCTCTTCGGCGCCGACGATGAGACCCTCGAAGGGGTGGCTCTGCAAGCCGCCGCCAGACGGGGCTGGACCCTGGCCTGTGTGGAGGCCGGAACCGAAGACGCCCTGCAGACGCGCCTGGCACGAGCCGGGAACCCCGCCTTTCGAGGCGGGAGCAGGCTCGAGGTCCCGGACGAAGCGGCGGGCGCCCTCGAAGCCGCCTGCCAGCAGTTCGGGGCAAATGCCGGTCTGGCTGTAGCCTGCTCCATCGAAGGAGACGTCCAGCGCGCCCGCATTCTTCTCAAAACCCCCACCGGCCTGGAAGATCGCACCCTCACCTATGGCGGACATCCCAAAAACCTGGGACGCTGGGCCGTCAACATGGCGCTCGACCGACTGCGACGCGCTGTCTCGCAGGAGGCATGAATGCGACAAAAACAACTGGTCCGGCTGGTGACTGCCTTCTGGATTCTCAACCTGGTGTTGGGCATCACGTTGGTCGGATTCTGGCTGGCGACGAGCGCGCAACCCGCCCAGGCGCTGCTCGTCAGCCCGACCCAGCCCCCTGCGCCGACAGCCACGCTGACCATCGTCCCCACCGCCTCCCCCACCGAAACACCCGTCCCCAGTCCTACGTCGCCCCCCACCGAAACGCCCCTGCCTACGTTCACGCCAACAGTGACGGACACCCCCATCCCCTTCCGTGAGGGGCCAATCGTCATCGGTTACTCAGTGGAACAGAGACCGCTCGAGGTTTACCGCTTCGGAACCGGCCCAAGCCGGCGGATGATTATCGCCGGCATGCACGGCGGAAACGAGTACAACACCATCCTGCTGGCCGACCAGTTGATTGCGTTTGTAACCGAACACCCGCAAATCATCCCGCCCGATGTCACCCTTTACATCTTGCGCAACCTGAACCCGGACGGTGAAGCACGTGCCCACGATGTAACCGGCCGCACCAACGCCCACGGGGTGGACCTGAACCGCAACTGGGACGCGAACTGGCAAAAGACATGGGACCGGTCGAAGTGCTGGCACTACACTTACGTCACCGCCGGTACCGGTCCAGGCTCCGAACCCGAAACGCAGGCGCTGATGGGATTTTTGCTTGAGCACCCCATGGACGCCATCATCAACTATCACAGCGCGGCGTTGGGCATCTTTCCCGGCGGATTGCCACCGGAGGAGGATACGCTGCGGCTGGCCGAGGCAGTTGCCGCCGTCACCACGTATCCTTACCCGCCGATTGACATCGGCTGCACCTACACTGGTGGGTTCACTGACTGGGCCGATGAACACGGGATGCCGGCCCTGGATGTGGAACTTACCAATCATAGCGACACAGATTTTGAGATGAATCTGCTGGTTCTCAATGTCTTGCTGGACTGGAAACGATAATCCCTGCCAAAGGAGGCTCCATGACTGTTTCTGTAGATTTTCTGCTTGTCAATGCCCATGTACTGACCATGGACCAGGAAATGCATCAGTTCCCCAACGGTGCAGTGGCCGTGGCGGGCGATTCGATTGTAGCCGTGGGCGAGGAAAGTGAACTTCGTCAGCAATATGCCGCGGCGCAGGTGATTGATTGCGGCGGCAAGATTCTCATGCCGGGCCTGATCAATGCCCACACCCACGTCCCGATGACCCTGATGCGCGGCCTGGCCGACGACCTGCGTCTGGATGTCTGGCTGCAAGGGTACATGTGGCCGGTAGAGCGCCAGTTCGTCTCGCCCGATTTCGTCCGTTTGGGGACCAAACTGGCCTGCGCCGAGATGATTCGTTCGGGCATCACCTGCTTTGCCGATATGTACTTCTTCGAGGACGAGATTGCCGCGGCCACGGCCGAGGCCGGGATGCGCGCGGTCTGTTCGCAGACGGTGCTGAAATTCCCTTCGCCCGACGCCGCCTCCTTCGAGGATGCACTTGCAGCCGCCCGCGAATTCATTCAGAAGTGGAAGGGACATGCGCTGATCGTCCCGTCGGTGGCGCCGCACGCCCCTTACACCTGCACGCCTGAGATTTTGCATGCCACTGCCGCGCTGGCTGCCGAGTTCGATGTGCCGCTGCACACCCACCTCTCTGAGACCGTCCTGGAAGTGGAGAATATGCGCCGCGAGAACGGCATGCCGGTTATCCCCTATGTCAAGAAACAGGGGCTGTTTGAGGCCAAAGTCCTCGCCGCGCACTGCGTCCACATTGACGAAGGAGAAATGCGCACCTTGCTGCACGCCGGGGCGGGTGTGGCCCATAACCCCTCCTCCAACCTGAAACTGGCCTCCGGCTTTGCGCAGGTACAAAAAATGCTCGATGTAGGGCTGAATGTGGGCATCGGCACCGATGGCCCGGCTTCGAACAACGACCTGGACATGTTCGAAGAAGTGCGCCTGGCCGCGCTGGTGGCAAAAGCGGTGAGCAACGACCCAACCGCCGTGCCGGCGACCCAGGCCCTGGCGATGGCCACCCGTCTCGGCGCCCAGGCGCTGCACATCGGATCTCTGACCGGCTCGCTGGAACCGGGCAAGCGCGCCGACCTGATTCTGGTAGATCTCTCGCCCCTGCACAACTCGCCGCGCTTCCGCCGCGATCCCGACAACCCCTATGCCCAGATCGTCTATGCCGCCAAGGCTGCTGATGTGACCGACGTGATGGTCAATGGCAAATGGTTAATGGTCAATCGAGCATTGTTGACCCTGAACGAGGCCGAACTGACCGCCGCGGCGCAGGAATACGCCCAGCAAATGGACATTTTCCTGGCTGCGCGCGAATCCTCGGTCTTCTCGAAACTGGTGGCCCTGGGCGGCTCACAGGAGGAGGAATCGTTTGAAGTGCAGGTCAAGGTCAAACTGGAGAATCCTGATACCGTGCTGGAAGCATTGAAAAGGCCAGAGATTCAGATTCTGCGTCACCGGCACTATCACCAGCACGATGTCTATTTCCGCTTCGAGGATAAATCGCAAGGCTGGTTGCGCTACCGCGAAGACGAGACCATCAACGAGAAGGGACAGATCGCCGGTGTGCGCGCTCGCCTGACTCTCATTGGCCCCTCGCGCGAAGGTGACTTTGATCACGATGTTTTGCTCAGTCGAATCCGCTATTTTGCCCCAGCGACGAACAGCCTGCGCTTCTACCGCGAGTACTTCAAGCCGAGCGGTGAAACGCCTGTGGACAAAGACCGTTTGCGCTGGCTGGTGCGCTACAAGGGCGAGGAATTCTTTATTAACCTGGACCGGGTCGAAACGCCCAACCTGGGCTACTACCTCGAGATCAAGAGCCGCACCTGGAGTCGGCGCGACGCCGAAGAGAAAGCACGGTACAGCGCTGAATTGACCACCCTGCTGGGCGGCTCCCTGGACAAAACCGTCACCCTCGATTACGTGGAGATGGCCGAGGCCCTTGCGGCAAAATGAGCAGGCAGGATTGCTCTCGAGAATTGATCTTCTGTGAAGATTTTGTAGTAAAATGATTCGTAGCACCAACCTATGCCTGGCCTTCCAAGGCCGACCTGACCAATTCTTGGCTCAAGGAGATCGGTAGTATACTCGCCGTGGATTGCCGCGCGGGAACGTCGTGTGAAAATTTTCTGGGATTAAAGCGCTGAACTTGGGGAACTTCCTCTCCCCTGTCATTGCTTCGCCGCCAATGACGGCTCGCAAGGACAGAATGGAAGCGAGATTCTCTTTGCTTCCAGGTAGGAATGACAAAAGCGAAAAAAAGAGTCTCCTGCAAAAAGGTGAAAATCGAACCACAAAGACACGGAGACACGAGTAAGTAAATGACACGAGTAAGTAAATGAAAGGAAACTTTGTGACTCCGTGTCTTCGTGGTGAAACTTCAGGGTTTTTGCAGTGGAGTCAAAAAAATTACTAAGACCAGGAGGACCATATGAGCATAGCATCTCTCGAAGGGGCCAAAAAAACCGTTTTCTTCCCATTCCAGGGCAAAAATTGGGCAACCAAAGTGCTGATTGGGACGGGAATCGCCCTGGCAAATTTCATCATTCCGCTCGTGCCACTGATCCCCATCTATGGCTATGCAATGCAAATCGGTAAGCGGATTGTTCAGCACAATGAGGACCCGGCATTGCCCGACTGGAATGATTGGGGGCTTTACTTTTCTGATGGAATCAAATTGTTCGGGGCGAACATTCTTTACACTCTGCCGGGAATCTTGCTTCTGATCATCGGCTATGTGCTGATGTTTTTGGGAAACTTTTCCTTTCTTTTTGACCCAAACTTTTACATGACCGCTGAAGCCTCTCCGTCGTATTTTCTGTTCAGCATGATTGGGACGTTCGGCGGTATATTCCTGATCATCTTCGGGATTTTGCTCGGTTTGGCAGGTTCCTTCCTGGCCCTACCAGCGCTGGGACATCTGCTGGCTCGCGGAGAATTTGGAGCAGCATTTCGCATTCGAGAGTGGTGGCCTGTTTTCAAAGCCAACTGGAGCGGCTATCTCCTGGCGCTTGCTCTCTTTTACGGCATTACGATTGGGCTGACGTGGATCCCCTACATCCTTTATTTCACCATCGTTTTGTGCATCCTGCTGCCCGTGGCGCTCAGTGCCATGATGTTCCTGAGCAATATCATCCATGTTTCGTTGATCGCAGTCACGTACCGGGACGGGGTGAACACACTGGCAGGACAAGAATAGGGGAAAAGGGAAAAACAAAAAGAGCGGAGGCCGAAAATGGTCTCCGCTTTGCGTGATGAGCAAGCACAAGTCAATTACGCTTTGGGAATCCCAACCTGGAGCATGTTCCCGACCACCCGCACCGGATAAGCCGGGATGTCCTCCACAGCCGGTAACCCTTTGGCCTCACCGGTTTGAAGGTCAAAGCGTGCGCCGTGGCGGGGGCAGATGATTTCGTTCTCTTCGAGATCGCCATCTCCCAGCGGGCCGTTATCGTGGGTGCAGACATCGCCAATGGCAAAAAACTTGCCAGCAATGTTGAAGATGACAATGGGACGGCCTTCGATTTCAACAAAAAGCCGCTCGCCAGAGGGCAGGTCGGCAACAGGCACGATGTCCACGTATTCGAGTTCAGCAGGATTGAACTGAGTGTAGTTGAACATAGTTCTCCTCAATCCTTATTCCACCAAATCATCACTGGCCTGGCCGAGGCCATACACCCCCGCTTTGAGCACTTTGAGCGAGAGCAAGGCGCATTTCAGTCGCACCGGCCCCAGTTCAATGCCCAACAGGTCGAGGATATCCTGTTTGGTCATTTTCTTGACTTCCTCAAGCGATTTGCCGATGACCGATTCGATCAACAAGTCGGCAGAGGCCTGAGAAATTGCACAGCCCTTGCCATCGAAGCGACCGTCAGTGATTCTACCCGCCTCATCCACCTTCAAGGTAATCTCGATATGATCCCCACAGAGAGGATTATCGTCCTGAAAGAAGATGTCGTGTGGGTCAAGGTGGCCCCGATAGGAGGGGTTTTTGTAGTGTTCGATAATCAGTTCGCGGTAGAGGTCGTCCATGGGTCAGTATTCAGTAATCAGTATTCAGTGATCAGTAATCAGAGATCAGTAATCAGAGATCAGTAGCCAGGCAGAGAGGGTCATCCGAAGATTTTCTTGACCTGGTAAATGCCTTCGACCAGTTTGTCCACTTCTTCCTTGATAGAGTAGAGGTAAAAACTGGCGCGGGTGGTGGCAGGAATGTCAAATTTTTCATGCAGGGGTTGAGCGCAGTGATGACCAGCACGGACAGCGATGCCGCTGCCATCTAAAATTTGGGCCACGTCGTGCGGGTGAATGCCTTCCAGGGTAAAAGCAGCCACCCCACCTTTCTGGTCGGCAGCAGGGCCAAAGACTTTGAGACCCGGAATCTCTTCCAGGCGCTCTAAAGCGTAGGCAATGATCTCCCGTTCGTGGGCTGCCACCGCCTCCATCCCCACTGCAGTCAGGTAATCCACTGCTGCCCCAAAGCCGATGGCTTCGGCAATGGCAGGGGTACCGGCCTCAAATTTGTGTGGGAGAGAGTTCGCCGTGAAGCCTGTCAGGTGAACCGCCTTGATCATGTCACCGCCCCCCAGGAAGGGAGGCATGGCCTCCAGGAGCGATTTCTTGCCATACAAGGCCCCGATTCCGGTCGGACCGAGCATCTTGTGTGCCGAAAAGGCCAGGAAATCCACGTCCAGGATCTGGACATCCACCGGCAGGTGCGGCACCGACTGGGCGCCATCCACCAGAACGACTGCCCCGGCCTCATGCGCCAGCCGCGTCATCTCCGCAACGGGGTTGATGGTGCCGAGGACATTGGACATGTGCGTAAACGCTACCAGGCGCGGAGAACGGGCAAGAAGACTTCGGTAAACGTCCAGGTCGAGCAAACCATCGGCGGTCACGGGAACAAAAGCCAGATCCACGCTACGCTCTGCCGCCAGCATTTGCCAGGGGACGAGATTGGAATGATGCTCCATCTCGGTCAAGATGATAAGGTCGCCTGCTTTCAGGCTCGCCCGGGCCCAGGTGTAGGCGACAAGATTGATGGCCTCAGTGGCGTTGCGGGTAAAAATGATCTGTTCGGGGCCGGGGGCATGGATAAATCGGGCTACCTTTGCCCGCGCCTGCTCGTAAAGGGCAGTGGCTTCTTCAGCCAGGGTATGAACGCCGCGATGGATATTGGCATTCGAGCGGCGATAAAAATCTTCCATCGCCTGCAAGACTGAAAACGGTTTTTGGGTGGTGGCTGTAGAATCGAGATAAACGAGAGGTACGCCAGGGCGCACCTCCCGGCTGAGGGTGGGAAAGTCTTTGCGCAGGCGGAGTGAGTCCAGGGCCATAAGTTAGAAATCCGGAAGGTCTTTTTTGCCACCTTTGCGGCCCGAACCGACAGGCCGCAGGTGCTCAGAATTCAAGGGGAACCACAAGATATGGTCTGGGACCATCCAGCCGTCGGTCAGGAAGACATTGGAACGGAACTGAATGGCAATCATTTTGTTGTCAATCTGGACAACAATCCCTTTAATCCAACCACGCACACGCTCTTTGCCACGCTCGTGGTCGCAAAAGGCTTCAACAACGTCACCAACTTCAAACGTGTGTTCCGGAGCAGGGGGACGCATGTAAGAAACAGCCATAGACGTACCATCCTCACTGGTGCAAAAATTCTTGGAGCGGCCTATTCTCGCGCTAAATGAAGCAAAAATCAAGTCCCTGTTCGGCCAGAGGTTATGCAAAGGAGCGCTCCTCCATCGTCAGCCGTTTCAGGGAGTATGGAGCGCTTTGCAAGTGTCCCCTACCCGCAACGTCAGGAAAATTCATTCTCCCGATTGGCGGTTCATTTTCTCAGAAATGACCTGCTGAAAGCGCTCGCGTACCCCTTCAAAGGGGATGCGCTGCATGATTGGGTCAAAAAAGCCCTCCACCATCAGTTGCTTGGCTTCTGTTTCAGGAATGCCGCGCGATTTGAGATAAAACAGCGGCTCTGCTTCCAGTTTTCCAACCGTTGCGCCGTGGGTGCAGCGAACATCATCGGCGCAAATTTCCAGGCCGGGGATGCTGTCGGCACGGGCCTGGTCGCTCAGCACCAGGTTGCGGTTGGCCTGGTAGCCATCGGTTTTCTGAGCGCCGGGAGCCACGTAAATCATCCCTTGCCAGACGGTGCGGCTCTTCCCTTTCAGCGCGCCTTTGTAGAGAAAGTCGGAGGTGGTATGCGGGGCGAGGTGATTTTGCTGGGTATCCAGGTCGAGATGTTGGTCGTCATCGGTAAAGTAAAAGCCCGACATCCGCCCCGAAGCCCCCTCGCCGATCAGTTCCAGTTCGGCAAACGTCTTGGTCAGTTTTGACCCGACTGCGCCGTAAATCCACTCCACATTTCCATCACGCTCGACCTGGACGCGGGCATGAGCAAAATTCCAGACATGCCGACCCCAGGATTGCAATTCGACAAATTTGAGCGTAGCCCCCTTCCCAACGCGGACCTCGAGACTGCCCGCGTGCATCGCGGCGCGCGTCTCGTCCGGCGAGGCGGTCTCGTGGACGTAGGTGACCGAAGCCCCCTCATCCACCCAGACGAGGATGTGGCTGATGTGCGCCAGACCACCGCCCGGCCCCCACAGAATGCTGTGAAGCGGCTGTTCAACGGTCACGCCCTTGGGGACGTAGAGCAGGATGCCGTTTTTGGAAAAAGCCAAAGCCAGGGCAGCAAATTTGCCCTCTTCAGGGCGGATAATCTGCCCCGCCAGGCGGTTGAGAAGTTCCGGATGTTCACGCTCGGCGGTCTGCAAGTCGGTGAAGATCACGCCTTGGGTGGCCAGGGCAGGGTCAAGGTCCAGGCGCGCTCCGCCAGGGAGGAGGATAATCTGCCCGCCGTGCTGGTCAGCAGTGAGGGGCTTGAGCAATTCCGCTGGGACAGGGGTCAGGTCCCGATAGGCGCCATCGGCAGGGAACTGAAAGTCGGCGACGGGGAGGGAGCGCAAGTCCGTGCGCCGCCAGGCTTCTTCGTTGACGGTCGGCAGGGGCAGGGTTTTGTACACTTCCCAGGCACGCCGACGAAATTCGTCCAACGCGCCGCCTGTCGAGAGGGCGGTGGAGGTAAAGGGGAAATCCTGTCCCGCGGCTTCGCTGCGGCGGGCACGGGTGATGACGACACGAGGTTTTTCTTCCATGATGCTATCCAATCGAGCCTTCCATCTGGAGTTGAATCAGGCGGTTCATTTCGACGGCGTATTCCATCGGCAGTTCCTTGACGAGCGGCTCGATGAAGCCAGAGACAACCATGGTGGTGGCTTCTTCTTCGCTCAGGCCGCGGCTCATCAGGTAGAA
>DAOTZT010000126.1:0-9895 GCA_034434255.1 Anaerolineales bacterium | reverse complement strand
AGAAATTTGTATTGCCCGCAAACCACGTTGTGAGCGCTGCCCCCTGCAAACCATCTGCACTTTTGCCAGACAGCCCGCCTACACGGTCTAGAAACACAGCAAATCTTCAAACTTGTATTCTTAAAGCAGGTTTATTGTCAAAATAGAAATGAGGTGAAACATGCTATCCATTCGCCAAAAAGGCCAGGGACTGGTAGAGTACGCGTTTCTATTGGTGTTGATTGCTCTCGTTGTGCTTGCTGTTCTCCTTCTGCTTGGACCGGCTGTCGGGAACGTCTTCACCAGGCTCAACAGCCAACTCGTCACTTTTTAGCCTGCTGAGCGGCTTTCCTGAAGGCAACCAACCACGTCAACCTAAATAATCCCGCAAGTGCCGGCTGCGGGTGGGGTGACGCAGTTTGCGGAGCGCCTTGGCTTCAATCTGGCGAATCCGTTCGCGGGTCACGTTGAAGTAACGGCTGACTTCTTCCAACGTGTGATCCTGACCATCCACCAAACCGAAGCGCAATTCCAGAACCTGACGTTCGCGCTTGGTCAAGGCAGACAGAACGCTCTGCACTTGCTCGCGCAATATTTCTCGCGAGACGGCATCAAGTGGCTCAAGAGCATCTCCATCTTCAATAAAATCGCCTAACTGACTGGCATCATCATCACCGCTCACTGGCCCTTCCAACGAAACTGGCTCTTCTGCCGAGCGCAAGATACGGTCCACTTTTTGGCACGCAGCCTCCCAGCGGCGCTGCAAATCACCGCCTATGGGCAAATTCTCAGCGCGACAGTGCGCAATGGCCTGCACATCTTTGGGGTCCAGAAAACCCGATTCGAGAGTCAGCTCTTCAATCGTGGGCTCGCGACCCAGTTGTTGCGTCAAAGTTCGCTGAACGCGCAGCAAGCGGGTGATAGATTCGAATAAATGCACCGGAATCCGAATCGTACGCGCCTGTTCTGCAATGGCCCGGTTGATTGACTGCCGAATCCACCAGGTCGCATACGTGCTGAACTTGTACCCGCGCCGGGCATCAAATTTATTGACCGCCCGCAATAACCCCAGATTTCCCTCTTGAATCAAATCGAGGAACGAAATTCCCCGCCCGATATACCGTTTCGCCACGCTCACCACCAACCGTAAGTTGGCGCGGATAATGTCTGTATTTGCATCTTCTGCACGATTACGCATGGCTTCTAATTCCATTTGCAGCACTTCTTCTGCGGGCAAGTGTTGATAAAGCGTTCGCAGAGCAGGTAGGGCGTTTTTCTTCTGCAGAAAACTCATTAACCAGGCAGCATACGAGTCGGGCAACAGATAGAAGATAATGAATACTGTGTAAGCATTGGTCACAAAACTATCCCAGCGCGGATCTTTACCCCACACCTCGCGCTCGATGTAGGGATGGATGTAGGATTGGCCCTCTCCTTGCCAGCCTTGCTTCAAACTTTGCGCCTCGCTCAACAACAACACTCCTGAGAGCATTGGCTCTCCCAAACGATCAGCGTCCTCTTTCAAGCGCCCCCAAGCGGTATACAGATCACTGAGCAGGGAGTGGTAGAGCATCGTTGACGGGCACGCTTTCCCCTTGCGGCCGCAGTGATGACGCCTGCGGGTGGCCAGCACCAGCCGCCGCGCCTCGATCATCGCTGCCAGGCGAAATTCGCTGACAGAATCCAGCAACTTCACCTGCCCGATCTCGCGCAAATACAACCGCACCGGATCATCAGAAAGTTCCGCAGATAATTTCTCGAGATCCACGTCCAGCGCTTCATCGGCAGGATTGACATTCAACTCATCCACCAGTTCAGTAAAACCATTTTCTTCTTCGTCTACTGCCAATCCCGAATCTTCCCCTTCCGCAAGCAACGGAAGCACATCTTCTGGCATCCCTTCTTTTGAGGCAAAATTTCGCCCCTTGGACGCGCTGGGCGTTCGACGCGATGAGTGAGTTTTAGGTTTCAATTTTTCAGCCATTGATTCTCCCTAGCCAATCCCGTTGCGAATCAAGCGTGCCTGGTCGAGCAAATGACGCAAGCGGGTATTTTGCAGCACCATTTGCTGATAATTCCCGGCCATTAATTTATCCTCTTCCATCAAAAAGCGCAACTGATTGATATTTTCATCCACGATGCGGCGGCGCATGGCCACCAGCGAGCGAAACAAGTCCTCTAACAAGCGATCTTCTGCCAGTTCAAGTTTCTCCGTCTCTGCCAAAAGATTGCTGGCCACACCTGCCAAAACCGGCGGCAGAGATTCCGTCAGGTAACGTTCCGGGTCAGCAGAATCTTGCTCCAGCGATTGGCGCACCAACCGAAACAACAACTGATACTCAGTATACCCGAAGTCTTCCGCGACCACACGCCCCAGACCGTTCTCCTGCAACGCCCGGTCCAGGCGATTGAGCAAATCGGGGTGGCGAAGCAAAATCCCGAGAACATGCCCTTCCACGCGCATCATGGCAACGGGAATCGCAGCCGCACGGGTCGGCGCAGAACTGCTTGCCTGGCTGTCGGGCGTCGTCAGCGGGCGCGGCCGCCTCGGGCGCGGACCTCGCGCCGGCGCGCCGATCAACGAGCGTTCATCCACCCGTAAGAAACGCGCCAACTGTTGGCGGTACGCATCACGCTCGACCGCATCGGGCAATTCCTCGATCAGCGGCAACACCTGGACAGCGATCTCAGATTTGACGGCCGCATCGGACAGGTCGCGGCCTTCGGCCAGCGCATGCATGACATGCAAAACCACCGGACGGGCTGATGCAATCAGTCGCCTCCACTCCTCCGCATCACGCTGCACAATCTCATCTGGATCGAGTTCATCGGGCAACACTGCCACGCGCAGATCGGCCTGCAGACGGCTGACGTGCCGCAGCAACCCGCGAGCATCGAAGGCGGTCTCCGTCTCACGGTCGAGGGCCTGCCGGGCAGCCTCTAACCCGCTGAAGACGGCTTTTCGCCCGGCCGCGTCGGGGTCGAGGGCCAGGACGATGTGCCGGGTAGTCCGCTTGAGCAGGCGCAACTGGTCCTCGGTCAGGGCCGTTCCCATCGGCGAGACGACATTCTCAAAACCGGCCTGGTGCAGGGCAATCACATCCAGATAGCCCTCCACAATCACCGCCTGATTGGCCGCGCGGATGGCCTTACGCGCCCGGTCAAAGCCATACAAAATATGGCTTTTTGAAAAGAGCGGAGTCTCAGGAGAGTTCAGGAATTTCGGGAAATCCTCGGGCTTCACAATCCGCGCCCCAAAGCCGGCCATGCGGCCTTCGGCGTCGCGGATGGGAATCATGATGCGCTCGCGGAAGCGGTCAAACATCCGGCGGGATTCGCTGACCGTCGTCTCGCCTTCCGTTTCGCGGACCGAGACCAGGCCACAATCGAGCAACTCCTGCTCGCTGTAACCGCGAGCAGTGAGATGCCTGAGCAGGTTATCCCAGCCGCGGGGAGCGTAGCCCAGGCCAAAGGTCTCGATGGTCGCATCGCTCAGGTGACGCTTCTCCCGCAGATAAGCCAGCGCCGTGCGGCCCTCCTCGGTGTGGAGCAGTTGATGGCGGAAGTAGGTGAGGGCTTCTTCAAGCGCCTGACGGAGACGGGCGTGTTCTTCCTTTTCTTCGGGCCGGCGGGCACGGTATTCTTCCAGTTGCACGCCTGCCCGCTGGGCCAGGTAACGCAGCGCCTCGCCAAAATCCCACCCCTCTTTCTTCATGACAAACTTGAAGATGTCACCGCCCTCGTTGCACTGCCCGAAGCAGTGCCACGTCTGGCGCTCAGGCGAGACAATGAAGGACGGCGTCTTCTCGTTGTGAAACGGGCACAGGCCAGCGTAGTTGCGTCCTGAGCGGCGCAGTTTCACGGTTTCGCCGATCAGATCGACAATGTCTATGCGGGCTTTGATTTCGTCTATCTGGCTCATGAAGGTATGTTGACTGCTGGGAATTCAGGCGGAATTTCTTCCGCAATGCCGGCACAAGCCTCCTGCCTGGCGCACTATGCAGAAGAAAAAGGCAATTCAATGATGTTGATTATAGACGCAGATGAGATGCGGCGCAACGGTCAACCATCACTGCTCCCCCTGCTCGTTGCGACAAAATCCACAAACAGGCAAGCCAAAACCTGCCTGATAGGGTAGAATAGCCATATCCACACGAGGACACCAGCCAAAACCATGACAGCCATAAACAGTGCATGCTATATCTCGGTAGATGTGGAAACGGCCGGGCCAAACCCTGGTCAGTATTCGCTGTTATCTATCGGTAGCCGACCCGCCGCGCGGCCAGCTGGCCAACGCCAGCAACATGCTCGACGTCACCTGGGAAGCCCCAGACGGCACCATCACCCCCCTGGACGGTTACCTCGACCCCTATTTCCAGGAAGTTTATCTCGAAGCCGAATCAGTGCCGATCTTTTCCAAACTCGCCCAGCATGTCTCAGCCGACGCCCTGGATGAGTACGTGGAACAGTTGCAGCGCGAGGTCAAAAAATACCTGACCAAAGACATCAACTACGGCAAGGCGGCCAAGCGCATGTACAACGTCTTCCGCCTGACCGGGCACTACGAGGAAGCGGCCTACCTCCGAGAACTCTTCGACGAACCAGCCTCCATGCTCTACCAGGTCTGGGCACTCATTCGCACCATTGACGAATGTTCCTACCCCGGCTCGAGCATTGACGTCGAAACCGTTCGCGCCCAGGCAGATGAACTGATCGTCTCGGTCATCCGCGCCCTCGAAGGAGACAAGGAGACCGCTATCGTGCGCCACCTGATGAAATTGCGCCGCGCCCTCGACCACATGGAGACCCGTCAGGGGCTGACAGCCGAGGCCGAAGCCGCCCGCGCTGAAGTCATCAACATCGTCAACAACTTCTTTTACGACAAACTGACCGCTATTCCGGCGATTAAGGCTTATATCGAAGAAATCCAAGGGGAAGCAAAACCATGATCCTGGTGGTACTACCGGCTTACAACGAAGAAGAAGTCATTACGCCGCTCATCGAACAAATCCGCGCCGTGGCCCGCAAACGATTTCTCGAGCCGGTGAAAGTCATTGTCGTGGACGATGGCAGCGCGGACGGGACCGCCGCGCGCGTCCGCGCCCTGGAGGACGAAAACACGCTCCTCGTCCAGCACCCGCAAAACCGCGGCCTGGGCGAGGCGCTCAAGACCGGGCTCTTGCGCGCCCTCGACCTGGCAACCGATGACGACATCATCGTCACCATGGACGCTGACAATACCCACACCCCTGGCCTTCTGCCGCGCATGATCAACACCCTCGAAGGCGGCAATGACGTGGTCATCGCCTCGCGGTACCAGCCGGGGGCGCGTGTCGTGGGGCTTTCACCCTGGCGCGAATTTCTCAGTACGGGGATGCGCTGGTTGTTTCAAATTCTGCTCCCCATTCGCGGCGTGCGCGACTACAGTTGCGGCTACCGCGCCTATCGGGCTTCCATCCTCCGCCGCGCCTTTGATCTTTGGGGCGAGGCGTTCATCAGCCAGTCCGGCTTCAGTTGCATGGTGGACATCCTGCTCAAACTCAACCGCCTGGGCGCAGTGATGACTGAAGTGCCGCTGGTGCTGCACTACGAAAACAAGCGCGGCAAAAGCAAAATGAACGTATCCAAGACCATCCGCGAGACCCTGCGCCTGGCCTGGCGCGAAAAAGTTCATCGCCTCCGCAGGGACAATGCCAGATAACCCTTTCGAGCAGGATTACTTCCTCACCCAGTATGGCGGGAATTATCACCGGCGGAATCCCCCTTACAAGTGGCGCGCCTTCCTCAAAGTCATCCGCGGTTTTCGCCAAAGCGGCACCTTGCTCGATATTGGCTGTGCACTGGGATTGTTCTTACAACAGGCCAGGCAATTTTACCGGTGCAGCGGCTGTGACGTTTCTCATTACGCCATCGAGCAAGCCAGGGCCCTGCTTGCGCCCGACGTGACCTTTTTTCAGGGGGAATTGGGAAAATTACCCGCCAGCGAACAATACGACATCATCACCTGCTTCGATGTCCTCGAACACATTCCCGACCTGGAATCGGCCTGGCAAAACCTGGACGACCTCCTGCGGCCGGGCGGCCTGCTGGTCCTGGCCGTACCGGTCTACGACGGGCCGCTAGGGTGGCTGGTGAAGCGGCTGGACAGCGATCCTACCCACGTCCACCGCCGCGAACGCCTTTTCTGGCATCAGCAGGCCGGTCAACGCTTCCGCATTCTGGAAACGTTCGGGATCTGGCGCTATTTCCTGCTCGACCGCTTTTACCTGAACCGGGTCTCGCCTTCCGCGCGTCACGTTGCTACCGCCATCATGCTGGTGTGTGAAAAAACGCCCCCGCTTTGAACGAACAAGCGGAGGCGTCATCGAACCGGCGCACAAATTGGTTCGCATCACGGCGTCGAAGTGGGGAAGACGCGCATGATGCTCATAACCTGTCCTTCCAGCGACGTTTGCGAAAGATCCCCCTTCGCGACCGAAACAATCCGTCCGCTTCGACCAACGAAAATATGATAGGGGACAGATTCAATCGCATATTGCTGACCGATCTCTCCCGTTGGGTCAATAAGAACCGGGAAGGTCATTCCATACTCGTTGATTGTCTGAACCACGCTGCTCAATGGATCGTCTGGATCAGGATCAATCGCCAGAACAACCAGCCCATCCGCCTGATAGCGCTGATATACGTTTTGCAGATACGGAATTTCATTCTTACAAAACGGGCACCAACTCGCCCAGAAGAACAAGACCACCGGCTGCTTGCTCAAATAGGTTGAAAGGGTGACAGATTCCTCCGTGATGGCGTTACGGAGCGTAAAATCGGGTGGGTACTTGCCCACCACCAGGCCAATGGCGTTCGTCGGAATGGCTGTTTCAGTCGGCGTGTAGAGGGAAGTGAGAGTAAGCGTCGGTGTTTCGGTCGGCACCAGGGTCTCGGTGGGGGTCAGGGACGGGCGAGCAGTAAATGTCCAGGATGGCTCCAGCGTCGGTAGAGGGCGGGAGGTCAGCAACCAGGCAACCGTCTGCGTAGCATAGATATCGTCCGCCACGGTTTGGCCCAACTTTTGCAAAGCAAAAAAGGCCACTGCTGCAAACACCAGACACAAGAGAATGAAAATCATCACAATCTGCAAAACGCCAAATTTCTTGCGGCGCGGCGGTTTCTGGACCGGAGACTCATTTCCCGCGGAAGGAGCGGGAGGCTCAGCCCAGGGCGGGACGTAACTCGGTTCTGTAGCCGAGGATCCGGCCGGCGGAAAAGGAGGAGGCGATCCAGGCGAAACGGTTGGGGATGCGGCTGTTGGCGCGGGGGGGAAGGGTGGGGCAAATTGTGAATCGGACGCGGCCGGCTTCCGTTCCGGAGAAGCAGGCTTCAGATCGGGGACGGGACGAGAGGCCCAGGCCGGAGTCGATGGTTCTTGTTCTTTCTGCGGGGCAGTCGAAGGGGGCGGGGGAACCGTCACCGGTTTTTCCACGCGTTCCGAGGGTAGAGAGGCCGTGAACGGTTTGACGTGTTTGGTCGGCGGAGGGCGCAGTTGAGCCAAACGTGCCTGGGCCTGGGCGTGTTCTGGTTCAAGCACCAGAACGCGCTCCAGGCAATCGCGTTCCTGCGCTGGCGTCTCTACCACCTGACTCAGCACCCACCAGGCCCGCGCCGAGGTGGGGTTGCGCTTGAGATATGCCGCCAAGAGGGCGCGGGCTTCCTGCTTTTTGCCCTCTTGAATGAGAAGTTCGGCAAGGTCAACAGCATTTGGAGAAGGTGAGTTCATGGATTCTCCTGACAAGCCGCTAACCTGGCCCGAGCGAGACTAGAATCCTTCGAGTTTGCTCAAGTCGGCCAGGCCTTTGGACAGGTCGGCAACCTGTCCGACCAGCGCCAGGCGGTTTTGCCGTACGGCTTCGTCTTCGGCCATTACGAGCACTTTGTCAAAGAAAGCATTGATGGCAGGGAGGAGGGCTACAATGGTTTCGAGAAGTTCGTTGATGGTGGCCGGCTGGTGGTTGACCGTCTGTAACGCCTGATACAAATTCCGCTCTTCCTCTTCCCTCAACAACTGTTCTCTGCTCTCTATTCTCTGTTCTCCGCTTTCTATTCTCTGCTCTCCTCCCGCCGCGCGGAGAATACGCACACAGCGGGCATAGCCAGGCAAAATCTCGCGCCAGTCTTCGCGCTCGACCCACGCCTGCAACTGCCTGACCGCCCGCGCCGAACCGGCGGGGTTGTTCGATTGCTCTGCCAGGACGGCGTCCACCACGTCGTAACGGTAGCCCATCTCCTTCAAGACGACCGAGAGGCGCCCTGCCAGGAATTCGAGAATCTGTTTCTGCGTTTCGGGCGTGACCTCGATCGGCTGCGTCGCTGCGGACTTTTTCACCGCCTCGGCCAGGTCGAAGTCGGCGTCGTGCTCGATGAGCGGCTGGACAATGCCAATGGCGGCGCGCCGCAGACCGAAGGGGTCTTTCGCGCCCGTTGGGGCGAGACCCGCCGCAAAGAGGCCGACGAGGGAGTCGAGCCGGTCGGCGAGGGCCAGGGCCAGCCCCACTTTCGTCTTGGGGACGGGCCGGTACTGCTCGCCGATGGCTTCCGCCACTTCGGGCTTCTCGCCGCTGCGCAAGGCATATTCGCGCCCGATGATGCCTTGCAGGGAGGTCATTTCGGTCACCATTTGGGTGGCGAGGTCGGCTTTGGCGAGGAAAGTGGCACGTTGAACGTTGGAACGTTGAACGCCGTCCAGGCCAAGCATAACTGCCAGTTCTTCGGCCAGCTTGAGGATGCGCTCGGATTTGTCGAGCATGGAGCCGAGTCTGGTGTGGAAGGTGAGACCCGCCAGTTTGGGGCGGAAGTCTTCGAGGTGGTGTTTCAGGTCTTCGCGGACAAAGTAGTTGGCATCGGCAAAGCGCGCCCCGAGGACGTGTTCGTTGCCCTGGCGGACGAGGTCGAGGTGCTGGTCGTCGCCGTTGCGGATGGCGATGAAGTGCGGAAGCAGAGTTCGCCGTTGTTCCACGTTCGATGTTTCAGGGTGGGAGGAAGGCACGCTGGAACGTTCGAACGTTTGAACGTTTTGCACAGGGAAATATCTCTGGTGTTTTTTCATCACCGAAATCAGCACTTCGCGCGGCAATTGCAAAAATTCGGGGTCGAAGCCGCCCAGGACGGCGGTGGGTTTTTCGACCAGGTTCGCTACTTCATTGAGCAGGTCTTCTTCGATGATGGCTTCGCCTCCCACCTGGGCTGCGGCCTGTTTGACCTGTTCGACGATGGAGGCTTTGCGTTCTTCCTTGTCCAGAACGATGCCCGCTTCGCGCATGAGGTCGAAGTAGCGGTCGGCAGAAGGGATGGGGATTTCGGGCGAATCATACGGGCGCAATCCGCGGCTGACGTTGCCGCTGACCAGGCCGGCATACTCGAAGGGGATGACCGTGTCACCGAAGAGGGCCACCAGCCAGCGGATGGGGCGCGAGAAGGCGACCGCGTTTTCATTTTCCGCCAGGCGGGACGGCGGCAGCCAGCGCATGGACTTCTCGAATTTGATTTCGGCAATGAGTTTGGGCAGCGCCTCGGCCAGGACTTCGGGCGCGGGGCGTCCGGTTTGCTTGACGACGGCGAAGACGTATTTGCCGCCCGCTGGCGCGTCCTCGCGGATTTGCAGGTCGGCCACGGCCACGCCGTTCTTTTTGGCAAAGCCCTGGGCAGCGGGGGTGGGGTTGCCGCTTGGGTCGAAGGCCTTATCGGCGGGCGGCCCCTTGACGAGGGACTCGCGGTCGGGCTGCTGGGGGCTGAGATCGGCCACGAAAACGGCGAGCCGGCGCGGGGTCGCGGCGACTCGGACGCCGCCGTGGGTGAGATGCAGTTCCTCGAGCAGGGCCGGCACACGGGTGGCGAGTTGCTCACGGGCCGAGTCCACATCGGCGGCGGG
>DAOTZT010000125.1:0-4483 GCA_034434255.1 Anaerolineales bacterium | reverse complement strand
CGAGGGCGTTTTTTGCCCGAAGCAATCTCGTGTTGAACAGGAAAAACCATGCTTTGGGAGACTGCTTCACTCGCAAAAAGCGCTCGTTCGCAGTGACACCCCTGTTTCGAGTGGATGGCTGAATAGTTACCCTTCCAGAAATTCTTTGTATACTTTGTGTCCTTTGTGGTTCAAGACCTTTTTGCAGGCGAGGCAAATCTCACGGCCATTGCCGTTCGGCGTTTTTCTCCAGTTTGTTGAGAATGGCTTGTTCCAGGTCGATGCCAGAAATGGAGGCCAGTTGCAGCAAGTATAAAGCAACGTCGGCGAGTTCGCCAGCGAGTTCGGCTTTGTCTTGCGCCTCCTCGCTCCACTGGAAATGTTCGAGTACCTCGTTTGCCTCCAGTGAGAGCGAGATGGCCAGGTTGCGCGGGGTCTGTGGGCGCGGACTTCCTGGCTCGTACCAGCCTTTGGAGCGGACGAAGGCATGCATGCGTTCGGTCAACTGGGGGATGGTTAAGGGAAGGTGGTTCATGGTGAAGGTATGGTTGGTGGCGGTCTGCCGTCTGTGGGCTGGCGTCCGATCTTGGTACAAACGAAAACGGCTCTCCAGGTCTGGGAGCCGCTTGCATGACGAGCCGCACCTGGCCAGACCTGGCAGGGGATCAGGGAGCAGGGGCGGGGAGCGGGTTCAATTTCATCGTGCAGATTATACCCGATTATGGCAGGGCAGGCAGGCCTTTTTTGTACATCAAACGAGGCGTTCTCTTACGGTCTTGAGGGCGTGAATTGGTGTACAATTTACCCATGCGCGTCATCCTGACCCACGAACAAGCCGATTTCGATGCGGTTGCCTCACAACTGGGTGCGGCTCTGCTGGATGAGGCTGCCATCCCTGTCTTGCCGCGCCGCGTCAACCGCAATGTGCGCTCCTTCCTGACCCTCTACGGTTCGGAACTTCCCTTTGTTGATGCCCGCGATCTGCCCGCCGGGACGGTCGAGGCGGTCACCCTTGTTGATACGCAATCGCTGGTTACGCTCAAGGGGATGAACGCGGCCACGCGCGTGCGCGTGATTGATCATCACCCCCTGCGTCCGGGCTTGCCTGGCGAATGGCAGGTGCAGGTGGAAGAAATCGGCGCGACCACTACGCTCATGGTGGAACAACTCATTGAAAACGAAATTGAGTTAACCATGCTGCAAGCCACCCTGCTTTTGCTGGGAATTTATGAGGATACAGGGTCTTTGACTTACGTCCGCACGACGGCGCGCGATGCGCGTGCTGCTGCTTTTCTGCTCGAAGCGGGCGCGGACCTGCGCACGGTTTCCAGATTCCTCAACCCGCCGCTTTCCCCTGAACAACGTGCCATCTATGAACAACTTGTCGCCAATGCCAGGACGCACCAGATTCACGGCTACCGCATCGTCACGGCCTGCGGAGATGCCTCCGGTTCGCTTGAGGAAGTCTCCAGTCTGACCCACAAACTGCGGGACTTGCTTGACCCCGACGCTCTCTTCGTGCTGGTGACCACCACCGACGGGACACGGCTGGTGGCGCGCTCGACTTCTGATGGAATTGATGTTTCGGCAATAGCCGCCCATTTTGGCGGCGGGGGCCACGATCGGGCTGCGGCCGCTCTCATCCGCCCGGCGGACCGGCCTCCGGGTCCCGAAACGCTCGCTGCGCTGGAGGCAGAGTTACTTGAGATTTTGCCGCGTTTTGTCCGCCCCTCGGTGACGGTGGGTCAAATGATGTCCAGGCGACCGCGTTTGCTCAGCCCGTCCACCCCAGCCCGCGAAGCAGCCCGTTTGATGCAGCGCTATGGGTATGAAGGCTTCCCGGTGGTCCAGGATGGGCGTGTGGTTGGGCTGTTGACCCGTCGCGCGGTGGATCGTGCCCTGGCGCATAAACTCAATCTCACCGCAGCCAGTTTGATGGAAGCCGGCGAGGTGGTTGTCCATCCTTCTGATTCGATTCAGCATCTTCAGATGGTCATGACCGATAGCGGCTGGGGACAGGTGCCGGTTGCTGACGAGAGTGGGAAGATTATCGGGATCGTTACCCGCACCGACCTGCTTAAGACGCTCGCCCCGCCTTCCCCGTCCGGGGGTCGGACCCGCAGCCTGGCATCCAGACTGGAGCAGGCGTTGCCTCCCGAGCGAATGTCTCTGCTCAAAGCCATCATCGAGACTGCCGCGGGGCTGAATGTGGCTCTCTACATCGTCGGTGGATTCGTGCGGGACTTGCTGCTGGACCGTCCCAGTCTGGACTTTGACCTGGTGGTGGAGGGCGACGCCATCACCCTGGCGCGCGAAATGGCTCGTCGCTATGGTGGGCAGGTGATCAGTCATAGCCGCTTTGGAACGGCCAAATGGTTCCTGCACCAGGGGCTGGATCTCTCTCGCCTGGGGATCCGCGACTCGTCGGCTTTGCCCGAATTTCTTGATTTTATTTCTGCCCGGACTGAGTTTTATGAACGTCCGACCGCTTTGCCGACCGTGGAGCGTGGTTCGATCAAACTGGACCTGCATCGTCGCGATTTTACGATCAACACCCTGGCTTTGCGCCTGGATGGGCGTCACTACGGTGAACTGCTGGATTACTGGGGCGGCCTGGCTGACCTGCGCGCTGGCCTGGTGCGTGTTCTGCACTCACTTTCGTTTGTGGACGATCCGACGCGCATGTTGCGGGCGGTGCGCTTCGAACAGCGTTTTGGCTTTCGCATCGAGGCGCGCACGCTGCAACTGATGACAGAAGCCCGGCCTTTGCTCGAAAAACTGTCTCCTGAGCGTATCGGTCATGAAATTGACCTGATTCTCGACGAGCCGGCGGCGGTTGCCATGCTCTCGCGATTGGCTGAACTGGGGTTGTTGCAGGCAATACATCCGGCGATTCCCTGGGATGATTCGCTTCGCGCCTTGCTTGCAGCGGGTCTTGAGCAAACTCCGCCCCCGGCGTGGGGCACGTTGCCAGACCTGCGGCAGGTGCCGCGCCGACGGGCGCTGGGTTATCTCCTTTGGCTTTCCTCGCTCCCCAGCGATCAGATTCATGTTGTCTCTGCCCGCTTGCGTCTGCCGGTGACTTTGCGGGCGGCCTTGTTGGCCACGCACGATCTGCGCGCCGATCTGCCTGGACTGGTTTCGGCCAGGCCGAGCGCGGTGGTGGCCCGGCTGGAGGATGTACCGCTGATGAGCGTTTTCGCTGCCTGGCTGGCGGCTCCGGCTGAGCAGCGGGCTGTGCTGGAGAATTACCTGCTCCGCTGGCGGCATATCAAGCCGGGCGTCACTGGTCACACGCTGAAGGAACGCGGCCTGCAGCCTAGTCCCCGCTATCAGAAAATTCTGCGTCGGCTGCGCGATGCGTGGCTGGATGGGGAGATTAGCAGCCAGGCCGAAGAGAGTGCTCTGCTGGATGCACTGACCGGCGCGAAAGGCCAGGGGGCTTGACTCTAGATTTGCTTGCGTGTATGATGGGGTAAAGATGAAAATGAGATGAGAATTTTTTGCGGTTTAGTATGCAGATGTCTAAATTTATGCAAAATTTTGTCGTTTGATGTCTATAAGCAGTTATGTGATGAACTGCAGTTAAAACCATAGTTAGCCCACAACTTCCAAATAAGATATGATGAGGGGTAAAATATTATAGTTATGCCAAACCATAAACTTAACTACTCCCGAACAATGATAACTAAAGAGCAAATCAGTGAATTGAAAAAAAATAATTTGCCCGAATTGTATAAACTTCTACAAGGAAATTTAGACAATCGGGAGTTGCTATTTATTTTGGAAAATCTTGGTTTTCTACCTAGTAATTTTGATGGAGAACACCTAATACCATTTACTCATCATCCCAACAGCGATATACGCTTTTGGGCAGTAAAAAATATTGGCAAAATTTGTAAAGCCCATTACTTAGGATTGTTGTATGAAATAGCAAAGCGCGACCCAAATTCAATGGTCAGAAGGGAAGCAGTTTCTTCAATCGGAAGAATGCGCTTAAAACCAGCAGAGAATATGCTTATAGCGTTTTTGAGTGACAACGACCCCAAAGTTGTGCTTCAAGCCATTCGTGGATTATTAGTTTTCAAAAATGACGAAAACATCAAATCTAAACTTGTTGAGTTAAAAAATCATCCCAACGAAATGATTCAGAGTGTTATAAGACGTGAATTTTCTAGAAATGGTAAAGTTTTGCCATCTATTCCCCACCCAACAAGTCCAGATTTTCTAAAAGATACAGTTATTAACGGAGACGTGAGAAAAGTTCTGAAATATGTGCCCGACGAATCTGTGCACCTGACGTTTACATCTCCGCCTTACTACAACGCCAGAGATTATTCGATTTATGTTAGTTACAATGCCTACTTAGATTTTTTGATGGAAGTTTTCAATGAAGTACACAGAATTACAAAAGAAGGGCGATTTCTAATTGTAAACACATCTCCAGTTATTATCCCACGAGTTAGTCGCGCTCATGCAAGTAAGCGGTATCCTATTCCTTTTG
>DAOTZT010000124.1:0-7339 GCA_034434255.1 Anaerolineales bacterium | reverse complement strand
GAGGGCGTTTTTTGCCCGAAGCAATCTCGTGTTGAACAGGAAAAACCATGCTTTGGGAGACTGCTTCACTCGCAAAAAGCGCTCGTTCGCAGTGACACCCCTGTTTCGAGTGGATGGCTGAATAGTTACCAGATTGGTGTCAATTTGAGATGTTAGGGCAAGAAGGTGGCGTTGACCGAATCTGCATAAGAGACCTCGCCGGTCACGATCCCTTTTTCCTGGGCCCAGGCGAGGGCATCGGCCCACTCGGCTTCGGTGGGGACACCCGCGGCCGGGAACGGCGGGACGACAAACTTGCCGATTAACGGTTCGGGGACGAGTTTCTGTTCGCTCAGCACGTTGCTGTATTTGGCCGGATCGGCGTTGAGCAGGTTTGTCGCCTCTTCGATGGCGGCGAGGAAGGCTTTGATGGCCTCGGGGTGAGCGTCAATCACGTCCTTGCGGAAGGAGATGACGCTAAAGCCGTATTCGGGGTGTTTTGAGTCGTCCAGTACGTTCACGGCACCTTGCATGACTGCCAGCGAGGCCAGGGGGTCGGGCATCACGCCGGCCTTGAGTTCACCGGAGGCCAGGAGGGCCATGCGGTCGGGGATCTTGGGCACGGCGATGGTCTTGATTTCGTCGGCGGTGAAGCCTTCTGCCTGCAGCAAGCGCTCGGTCACGTACTCAATGACGGTGCCCTGCGAGACGCCAATTTCGACGCCCTTCAGCCCCTGCACATCGGTGATGCCGCTCTGGCCAGAGGCGAGGATGAAGAAGTGTCCGTGCCCCTCGGTCGGGACGAGGGCGTAGCGCACGACTTGCATTTGGATGCTGTCTCGGTTGAAATTCATGACAGCCAGCGTTTCGTTGATGGTGCCATCGGCCTGGCCTGCTGCGAGAAGTTGATCGCGTTCGGGAGCAGAGGCGACGGGGACGAACTCAACGTTGACGCCGTATTTTGTGAACAGTCCTTCTTGCTGGGCAACGTACATGGGAAGGGTGTCAATAATGGGCAAGACGGCAATTTTCAGGGTGATGATTTCCTGGGCGGGCGCTTCGGTCGGGACCTCGGTGGCGGGCGCGGCCGTCTCCGGCGCGGTGGTCGGGGCGGCGGGTGCGCACCCACCAAGCAGCATTGCCATCAGGACGATCAGCAAGAAAGTGGTGTGAAGTTTCATGTGAATGGATCTCCTTATAAAAATTTGTAAGATTTTTTGGTTGTAAGAGAGCATTCTTTCTCGCGGGCTGATTGCGTTCAAATGCTCTGCTTTTTGACTTTAGGGTTAGTCTGTCTTTTTCTCAATTTCCTGGATTTTTTCTTCTGGCACTCCCACGCTTTGCAGAAACAGTCTTCGCAACGCCGGGAGGGCACGGAGGGGGTCGGGTTGTCCTGTATAGACCCAGCGCAGGACGATCTCATTCAGGGCACCCATCCAGGCGCAGGCGGCAATCTCGGTATCCAGGGCGGGGAGTCCGCCTTCGGCCACGGCTTCATCAAGGTTTTTCTTGATGAACGCGATGAAACGGTCGTTCACGGCACGACGCTTTTCTTCGAAGACGTGTCCCAGCCCGGTGGCCTGGACGAGGGCGATCTTGGCCAGGGCGCGGTATTGGCCGAACGTTTCCAGGCAGACGCGCAACGCCAGGTCGACGCGTGCCACCCCCGAGGTCTCTGCCTCGAGGCGAGCGCGCAGGCGACTTTCGAGCAGGTCGGCAAAGGTATCTACCAGGGCGAGGAAAATATCTTGCTTGCTGGGGAAGTAGAAATAGAATGAACCTTTGGATGTGTTCGATTCTGCAACGATGTCGTCCACCCGGGTGTCGTGGTAGCCCTTGCTGGCAAAGACGCGTACCGCCGCTTCGAGAATGCGGTTGCGAGTTTCTTGAGAGGAGGAAGTAGATTTGTCCATGGCTGAATAGACTGACTGGTCAGTCTAAGGGGACATAGGTTATCATAAATCCCAAACGGCGTCAATCCTCAGACTCATTTCCCTTATGGTTTTCTCAAAGTCCGTTGATGCCCTGTGCAAAACGCGGCAATTGAGAATTTTGACCGCTGAGACGCAGAGTTCGCAGAGATTTTTTGTGGTTTTCTGTGCGTTCTCAGCGGCTCTGCGGTGAAAGATTTGACTTTGAGAAAACCACGCACTTCCCTGGCAAATCAAAGGAGACGGCTCGCACGGGGCTGTGCAGGGGAGTTTCAGTGGGATGGCTTCGTCTCTGTGCAAACGAAGAGTCTGCGCCTATAATTGCCCGCATGCTTTTGAGATGTTTTGATAGTGGAGTGTGAGTTGCTGCCAGATGCGGCTGACTACGATAGGCGAAATTTTGGTAAGGAGGTGCTATGAAGCGCATTAATTTACTCTGGATCATGGCCCTGTTTCTGGGTTGGACCTTCGATTTCCTTTTTTGGGATTACGCCTCGGGCATCAGTTTTGCTATCTATGTGCTGCTGTGCCTCGGCGGTGGGTTACTGGTTTTGCTCTCAAATGGGAGCAAGCCAGCCTGGAAATCGCTGCTTCTGCTTGTTCCGATTTTGTTTTTCGCTGCGATGACCGCTGTCCGCCGCGAGCCGATGAGCGTTTTCCTGGCGAGCGCCTTCTCGCTGACGCTGCTGGGGCTTTTGGCCGTCACTTATCTTGGCGGGCGCTGGATGCAATACAGCCTTTCGGACTATGTGGCAAATCTGGTCAAACTGGCCGGGAGCATGGTGGCCCGTCCGCTTCTCGTCGCGCTGGAGGAGCGGAAAAATGCCAGTGATGCGGCAAAGGCTGGTCAGCCGCAGGCAGGTGCAGGGTCGTTGAAGAAGCGGGGATGGGCTGTGGTACGCGGCATCTTGATTGCTCTGCCGATTGTGGCTGTGTTCGCGGCGCTGTTATCGTCTGCCGACGTGGTGTTTGCAGCCCGTCTGCACGACTTCATGCAACTCTTTCGCCTGGAACGCCTGCCGGAGTACATCTTTCGCGCTTTCTATATTTTGATTCTGGCATATGCCCTGGCCGGGGCGATTTTACATGCCGGCCAGAAGAGCCGCGATGAGAAACTGATCGGCGTGGAGAAACCGCTCGTGCCGCCCTTCCTGGGATTCACCGAGACGACGATCGTGCTGGGCGCGGTGAACCTGCTCTTTGGGGCGTTCGTGGTCATCCAGTTTCAGTATTTCTTCGGCGGGCAGACCAATATCGGGGTGGAGGGCTATACCTATGCCGAATACGCCCGCCGCGGCTTTGGCGAACTGGTGGCGGTAGCGTTCTTCAGCCTGATGCTTTTCCTGGGGCTGAGCGCAATTGCCCGGCGTGAGAACGCCGCCGAGCGCTGGGCTTTCTCTGGGCTGGGGTTGTTGCTGGTGGTGCTGGTGGGGGTGATGCTCGTCTCGGCCTTCCAGCGTCTGCTGCTCTACGAGGCGGCCTACGGATTTACTCGCTTGCGGACGTACACTCATGTTTTCATGATCTGGCTGGGCGTGCTGCTGGCCCTGGTCGTGCTCCTGGAGATTTTGCGGCGGCAACGCGCTTTTGCACTGGCGGCGGTGCTGGTCTCCATTGGCTTCGCGGCGACGTTGACGCTGATGAACGTGGATGGCTTCATCGTCCGCCAGAATGTGGCCCGTGCTGTGCGGGGCGATGACCTGGATGTGGCCTACCTGGCGTCACTCTCCTCCGATTCGGTCCCGGACCTGGTCGCGGCGGTGCAGGACGAGGGTCTGCCGGCAGAAACGCGCGATGCGGTCGGCGCGGCGCTGGTTTGCCGGACGCGGGCCTCTTTCCGCTCCGAACCGGAACAAAACTGGCGGGCGTTTACCTTCTCTGGGGCGTGGGCGAGAAAAGCCCTGGAACAGGTGCAGGATGTCCTGGATAACTATACGCTCAATGAGGAGAACTGGCCGGCTCAAGTGGAGACGCCGCAGGGAGAAATCTACGATTGCTGGACTGACTGGATGGATTAATAGCAACGGGGCACATGGAAATGTGCCCCGCTTTTGTTTACCGGTGTCGCTGGCATCAAGGCCGTGCCTCAACCAGGAACTCCACCCGTTCAATGGCTGGCCCGATGCTGGAAATGGGAAACGCGAATGTCAATTTTTCCCCTGCTTCGAGCGGTTTGTCTGCTTGCCAGCGGCGAAAACCGACCAGAGTGCCGTTTCGGTCATAGGCAATTGCCAGTATCCAGACCGTGCGAGCGGGGTCTTTGGATTCCGTCAGGGAAATCTGACCGGAAACTTGGGCGGTTCGTCCTCCGGCCTCCACTTGCAGTAAGGTGTTCTGCAGGCTGACTGGCAGATAACGCTGATCGCCCGGCAACAGGCGAATGGCAGTCAATACCTGCACGCGGGGCGTCATGTTTCCATCGAAGGGGGTGGCAAAATGGACTCCTAAGGGCATGGAGGCGCCAGGCGGCAGAATATCGAGCGGGGCATAGGCGATCTGGGTGTCAATTTGGGTGCCCTGCTCATTTAAAAGAATGAATTGGGCCGAGATGTTCTCCAGTGTTTCGGCAAAAGGGTTGTAAACCAATGCAAAACACCAGCCTCCACCGGTTGGGTCGGGCCAGCAGTTTGCCTGTTGGACAGTCAAGGGAGCAGGCGTAGGGGTCGGTTCTGCAGCCGCACCGTTGACGGGAATCAGCAATTCCTGTCCGACAATCAGCGCCGCAGGCTGGACGCCGGGGTTAGCGGCCATTAAGTCCTGCAGGGACACGCCGAAACGCTGGGCAATTGCCAGCAACGTATCGTTTGGTTGGATGCGATACAGGACGGGGGTGGGAGTGGGAAGAAAAATCTGCGTCAGGGTGGGCAGGGGAGTTGCAGTGGGGGAGGCGGTGGCGGTCTGGAAGGGGGCGGCAGGTCCCAGGTCTGCGACCGGCGCGGTGGATGGGCGGCAGGCAGTCAGCGCAAGTAAAAGTAGGGCGCAGAGGAGGCAGGAACGCATGTCGAAATTATACCCCTCCCCTGGACGACAGCGGAAGACTTGCTCCAGGAGAAAGGCTGTGCTAAACTCAATTTATGGCCGACGAAGAGTTGTTTTCCTCTGACACTGGTGAAAATACCATGTTGCGGGAAGCGCAGGAAGCCGTGCGCCAGGGAGACCGCGAACGTGCGCGCGACTTGCTGACCCGTTTGCTCAAGACTGACCAGAATAACCCCACCTATTGGGTCTGGCTCAGTGCGGTGGTTGATACGCCCAGAGAACGCCTGTATTGTCTCCAGACTGCGCTCAAACTGGACCCTGCCAACAGCGCCGCCAAACGTGGTCTGCTCCTTTTGGGGGCATTGCCTCCCGATGAAGCCACTCCCCCCTTCCCGCTCAAGCAAGGGCGGACATGGCAGGAGGAAATTGTCCTTCCAGAGGTGGAAAAGCCGCGCGGATGGGCCAATCCCCTCGTGCGGATTCTGGTGATTGTGGGGATTTTGATTGTTGCAGGTGGATTATTTCTGGGTGGTTACAATCTCTTTCTGGGCAGTGGCAGAGCCTCTTTTGTTTACCATACTGCTACCTATCGTCCCACGTTTACCGTCTCAAACACGCCGACCAATACGCCGCTCTTCCGTACGGCAACGCCGACTTTTCTCGGCCCCACGCCGCTCTCGTTCTTCTTGCCTGCCACGTACACGCCCACGCCTCTGTATGTCATTACGGAACACCCGATTCTGACGAAAAGCGCGTTTGAGGCGGGGCTGCGATTTTTAGCCAAAGGGGATTATGAGACGGCGCGCGTTCAGTTTGAACTGGTGACGCGTCAGGAGCCCACTGCCGCAGACGCGTATTACTACATCGGCGAGTCGTATCGTTTTGAAGCAAACTATGAAAAGGCTCGCGATGCTTATCAGCAAGCGATTGAAGCCAATCCCAATTTTGCTCCGGCCTACCTGGGGCGCGCCCGGGCGAATCTGGCTCTTGACCCCGATGCCGATGCCCTGGCTGACCTGGATGCGGCCGTGGGGCTTGATCCCTTCTTTGCAGAAGCATACATCGAACGCGGGGCTTATCTCATTGATCGGGACCGTGCAGACGAAGCGTTGTCGGACCTGGAAACGGCTATCGAACTGAATCCCAATTCCCCCCTGGCGTGGATGTACCTGGCCCAGGCGCAACTGGCCCAGGGAGAGGCAGAAGAGGCGCTCCAATCGGCACTCAAAGCCAATCAACTGGATATGACGCTGGTGCCGGTTTACCTGACCCTGGCCCAGGCGTATGTCGCCACTGGTCAGACGGGCGAGGCGGCGGCTGTGCTTCAGACCTACCTGGTCTATGAACCCGATGATGTCCACGCTTTTCTCGCCCTTGGCACAGCCTACAATTCGATTGGGGAATATCAATCGGCCATTGACATTCTCGACCGCTTTTTGGAGGTTAACCCGCGCAATGCAGAAGCCTATTTTCAGCGTGGGCTGGCTTATCTGAATCTAGAAAAGTTCAATCTGGCCGAAAAAGACTTTGAGAAAGCCATTGCGTATGATCCCAGGGATTTCGATGCACAACTGGGGCTGGCAAAGGCTTATTTTGGGCAGGGGAAACCGGGAGATGCCTATATGCAGGCCGACCAAAAGGCCTTGCCGCTGGCACAGACCGACGAGACCAGGGCACAATGTTATTACTGGGAGGCCATTTTTCTGGAGGCTATTCCGAATAAGGACGGCGCGGCGGCTTACTGGCGGCGCCTGTTGCAATTACCTGAGGAGGCCATGCCGCAAGAGTGGCGGACGGTAGCCTTTGAGCATTTAGGGATTACGCCGACGCCCACGAGCACGCCGCGTCCAAGTCAAACTCCGACCAAAACGCCTTGAGCGGCACAAGAGAGGGGCAGGGTTTCGCATCGCCTCTCTACAATACACACCCGAAACCCGAACACGGATTACGCGGATTTGGCGGATTTGTTCGCAAAAAAGCATCCGCATGTCTGTGCCATCGGTGAAATCCGTGGTTTAAAAGGCTTTTTTACGCCAGTTTGGGATCAACAACGTAAACGTTTGACGCAGGTGCTTGCAGTTTGGTAAGTTTGCAGGTCAGAGAGGCGGCAGTAGTAAAGGGGCTGGCAGGTGGAGCCGCCACCAGAGCCGCCGCCATCGCCTGAGGTGGGGTAGGGCTGGCAGCCAAAGTTGCCGCATCTTATCTGGTATTGGTTGGAGCCGGGGGCTGCGCAAAAGCGGTATTCGCAAAGGTTGTCAATACAGTTGGAGCAGGAAGCACAGTACCAGGGTCCCCAGGCGTTTGAGGGACAAGGGATGTTGGTGATGGTTGGGTGGGGGGAGATGTTGGTGGTGTAGCAGTGGCTTTGGAAGCAAAAGGAGGAGCAGTTGGAGATGGGTGAAATGGTGGGGGTGCCACAGTTTGGGATTGTTTTGCCACAGTTGACGACA